>DASSHA010000186.1:0-39117 GCA_035693145.1 Candidatus Limnocylindrales bacterium
CGAGGAGCGGCAGCTGATCCGGAGGCGTCGCCATGTCGGCATCCGCGAACGCGACGAGCTCGCCGCTCGCCGCGAGCATCCCGGCCGCGACGGCCGCGCCCTTGCCGCCGTGTGCGACCGCGAGGAGGGACAAGGGGATCCGCGCGCCATCCGCGGCCTCCGGCCGGGCGCGGACGATGCTCGCCGTGCGGTCCGTGCTGCCGTCGTCGACGACGAGGACGTCGATCGATTCGGGCAGCAGCGAGGCCCCGGGCGCTCCGTCGCGCGCTCGCTCGCCCCGCCGGGCCAGGTATCCGAACAGCTCGTCGAGCGCCGATTCGAGGCGGCCGGCCTCGTTGTACGCGGGCAGGACGAGCGTCAGCGAGCGGGCGTCCACGGCCAGCGAGTCTACGACCCGGGGACGAGCCGGCGAAGCTCGCCCGGCGTGACCATCGGCGACGGCGGGCCGAACAGATGGCGGAGCAGGAAGTACTCCGGCAGCGGCCGGTCGTCGGTGATGAGCGGTCCATCGCCCGCGAAGGCATGGACGTTCGAGTCGTTCAGCCAGGCGAGGCGGCCGGCGGCGGTGATCCACGGTTCGAGCCCGTGGACCGGCGCGTCTCCCACCGAGTCGAGGTCGTCCACGACGCCCGGCCGCGAGAGCGCGGCCCGGAGGCCTGCCTCGTCGAACGCGAGCGGCGCTTCCGAGCCGAACAGGTAGCAACCGTGCCCGCCCGGACCGATCGCGACGAGGACGTGCGGGAACGCGGCGGCGAACGTCCGGACCTGGGTCCGGAACTCGTCGATCGTCTCGTCGTTCGGGACCCACTCCATCATCACGCCGCCGGAGGTGAGCCGGCTGCGTCCGGCCAGGTAGTACTCGAGCGAGGCGATGACCGAGACGCCGGCGGTCTCGATCGGCGGCGGTGGGTCCGTGACGATGATGTCGTAGCGCTTCGGCGTGAGCTCGACGTGGTTCCGCCCGTCCGCGATCGTGATCGTGCCGTCGGGGTTCGCGAGGACGGCCGGGGCGTCGGGGTAGAACCAGCCCAGCATCCCGGGAACGGACGGGACGAGCTCGACGGCCTCGGTGTCGAGGCCCGCGATGAGCGCGTTCCGGTACGCGGTGCCCATGCCAAAGGCGACCGTGAGGATCGTCTTCGCCGCCGGCCGGAGCGCGAGCGAGAGGATGGGCATGAGCTTGGTGTCGATCGTGATGACCGTCATCGAGGAGCCTGCGACCCAGATCTGCTTCACGCCTCCGAAGTCGCCCGCCTGGACGGAGGCGATCTCGTCCTCGGTGCTGGCGTAGACGGTGCCGCCGGCACGGGCGATCCGCGTGACGCTCGGGTCCACGAACGTCCGGTTCGTGGCGATCGCGACCACGAGCAGGACGACGACGAGGCCACCGAACCCGGCGGGCGCGAGCCAGCGATGGCCCTCGCGCGCGGAGCGCGCGGCGAGCGCGAGGCCGGTTCCGAGATTCACGAGCGCGAGCCCGCCGAGGCTGGCCGGTGACCCGATCGCCGGGATGACGAAGAACGGCAGGACGAACGTGCCGACGATCGCGCCGAGGGTGTTCGCGGCGAGCAGCCCACCGGCGTGCGTGCCGGTCCGACGCTCGTCCTCGGCGACGAGCGCGCTCGTGGCCGGGAACGTGATCCCGAGCAGGATCGTCGTCGGCAGCACGACGAGCACCGTGGGGAAGGCGAAGTCGGTGAGCAGCCGCGCGAACCCGAACTCGAGCCCAAGCGGGCTCGAGGTGTTCGCCGCGATGAGGCTCATCCCGACGATCGCGAGGCCGGCGACGGCGACCTGCGAGAACGCGAGCAGCGCGACGACGTCCGTGCCGCGATTTCGCAGGCGGGTGAAGATCAGCGCCCCGATCGCGAGCCCGACGAGGAAGACCGCGAGGATGAGGCTGAAGACGTACGTCGAGCTGCCGGTGCCCGAGCCGATGAGCCGGTTCCACAGCGTCTGGTAGCCCAGCGAGGTGAGTCCGGACGCGAACGCGAGCGACAGCGCGAGGCCCGGGCGGCTGACGGTTCGCCTGGCCCGGGGCTCCGTCGGTGCCGCGGACCGTTCTGGTGGTTCGAGTGCCGGCCTCAGGTCCGGACGGCGCGACACGACGAGCGCTCCGACACCCGCGATCAGCGAGCAGGCCGCGCCGAAGGCGAGCGTCCACGACAGCCCGACGAGCTCGATCAGGACGAAGCCGGCAAGGACGGTGCCGGCGATCCCGCCGATCGTGTTCGCGGCGTACAGGCGCGAGAACGCCGACGACAAGCCGCTGCTGCGCCGAGCGAGGGCGCGGGTGAGGGTCGGCAGGGTGGCGCCCATCATCACGGTCGCCGGCGCGAGCGCGAGCAGCGCGAGCGCGAAGCGGACGAGCGCGAGGGCGACCGGCTCGCTCTCGAGGGAGACGAAGGCGCCGCGGTAGACGTCTCCGACGAGCCGGAACGTCACCGACGTGGCGATCGCGACGACGGCGAGGACGACCTCGAGGCCGCCGTAGAAGGCCACCGCGTTTCGGACCCGATCGGCGATCCGGCCGCCGACCCAGCTGCCGATCGCCATTCCGGCGAAGAACCCCGTGAGGATCGCCGAGATCGCCTGGGTCGTGTTCCCGAAGACGAGCACGAGCTGGCGCGCCCAGACGACCTCGTAGACGAGCCCGGCCACGCCGGACAGGACGAAGATCGCAAGGAGGACGGGCGCCGTCCTCACCGCCGCGGCCAGCGGTCACGGGGAGCAGAGAGCGCCGCGGCGACGACGCCGCCGAGCCAGAGCGGCAGCGCGACGATGACGCCGAGGGAGGCGGTCAGCGCGAGCGCGACGGTCGCGCGGGGCGCGGCGGTCGCGAGCGCCGGCAGGGCGACGAGCAGCAGGACGGCGGCGTAGGCCAGCGTGTATGGCGCGATCAGCAGCCCGAGAGCGATGCAAGCAACGAGGCCGGGCAGCTCCCCGCGTCGCAGCGCGACGGCCGATGCGACGAGCGCGGCGACGGCGGCCGCCAGGGCGATGGGTCCCGGCAGGAACGCGAACAGCGAGAGGTTTCCGTACATCGGGCTCGAGAGGTAGTCCACCGAGCGAAGGACGGCGATCCACGCGCCGTACGCGGGCGCGCCGAGCGCCAGCGCCGCGAGACCGGTGGCTCCCGCGGCCGTCACGACGGTTCCGACGAGTGCCTGCCGCCGGTAGGCGAGCATCCAGATGAGGATCGGGACGAGCTGCGGCTTCGGGACGGTCGCGAGGACGAGCCCGAGCGCGATCCCGGTCCACGTCGCGTCGCGTCGCCAGGCGACGAGCGCGACGGCCGCGGCGAGGAGGATCGAGACGTTGCCGAGGAGGAGGTCGTAGAGGGTCGGCACGAACAGCGCGACGGCGACGAAGACGAGGAGCCGTTCCGCTGCCGGACGGCCGCGGGTCGCGACGGCGGTGCCGGCCGCGAGCAGACCGAGTCGGAGCGCGAGCCACAGGGAGATCGCGAGTGCCTGCGGGATCCAGGTCCACGGAACGGTGAGCGCGGCCGCGAGCGGCGAGTAGACGTAGCCGTGGTCGGTCCCGAACTGACCGGCCACCAGGTCTCGGGCGGCCCGAAGATTCCGTTCCGCGTCCACCGCCCACGCGTTCGGGGCGATCGCGATTCCCACCCCGATGCCGACGATGGCGGTGAGTGCGGTGATCGCGACGAGGACACCCGTTCGGTCCATCGCCAGGCGCGCGCTCGCCGGCACGCGGGCCGTCGCCGAGGGCGTCACAGGCGGTATGCCCAGTAGATCCCGCCCGCGTTGACGAGGATCCCGAGGCCGATGAGCAGCCGGCCGCCGGTCGGCATTCCCCGGCGTGCCACGGCGACGACGACGATGGCGAACAGGAACGGCAGGGCGTCGAGGGCGTAGCGGTAGCCGTACTGGAGCCATCCCCCGCCGTAGTAGAGGAGGCTCGGGACGAGCACGGCGAGGGTCGTCAGCCCGAGCGCCCGAACCAGCGAGGAGCGCCAGGGCGCGAGCGCCCCGACGAGGAAGCCCGGGCTCGTCAGGAAGATCGACAGCCCGAACCCGTCGGGCTGGAAGAACGGGAAGGCGTCGACGCGCCGGGGCAGGTGGATCAGCAGGTAGTCGAGGTTCATCGACAGGTGCGCGAGCGAGAAGAGGCCCGCCTGCCGCTGGACCTCGAGAAACGGCGGGACGACCGCGAGGGCGTACCCGGACTCGAGCGGGGACCCGAAGCGAACGGCGTTGTACCAGAGGAAGAACGCCAGCGACGGCGCCGCCGCCACGCCGACGATGACGGCAGACCGAACCGCTCGTTCGAGGCCCGGGCGGAGATTGGCCGTCCGGCCACGAGCGCCCTCGGCGGCGGCCCAGGCGTAGAACGGCACGGCGAACGCGAGTGGCGCGCGACTCAGGAACGCGGCGCCGGCGAGCAGCCCGAGAACGACCGCGCGCCGGCGTCCGAACGCCTCGACGAGGGCCGCGAGCGTGACGACTGTCGCGACGAGCTGTCCGGTGTGCCAGACGCCGCCGCGTGTCGTGATCCACCACAGTGGCGTGCTGAACGCGAGCAGCGCGACGAGGAAGAGCCGGTCCGTGAGTCGTTCGACGCCGCCACGGATCGTCAGCCACCAGCCGAGACCGGCGGCCGCGGCCGCGAGAAGCGCATCGACCGCCGGCTCGAGCGCGTCTGCGTTCTGCGGGCCCAACAGCGCGACGAGCGGCGCGAGCAGGATCGCCGGAAACGGCCCGAACGGGACGTAGTAGCGATCGTCGACGGCGATGACGTCCTGCGGCCCGGGCTTCACGTCGAGCCAGGTTCGACCGTGGAGGAACGCGTCCGCGAGGTAGAAGAAGTCGCCGCGATGGGCGTCGTAGAGCCGTGCGCAGACGAGGAACACGAGGCCGACGGCAACGATCGCGGCGACGCCGACGACGGGCGAGAGGTCGACGGCTCGCGCTCGCCGGATCGACAGGGCCGTCACCGAACCGGCGCGGCCGCCGCCGCCGTCGCCGCGGCCGACCGAGGTCCGTCTCCGGGTGTGCGGGCTGCCGCGAGCAGGGTCATGAGCATGTACACGAGCAGCCGAGGCGAGGCGAGGACCGACAGCGCGACGGCGGCCGGCCAGCCCCATCTACCGGGCGCCAGCCGCAGCGCGACGAGCGCGCCAGCCACCACGAGCACGGCCCAGAGGACCGGCGACAGGACGTACGGCGAGAGGTTGCGGACCTCGCCGACCTGGTCCGCCCAGGCCGACCCGACGAAATCGAGCGTGGCCTTCGGCTCCAGGACGAGCTGGACGAGCGTCAGGGCGACGAGCCAGGCGACGAACCGCAGGAGCGCCGGGCGGTCTCCGCGGCCCAGCCACCACACGGCGACGAGTGCCGGGAAGAGCTTGAGCTGCGCGGCCAGGGCGACGCTCGCCGGGGTGCCGAGCGCCAGGAGGGTCGTCAGCGGAACCTGCGCCTGGCCGATCGAGACGGCCCAGGCGGTCGGCAGCGCCAGCAGGCCGAGGGCGACCCACGTCTCGAACCGACGAGCACCGAGCCGGACGACGAGTGCGGCGAGGCTCGCCAGGACCAGGACTTCCCAGATGGCCGCAGCGAGAGGAAACGACAGCAGCGCGAGCGGGCGGAAGGCGATCGCGAGGAGCGGCGGGTAGCGGTAGAAGCCCGCCTCGTTCGTCGTCGCCCCCTGCGCGTAGAGCGGCAGCCCGGCGTTCAGTCGGGCGCCGGCGTCGTAGTACGCGTGCACATCGGCGAGCGGGTCGCTCGACAGGTGCATGGCGAGCATCGCGATGCCGAGGAGCGCCCCCAGTGCCGCGGCCGCGAACAGCCCGAGCCGAACGGGACGAGCGAAACCGGGCGACCGCAGGGCGCCGACTCGTGCCACGGCGCGGATCGTACGTGTTGCGCAGCTGACTACCCTAGACCCCGCCGGACCCATCCGGGCCGGTACCTTCGGGTCGTTGCGGGCAGGAGGCGGTCATCAGGAACCATTCGGGGATGGCGCCCCGGAGGCTCGACTGGCTGCGATCGACGCTCGCTCGGCGATCGTCGCTGCTGCTGCTCGTCTGGTTCGCGATCCTGGGACCGGGCTATCTGGCCCTGCTCGGACTCGACGCGATCGGCGTCGACGCACGCATCTACTACCGCGGCTCCGCGGCCTGGCTCGCGGGGGCGAACCCGTGGGACGCCGTCGCCAGCTACTCGGTGAGCTACGGCACGAACTACTACCACTTCGCCGGGCTGCCGACGTCGGTCGTGCTGTTCGCTCCGGCGACGTTGCTGCCTGAATCCCTCTTCGTCGCGGCGTGGGTGCTGCTGAGCGCCGCGAGCGCGGTCTTCGTCGTGCGGAGGGTGGGCCTGCCGATCTGGTGGCTCCTGTTCCCGCCGCTTCTCGAAGGCGTGTGGAGCGGTAACCCGGGCGTCGTCCTCATGGCGCTCCTCGTCGCTGGAAACCCGGTGCTGGGCGCCGTGGGTTCGGTCCTCAAGATCTATGCACTCGTGCCGCTCGCGCTGCTCGGTCGGGCCCGGGCGGTCGCGCTGTCGATCGGCCTCGTGTTCGCGACCGCGATCGTCGCGCCGTCGCTGTGGGTCTCGTACGTCCACCAGTTCGGGCAGCTCTCCGGCCGGCTGCTGTCCGAATCGGACGGCGGCTACTCGCTCATGCGCTACCCGTTCCTCGTCCCGGTGGGGGCGGCGCTGCTCGCGCTGCTCGCCTACTACGACCGTCGGACGGTGGCCTGGCTCGCCGTTCCGGCGCTGTGGCCCAGCAGCGAGCTCCACTACTCGATCCTCGCGCTGCCGGTCGCGTCCCCCCTGCTCGCGGCATTGATCGCGATCCCCGAGCGCGGCATCCTGCCGTTCGCCGTGATCGCGTTCATGTCACTTCGGCTCATCCGCATCACCTGGGACCGCGCCGGGCGGCGGCTTCCGGTCGAGCTGCACGCGCTCGATCGCCCGATCGTGGCGGGGTCTCTGCGCGACGCCTCTGCCGACGCGGGCGCGGGAGCGTGATCGGCGCGACGGATCGCGGCCGTCTCGTCGCCCTCGTGCTGACCGGCGTCCTGCTCCTCGTCGCGGCCTGGGAGCTCGCGTTCCTGTGGCCCTACATCGACGGACAGCACGCGCTGGGCACGGACCTCGCCTACTACCGCGGCGTCGGCGAGCGGTGGCTCGACACGGGGCAGTTCTACCTGCCCCGCCAGCTGGCCGGGCCGTACGTGGTCCAGGCCGACGTCGACGTCCTCTACCCGCCCATCGCGATCCCGTTCTTCGCGGCGCTGCGCTGGCTTCCGTTCCCGCTGTGGTGGGCGATCCCGCTCGCGGTGATCGGGCTGGTCGTGGCGAGGCTCCGGCCGGCGATGTGGACGTGGCCCCTGCTCGTGTTCTGCGCGGCATGGCCCCGGAACCTGTCCGACCTGCTGTACGGCAACTCGAACATGTGGGTGATCGCCGCGGTCGCCGCCGGGATCGTCCTGGGCTGGCCGGGGGTCCTCGTCGCCCTCAAGCCGTCGCTCGCGCCGTTCGCGCTCGTCGGCGGCCGGCGACGATCGTGGTGGATCGCGGCCGCGATCGTCGCGGTCGCGAGCCTCCTGACGCTCGACGTGTGGCGCGACTACCTGACCGCCGTCCGGAACAGCGATGCCGCCTGGTACTACTCACTGGAGGACGCGATCCCGATGAGCCTGCCGGTCGTCGCCTGGCTCGGGCGTCGCCACGGCGGCTTCGCCACCCTGCGTGACCTGTTCGCCTGGCGGCCGCGCTGGCCGCTCTCCCGACCGGTCCCGAACGGCGGACCGGCATGACCGCCGGAACCGGCAGACCGCGCATCCGGGCGCTCACGCCGGGCACACCGCCCAATCGGTTGCTCCGGTTCGGGCTCATCGTGGTCGCGGTCGTCCCGACGCTCATCGGGTTCTGGGAGCTCGTCCGGGTCCACATGCCGGGGATCGACCTCGAGATCCCGCTCCGCGCGGCGGCCCGCTGGACGAGCGGCGGTCAGCCGTACCTCGCGTCGAGCTTCGCCGCGCCACCCGGTCCGGACCTGCCGTTCCTCTATCCGCCCGTCGTCCTGCCGTTCGTCTCGCTCCTTCTCGCCCTGCCGCGGCAGCTGCTCCTCTACGGCTGGGTCGCGATCTGCCTGCTCGCCGCCGCGTGGGCCTGCCGCCGGCTCCGGATCCCGCCCGTCTGGTGGCCGGCCGTCCTCATCGCGCCCCCGTTCGCCGAGGGAATCATCGGGGGCAACGTCCAGATCCTTCTCTTCGCGGCGTTCGTCGCCCTCTTCTATCGGGCGGCCGACGGAGAGGCCGACCTCCACCCGGTGTGGCGCGATCCCTCGCGCCCGGAGGCAGGCGCAGCCCGTGACGGCATCCTGGCGACGGTGATCGCGGTGTTCAAGGTGAGCGAGCTTCACCCGTGGGCGTGGCTGGCCGTCCGTCGCCCCAGCGCGGCGCTGACAGGGGCCGGGCTCGCGCTCCTGCTCGTCCTCGTGACGCTTCCGTTCGTCGGCCTCCAGACGTGGTTCGACTGGCTCGCCCAGGCACGCCGCGCAGCCGACCCGAACTGGCAGCTCGCCGGGATCTCGGTCGGGCGCTACCTCCCCGGCGTCGTCGCGCTCGGGATCACCGCGCTGTCCGTCGTCCTGCTCGTCGTCGTCCCGCGCCGCGACCCGGGCGCCTGGGTCGGCCTGCTCGCGGTGCTCGGGGCGCCTTCACTCCATGTCTTCGGGGTCCTGTTCATGCTTCCCGCCTGGCTGTCGATCCGCCGCGAGGCCGCGATCCTCGCCGGGTTCTTCGTCGGCACGTTCACCGAGCTCGGCATGTGGCTCGGGATCGGGATCACGGCCGTTGCCTTCGTCGCCGGCCAGCGCTGGCCGGCACTCCTCGAGCCTCCGCCGCTCGCTTCGATTCGGCCGGCAGTGGTCGCGTCGACGGTCAGCCCGGCTCCGGCCTGACCACGCGTCGACGGGGCCGCAGCGTTCCGTCGTCCGTCAGCCCCGGTCGCCGCTGGGCGATCGGCCAGAGCGCGGCGAGGACCGCGAAGCCGGTCGGCCAGAGGACCGGGAGCGCCAGGGTCGCGGCGACCGGAACCGTCCACGCCCGATCGGTTCGCCCGCCCCACGCGACGAGCAGCGCGGCGGCGGGCACGCGCAGCCAGAGCGGGATCGGCAGCGAGAGCTGGTTGAGCGGTGCGCCGGCGGCGGTCGCGCCGAGGCTGTCCGTGACCCATGCGGTCCACAGGCGCGAGTCGACGGCGAGGGAGGCGACGACGAGGATCGCCGTCACGCCGAGCGCGATCACGAGGCGCTGCCACTCGCGCCGGACGAGGAACCAGACGAGGCCGACACCGGGCGTGACCTTGGTGAGGAGCACGAACGCCCACGCGGCCGGGTAGCGGAACCCGAGGACGATCGCGGCGGCCATCAGCAGGTGGACGTTGCCGTGGTAGAGCTCGAGGGCCACCGGCGGGAAGGCGAGGACGGCGAGCGCCCAGCGACCGCCGAGCCAGATCGCCGTGCCGAGGAGGGCCGCCGACCAGAGCCACAGGTACTGCCCGAAGGCGAGCTGGCCGAACGGCTCGAACAGCCGGGCGATGACCGGCGAGTACGTGAACGCGCCGAGCGCTCCGGCGGTCGCCCGGTAGGGCTGGGCCGGGTCGATGCTCCAATAGGCGAACGCGTCGAAGCCGAACGTGCCGGCCTTCGGTGCGACGTCGAGGAAGAGGTAGGCCGCAAAGAGGAGGCCCGCGACGATCGATCCGTCACGGATGGCGCGAACCCACGCGGGACGCGACCGGCGTGCGGCCGGGGTCGCGATGGCAGCCTCCATCGGGGGCATCGTACGCGGCGGTCACGGCCAGTCGGTAGCCGATCCGTACCCCTTCGGACGGCCCGGAGCCGGTGCTAGGCTGCACCGGCCGTGCGGACCCCGTTGCTGCTCTACGCGCTCGCGCTGGGCGTCCGGCTCCTCCTGATCGCGCATTTCCCGGACCCCGCGTACCCGGATTCCTTCTACTACGCGGACGTCGCGCGGGCGCTCCACGAGGGTCGCGGCTTCAGCGTCGACTTCGTCTGGATCTTCGCCGAGGTCGGCGGGAAGCTGCCCGCCAACCCGTTCCTGCCGATCGCCTCGAACGCCCACTGGATGCCGCTCGCGTCCATCGTCCAGCTGCCGTTCCTCGCCGTGTTCGGCGAGCAGGCATGGGCCGCGGCCCTGCCCTTTGCGCTGCTCGGCGCGCTCGCTGCGCCGCTCGCGTGGCGGATCGGCGTCGACGCCGGCACGCGGAGGTTCGTCGCCGTGGGCGCCGGCGTTCTTGCGGCGGTCCCGGCGCTGGCGACGCCCTTCGTCGCCCAGCCGGACAACTTCGGGCTGTACGAGCCGGCTGTCGCCGGCGCGCTATGGCTGACGGCGCGGGCACTCAAGGGCGAACGGCACGCGAGGCGCGACTACGCGCTCGCCGGCCTGCTCGTGGGTCTCGCGACCCTCGCCCGAAACGACGGCGTCCTCGTCGGCGGGGTCGTCGGGCTCGCGTTCGCCTGGGATCGCTGGCGGGCATGGCGTTCGGCGGGCGAGCGAGCGCCGCGGATCCCGTTCGGCGCAGCCGTCGCGTGCGTGGCCCTGTTCGCGCTCTGCGTCGTGCCATGGTTCGCCCGCCAGCTCGCGGTCTTCGGCTCGCTGAGCCCGTCGACGGCGTCCGGAAAGGTCCTGTTCATCCGCGACATCGGGGAGTGGAACTCGATCACCACCCCGGCCACGCTGGACCACCTGCTCGGGATGGGGATCGGGCCGTTGCTGGCGACGCGCCTCGAGGGGTTCGTCGCCGCGGTGACGATCTTCAGCGTCCTCGTCGGTGCCGTCGTGCTCGTGCCGTTCATGCTCGTCGGCGGGTGGCGCCGGCGGCGTTCGGTCGACTTCGGGCCGTTCTTCGGCTACGCGATCGTGCTGTTCGCGTTCTCGGCGATCGTGTCCGCGATCCACGTCCCGGGCGGCACGTTCATCCACTCGGCGATCGCGCTCGCCCCGCACGCCTACGTGCTCGCGCTCGAGGGGATCTTCGTCGCCGCCGGGTGGGTTGCCGCCCGTCGGCGCCGCTGGAGCGCCGAGGGCGCCGGGCGGGTGTTCGGGGCCGCGGCAATCGCCTTCGCGCTGGTGGTCGGCGTCGGCGGCTCGCTGTCCGTCCACGCGACGTGGAGCGATGCCGCGTTCCGCTTTCGGCAGGTCGCCGCGGCGCTGGAGGCCGCGGGTGCCGCGCCGGACGATCGCGTGATGTCCATCGACGCGTCCGGGACGAAGTACTGGACTGGCCACGGCGGCGTCGTGCTCGTGGACGATCCGCTGCCGGCGATCGAGCAGGTCGCGCGCGCCTACGACATTCGCTGGCTGGTCCTCGACCGTGCCGACACCGTCGCCGCGGTCGCGCCCGTGATCGACGGCACGGCCCGCCCGAGCTGGATCGGGCCCGTCGGGCTCGAATTCAACGACGGGATCAGCCCAGCCGTCGGCGACGACCGCGCCGGCGGTCTCTACCCGGTGTGCTTCGACCGGGGCGACACTCGGTGTGCGCCATGAGCCGGCGCGCGGCGGTCCTGTCCTCCGGCCTCGTCTTCCTCTCTGCGCTCGCGGTTCGTGCGTGGGCAGCGTCGCTCATCGTCTTCCCGAAGCCCGAGGACACCGCCTACTACGTGAGCGTCGCGCGCAATTTGCTCGACGGGCGGGGCCTCGTGTCCGACGCGATCTGGTCATACCAGACGCCGCCGCTCGTGTTCCCGAGACCGGCCTTCGAGGTCTGGCTGCCGCTCCCGACGTTCCTCGCTGCCGTCCCGATGGCACTGCTCGGTCCGACCTTCTCGTCGGCGCAGGTCGCGTCGGTCGCCGTCGGCGCGCTCGTCCCGGTCCTCGCGTGGCGGATCGGCGCCGACGTGGCGAACGAGCTCCGGCTGCCCGTCGGCCGAGCGCGGACGCTCGCGGTCGGCGCAGGACTGACCGCGGCCGTCCATCTCGGCCTCGTCCTGCATTCGACCCTGCCCGATTCGACGATGCCGTTCACCGTCCTCGCGCTCGTCGCATGCCTGCTCATGACGCGGCTCGTCCGCAGGCCGGGCGACGCACCGCTCAGCATGCCGGGCCTCGTCGCGCTGGGCGTGCTGATCGGCGCCGCTGCGCTGACCAGGAACGAGGCGATCTGGATCGGCGCGACCTGGGCCGCTGTCGCGTGGTGGACGCTCCGGCGGACGCGAGCCGAACGGCTGCGTGCGATCGCCATCCCGGCCATCGTCGCGATCGCCGTGTTCCTGCCGTGGGCCCTGCGCGACTGGGCGGCGTTCGGCAGCCCGTTTCCGGGCCAGGCGGTGTCGAACGCGCTCTCGCTCGACGGGACGGACATCTTCGCCTGGTCCCAGCCGGCGACCCTGTCGCGCTACCTCGATGCCGGCCTCGGTCGGCTGGTCCAGCTGCGGCTGACGGGCTTCGAGCACAACCTGTTCGACGTCCTGGTGTTCCTGGGCCTGCCCGTCGCCGTGCTCGGCCTCGTCGCGCTGCCGTGGATCGGTCGCCGGACCGCCCTTCGTCCGCTCCTCGTCTACTCGGTCATCGCATTCCTCGCCACGTGCGTGTTGTTCCCCGTCAGCACGACGTGGGGGACGTTCCTGCATGCCGCCGGACCCGTCCACGTGCTCCTGATGGTCAGTGCATTGGTGGCCCTCGACGGCGCGATCGCCTGGGTCGGCCGGCGACGAGGCTGGACGCGGCCCGTTGCGTGGCTGGGTCCGACGTTCGCCGTCGCCGGCGCGCTGCTGTTCACCGTCGCGACGCTGCCGTCATTCGGTGCGAGCTCGGCCTTCACGAGGAACCGCTACGACGCGCTGGGGCCCGCGGTCACGGCTGCCGGCGCACGGTTCGATGCGGGCACCGTCGTCATCTCGGACAACCCGATCTGGATCGCCGCCGCGACCCCCGCTCGCGGCCTCGCACTGCCCGCCGAACCGCCGAGCAGCGTCCGCGCCCTCGCCGACGAGTTCGGCGCGACGCTGCTGGTCATCGGCGGCGGCGTGATCCCGTCGTGGCCGGCGGCGCTCTCGAGCGGTGACCCGGCGGCTGCCTGCTTCCATCCGTTGACGCTGCCCCGGCCGGCGTCCGCCGCGTATGCCGAGGCGCTGCGGGACGTTCGGGTCTGGAGCATCGACTGCCCATAGCGACGCGGCGGCTGCGGCCCGCGGCGGCCGCGCCGGCCGCGCCCGCGCGACCCGCCGCACCGGCCGCACCGGCCGGACCGGCCGCCGGCCGGACGTCGATCTCCCATCCAACTCGATGCATATGCGTGCCTGTCCCTGCCTCCATGCGTATGCACGCAGTTGGATGGGCCGCGGAGGTGACCTCCCGCGTCGAACCGCCGGCCTGCGCGCCGCCGGTGCGCGCGGCGCTGATCTCCCGCGTCGAACCGCCCGCCTGCGCGCCGCAGGTGCGCCTTGCATTGACCCCCGAATCCGCTCCGTATACTCCCCCGGACATGGAACGGGCCGCGACCGATCCCCGTGAGAACCGGTTCGATGGCCTGCATGCCGAGGCGAAGGCGGCCCTGGGCTACAGCGCGAACAGCTTGCGGGCGGTTCGCGACCGCTACCGCGAGGCGCATCAGGACGAGCTGGGGCGCTGGCACCGGCTGCGCGACGAGCTCGACCGGATCGATCGGGCCGACGGCGCAGGCGCGTCCGCGCCGGAAGCTCCGACCGCCGCCGAAGCCGCCGAGGCCGGCGCCGCCGATGCAAGGATTCGGGAATTGCGCCGAACCGTCGAACGGGTGACGACCGAACTCGGGATGCACCAGCAGGAGCTCGCCAAGCTCGAGCTCGCGGCGCGGACGCTCGAGTCGACGTGGCTCTTCCTGGAGCGCGGCGATTCGTCGCTCCTCGACGGAGCCGCAGCCGGCGGTCTGCCGGCGGACGAACGGATGCGGATCGTCGAGGCACAGGAGGCCGAGCGGAGCCGGCTCGCGCAGGAGGTCCACGACGGCCCGGCGCGGGCGCTTTCGAACGCGATCTTCCAGGCCGAGTACATCGAGCGCGTCCTCGAATCGGATCCACCGCAGGCGCGTGCCGAGCTCCAGCAGCTGCGCGACGCGCTGCGGCGGGAGCTGGCGGACGTCCGCACGTTCATCAGCCAGCTCCGGCCGCCGATCATCGACGAGGTTGGGCTCGACGGCGCGCTCAGGGACGCGGTCGCCTCGGCCGCGGCGATGGCCGGGATACCGATCGACGTCGAGCTCGATGGATCCCCCGACGGCATGCCCGATGCCGCGAAGACCGTCGCACTTCGGATCGTCGGCGAGGCCCTCGAGAATGTCCGCAAGCATGCGGCGGCGACGAGCGCGGCCGTCCGGACGTCCCGAGAAGGGCGCGAGTGGACGGTGGAGGTCCACGACGACGGACGTGGGTTCGAGGTCGGCGCGGTGGCCGCGCGGGGTCGCCGCAACTTCGGTCTCCAGTTCATGCGTGAGCGAGCGGACCTCGTGGGGGCCCGCTTCGAAGTACGATCGCGACCGGACGGTGGGACCGTTGTCAGGCTCGCCATTCCAACCGGAGGTGAGGAGGTCGGATGAACGACTACGCGGGCCCCGAGCGCCGGCGCGGCGGGCCGGACCGTCGGACGCCAGGCGAGCGGACGAAGATCCTCCTGGTCGATGACCATGCGCTGTTCCGGGTCGGGATGCGCAATATCCTCGAGCGAGAGCCCGACTTCGACGTCGTCGGCGACGCCGAGGACAGCCGTTCGGCCCTGGACGCGGCGATCTCGACGTCGCCGGACATCATCCTCATGGACCTCTCGCTCCCGTCGCCCGGCGGGATCGAGACGACCCAGCGGATCAAGCGCGAGCTGCCCTCGACCGGGATCATCGTCCTCGCCGTCGACGAGGACGAGGAGGCGCTGTTCGACGCGATCAAGGCCGGCGCCGCGGCGTTCATCCTCAAGGACGTCGGCCCGGACGACCTCGTCACGATCATCCGCCGGGTCGGGCAGGGCGAGTACCTCATCAACGACAAGGTCTTCTCCAAGCCGGCCGTCGCCTCGCGCGTCCTCAAGGAGTTTCGCGAGCTTGCCGTCTACGGCCAGGAGGCGGCGCCGATCTTTGCACCGCTCTCGCCGCGTGAGGTCGAGATCCTCGACAACATCGCCCAGGGCATGACGAACAAGCAGGTCGCCTACGCCCTGTCGATCAGTGAGCAGACCGTCAAGAACCACATGAGCTCGATCCTCCGTAAGCTCTCGGTCAACGACCGGACCCAGGCCGTCGTCTATGCGATGCGACAGGGCTGGATCCGGATGCCGGAGGACTGACGGCACCGGTGGCCGCCGACGTCGCGGGCGTCATCGACCGCGTTCGGCGCGAGGCTGCAGATCTCGACCGCGAGGTCGCGGAGGTCGAGATGCTCGCGGCGCAGGCGCGCAGCGAGGCGTCGCGGCACGAGGCCCGTCGAGCGGCGGCGGCCGACAAGCTCGCCGCATCGTCCGGCGAGGGGAAGGCGGCCGAAGCGTCCGAACCCACGACCCAGCTCGTGTCGCTGACGCGCCGAGCGGCGGTCATGGAGGCCCAGGTCGACGTCCTCGAAGGCAAGCTCAAGGCGCTCGCTCGGCACCGCGATGCCGTAGCCCGGATCGCCGAGGAGCTCGCCGAGCTCGACCAGCCGGCGGCGGCCGGAGAGTCGGCGGCGGCCGAACCGACGGCGGGCATGTCCCGAATCGTCCTCTCGGCGCAGGAGGATCTTCGCCGCGAGATCGCGCGAGCCATGCACGACGGCCCCGCGCAGAGCCTGACGAACATCGTCCTCCAGGCCGAGATCGTCGAGCGCCTGCTCGAAACGAAGCCGGACCAGGCACGCCCCGAGCTCCGGACGCTGGCCGCGATGGTCGAGCAGACGCTCGAGGCGACGAAGTCGTTCATCTTCGACGTCCGCCCGATGGTGCTCGACGACCTCGGGCTCGTGCCGACCCTCCGCCGAGCCGCGCGCGAGCGCGGACGTCGCGCCCGCATCCCGGTCGAATTCGATTCGCTCGGCCACGATCGGCGCCTGCCGATGGACGTGGAGAGCGGGCTGTTCCGCATCGCGGACGAGGCCCTTGCCGCGTATCTCGAGGCCGGGCCGGACCGCGTGACGCTCGTCGTCGACTGGAACGACGGATCGCTGGACCTCGTCGTCCGTGCGGTTCGCGACAGCACCGACGACGCAACCCCGGACGACCTCCCCGCGACGGGCGACATGCCGCCGGCCCTGGCGGCGATGATCGAGGACCGCCGCGCCGACCAGGTCGCTGCCCGGGAAGCGGCTCGCGTCGCACGGCTCGTCGTCCTGCCGACGTCGGTCGCCCGCGATCTGGCGGGTCGCGCGGCGGCCCTCGGTGGGTCCGCCGAGCTCGTCGACGGTGGCGCCGAGCTGCGCGTGTCGATCCATGAGATCGCGGCACCGGCCGCGGAGTGAGCGAGGTCAGGGGCTCGTCGAGTACGGGCTGATCCTCGGCCTGAGCGCCGTGCTCGCCGTCGTCATCCTCGTCTTCTTCGGTGCCACCGTGTCGGCGGCGCTCGAGCTCATCGGGCGGGCGATCGACGAGGCGACCCGAGGTCGTTGAGCGGACGCAACGGACTCCGCTGGTACCAAATCGCTAGTGGTGCCGGCCCCGACCACGCTCATATGCTCGCCGGGCCCTCATCCGAGGGTGAGTACTCATCCAGGAGGAACGCCGAATGGCGCTCATCACCTCGTACCTCGCGTCGCTGCTTCACCGCGACGAAGAGGAAGGCCAGGGCCTCGCCGAGTACGCCCTGATCCTCGCGCTCATCGCGATCGTCGCGATCGTCGCCCTCATCTTCCTGGGCGGCCAGGTCTCGAAGATCCTGAGCAACGTCGGCAACAGCGTCTAGCTGCCGCCGTCGGAGGGTCGTCCGCCGTTGCGGGCGGCCCTCTTCTGTGACCAATACTTGCCGTTCGTAAAGCTTACGGCCCTCGGGCCGAGGGGAAAGGAACCCAGATGCAGCTCCTCGTGAACCTCCTCTCGCGGCGCGACGAGGACGGCCAGGGCCTGGCCGAGTACGCGCTGATCCTCGCGCTCATCGCGATCGTCGCGATCGTCGCCCTCATCTTCCTGGGTGGCCAGGTCTCGAGCATCCTCAGCAACGTCGGCAACAGCGTCTAGCTGTCCCTCGCCTTCTGGATGCGGAAGCGCCGCCGGCAGACGCCGGCGGCGTTTTCGTTTGTCCGGAGGACGTGGCAATGCTTCTGGGCAGCAACGCACCACTACGTCAACTGGGCACCTTGACAGCAGCACCCGGCCCGGACAGACTGCGCCAGCCTCCCAACAAGGGGACTTCACGGGGAAGGAGGTGATTCCATCAATGTCGTTTCTTTACGCTCTCATCAATTCATTCCGCCGCGATGACGAGGGCCAGGGTCTCGCGGAGTACGCGCTGATCCTTGCGCTCATCGCGATCGTCGCGATCGTCGCCCTGATCTTCCTCGGCGGCCAGGTCTCGAAGATCCTGAGCAACGTCGGCAACAGCGTCTAGCTGTCGCGCACGAAGCGCGGCTGTCGAAAGGCAGCCGCGCTTTTCCGTTTTCCACGACATTGCAGTTGTCCTTGCGACACGCGTGGTTTCTCGCCAAATCTTCCTAACGGTCCTAGCCCTTTGGTATAGTCGCGCCGCCCGTTGGCGCCCTCGTAGAGTGGTGCCACCTGTCACACGGCTCGGGGAGATTTCACTTGAAGCGGTCGAATCGGCTGATCCTGCTCATCGGGGTGTTCCTCGCGGTGGTCGCCTTCGGCGGCATCCTGCTGCTCTCGAACGGCGGCGGCAGCGGCGGCCAGACACCGACGACGCCGACGACCGCGAAGGTCGTCTACACGACGAGAGACATCCTTCTCGGGACGAAGATCACAGCGGACATGATCACGCCGACGGACATCCCGCTGGCGCAGAAGGCGCCTGACGCCTTCGTCGACACCGGGCTCGTCGTCGGCAAGAAGGTCCGCCGTGACGTCGTCTCGGGGACGCAGCTCACCGCTGCCGACTTCGCGGCGAACGGGCAGATCGGCACGATCGACGTTCCGAAGGGCCTCCGCGCGATGACCGTCCAGGTGGACCAGGTCTCCGGCGCGGGCACCGTCATCGCGACCGGCGACTACGTCGACCTCGTCGTCGGCATCACCGGCGACCACTTCCCGGTCATCACCGTCAACCCGACGGACCAGTCGATCCAGCCGGTCGCCGGCCTGAACGCGACGAGCGTCAAGGTCCTGCTCCAAGGCATCCAGGTCCTCGGAACCCTCCTCCCGCCGCCGTCCGCGGCCCAACAGCAACAGCAGCAGCCGGCGGCCAGCGGCGCGCCCACCTCACAGGGGCCGCAGACGTCGCTCAACGGCCAGCAGGAGATCGTGATGCTCGCGGTCACGCCGCAGCAGGCCGAGGTGATCAAGTACGCCCAGCTCGACGGCTCCGTGACGCTCGTCCTCCGCTCGCCCGATGACTTCCGCGACGCGAACGGCGCGGCCGTCATCCCGCCGACCGACCCGACGAGCGGCGTCATCCTCAAGACCCTGGTCGACCAGTACGGCGTGCTCCCGCCGCAGCTCGTCGAGACCGTGCTCCCGGCACGGGTCCGCAAGTAACGGACCCCGCAGGGGCCACAGCCGCACAGGTGACGACGGGCGCCACGATCCGGACGGATCCAGCGCCCGTCGTGCGCTCCCCCATCGTCCAGTCCACCCGAGAGAGAGTCAGAGCCGACAACGCAGATGGCTGACCAGATCCGCGTCCTGATCGTGGATGACATCCCGGAGACCCGGGATCACCTCGCGAAGCTGCTCGGGTTCGAGAGCGACGTCGAGGTGGTCGGTGCTGCCGCGTCGGGTGCCGAGGCGATCGACCTCGGGGCGAAGCTCCAGCCCGACATCGTCCTGATGGACATCAACATGCCGGACATGGACGGCATCGCGACGACCGAGCGCCTCGCCTCCATCGTCCCCGCGGCGGCGGTCATCATGATGTCCGTCCAGGGCGAGGCCGACTACCTTCGTCGGTCGATGCTCGCCGGCGCACGCGAATTCCTCGTGAAACCGTTCAGCTCCGACGAGCTGACCGCGTCCATCCGCCAGGTCCACGCCCGCGAACGCGACAAGCAGAGCCGAATGGTCGTGCCGTCGACGAATGGGTCGGCCCCCGCGAGCCCCGCTGCCGGCGGAGATCGTGACGGCACGGTGGTGGCGGTCTTCAGCCCGAAGGGCGGCGTCGGGCGAACCACGATCTCGGTGAACCTCGCGATCGCCGCGGCGCAGGACCTCGGCAAGCGCGTCGTCCTCGTCGACGGCTCGTTCCAGTTCGGCGACGTCGGCGTCCTGCTCAACCTCAACCCGAAGAACAAGTCGATTGCCGACCTTGCGCCCGAGCTCGAAACGGGCGAGCCGGAGTCGCTCGACACGTTTGTCATCAACCACAGCTCGGGCGTCCGCGTGCTCCTCGCGCCGCCGTCGCCCGAGATGGCCGAGCTCGTCACGGTCACCGGCATCAAGCGGGTGATCGATGCGCTCCGCCGCGATCACGACCTCGTCATCGTCGACTGCACGTCGTGGTTCAACGACACGGTGCTCGCGATCCTCGACTCGGCGGATGTGATCCTCACGATCCTCAGCCTCGAAATCACGAGCATCAAGAACATGCGCCTGTTCCTCGAGGTCGCCGAGCAGCTCGGCTACGAATCGGGAAAGGTCCAGCTCGTCCTCAACCGCGCCGATTCGACCCTCGGCATCCGCGTCGCGGACGTCGAGCATTCGATCGGCCGGAAGGTCGACCACACGATCGTGAGCGACGGGCGGAGTGTCGTCTACGCGCTCAACCGAGGGGTTCCATTCTTCCTGTCGAACCGCGAGGCCCAGGTGTCACAGGACATCCTGCGGCTCGCGACCTCGGTCGCCGGCGAGCGAGCAGCCGCGCCGGCGCCGGACGAGGCCCGGTCGCGGACCGCGGCCAAGAAGTCGTTGTTCGCATGGCGCTAGCAGCTGGCCCCGCCGGGGCCGAAGGGGTGTAGGCGATGTCCCTGCTCAAGCGGATCGAGAGCGCTCGTCCCGGCACCGCGCCGGGCGACAGGCCCTCGTCCCCGAATCTCCCCGCTCCGACCGGCTCCGCCGGCGGTGGTGGCGTTCAGGCCCCGGCCGCTCCGACACCGAGGCTGATGACCCAGGCGCCGGTTCGCGAGTCGTTCCGCGACGTCAAGTTCCGGATCCAGAGCCGGGTCATCCAGGACCTGGACCCGAAGCTCGATCTCTCGAACCAGGTCGAGGTCCGCCGCCAGATCGAGGAAATCTTCGGCAAGGTCATCGACGAGGAGGGCCTCGCCCTCACGCGCGCCGAGCGCGTCCGGATGCTCGAGCAGATCACCGACGAGATCATCGGCCTGGGGCCGCTCGAGCCGCTCCTCCGCGACGAGAGCATCACCGAGGTGATGGTCAATGGCCCGCGCCAGGTCTACATCGAGCGGGGCGGCAAGCTCGAGCTGACGAACGTCGTGTTCCAGAACGACGACCACGTCATGCGGATCATCGATCGGATCATCGCCCCGATCGGTCGCCGCGTCGACGAGTCGTCGCCGATGGTCGACGCCCGTCTGACCGACGGCTCGCGCGTCAATGCGATCATCCCGCCGCTCTCGCTCGTCGGGCCGGTCATCACGATCCGGAAGTTCGCGGCCTCTCCGTACACCGTCGACGACCTCATCCGCTTCGGCACCGCGACCCCGGAGATGTTCGACTTCCTCAAGGCCTGCGTCGAGGCCCGCCTGAACATCTTCGTCTCCGGCGGCACCGGGTCCGGCAAGACGACGACGCTCAACGTGCTGTCCTCGTTCATCCCGAACGACGAGCGGATCGTCACGATCGAGGACGCGGCCAAGCTCCAGCTCAGGCAGGAGCACGTCGTGACCCTCGAGTCCCGACCCCCGAACATCGAGGGCAAGGGCGCGGTCCCGATCCGGGAGCTCGTCCGCAACGCCCTCCGCATGCGGCCCGACCGGATCATCGTCGGGGAGTGTCGCTCGGGCGAGGCGCTCGACATGCTCCAGGCCATGAACACCGGCCACGACGGCTCGATGTCCACCGGCCACGCCAACAGCCCACGCGACATGCTCTCGCGGCTCGAGACGATGGTCCTCATGGCCGGCGTCGACCTGCCGCTGCGGGCGATCCGCGAGCAGGTCGCCTCCGCGGTCGACCTCATCGTCCACCAGTCGCGGCTCAAGGACGGAACTCGTCGGATCACGAACATCACCGAGGTCCAGGGAATGGAAGGTGACGTCATCGTGATGCAGGACGTGTTCGTCTTCGAGCAGACGGGTGTCGTCGAAGGCAAGATCCAGGGCCGGCTCAAGCCGACCGGGATCCGGCCGAAGTTCGTCGAGAAGTTCGAGGTTCAGGGCATCCACCTGCCGCCGAACCTCTTCGGCTTCAGCTACTAGTCGCGGAGGAGCCGACCCATGACGTTGACACTCGCCGTCGCCGGGATCGCCGCCCTCGCGATCCTGCTGATCGCGTTTGGCATCGCGACGTCCGGTGGCGGCTCCGGGATCAGCGCGCGGCTGGAGCGGTACGCCGCCGGCAAGCCGGAGGCGAAGACCCAGGGCTCCGGCTCGGGCTCGCTGACCGACCTGCTCCAGCAGAGCCAGGCGCTCACGCAGCTCAACAAGGTCGTCGAGCAGCGCGACTTCGGGGCGAATCTCGCCCGCGACATCGCGCGTGCCGACCTCAAGCTCAAGCCGTCCGAGTTCCTCATGATCTGGGGCGGCGCGATCGTCGGCCTGCCGGTCCTCTTCCTCGTCCTCGGCTTCGTCCTGCCGGCGCTCCAGTCACCGATCGCACTGCTGCTCGGCGCGCTGCTCGGCTTCCTCCTGCCACGCTTCTGGCTCGGTCGCCGGAAGAGCAGCCGCCTGAACGCGTTCAACAAGCAGCTCCCGGACACGATCACGCTCATCGCGAACGCGCTCCGTGCCGGCTCGTCGTTCCTCCAGGCAATCGAGCTCGTCGTCCGCGAGTCGCACCCGCCCGTGTCGATCGAGTTCGCGCGGGTCATCCGCGAGGTCAACCTCGGGCTCCCGTTCGAGCAGGCGATGGAGAACATGGTTCGCCGCGTCCGCTCCGACGACCTCGAGCTCATGGCGACGGCGATCTCGATCCAGCACACGGTCGGTGGCAACCTCGCCGAGATCCTCGACTCGATCGCGTTCACGATCCGCGAGCGCGTGCGGATCAAGGGCGAGATCCGGACGCTCACCGCACAGCAGCGGCTGTCTGGCTACGTCGTGGCCGGCCTGCCGATCGCGCTGACCGGGTTCCTGTTCGTCGTCGCGCCGAAGTTCTTCGACCCGATGTTCGACAAGGACGTCGGGATCGGCGGCCTCCCCGCGGGGATCGTCATCCTGGGCCTCGGCGGCGTCGCGATGTTCATCGGCTTCATGGCGATCCGACGGATCGTCGACATCGAGGTCTGATCGGATGCCCGTCCTCCCCATCCTCGTCGCGGCGGTCGCGGCGGGTGCGATCCTGCTGATCTTCGTCGGGCTCGCCGGCAGCTCGCCGGTGGATCCGGTCCAGGCCCGGCTCACCCAGCTCGGCTCACTCCAGGCTAAGAACCTCGAGGAGCTCGAGCTCCAGCAGCCGTTCATCGAGCGGACGCTCAAGCCGCTCGCGGGCCGGCTCTCGTCGACCGTTTCGCGGGTCACGAGCCAGTCGTTCGCGGCGACCACCGAGAAGCGGCTCGCGCTGGCCGGTAACCCCGGCGACATGCGCGTCTCCGACTGGCTAGGGATCAAGGGCGTCGCCGCGGTCGTCGGGACCGCGGTCGGTGCCCTCGTCTTCGGCGGTCTCCTCCTCGGCGGCGGGATCATGATCGTCGTCATGGGGGCGATCGGGCTCGCCTTCGGCTGGACGATCCCCGAGTTCTGGCTCGGCGGCCGGGTAAAGAAGCGCCAGAAGGCGATCATCATGATGATCCCGGACTCGCTCGACCTGCTGACGATCTCGGTCCGCGCCGGCCTCGGTTTCGACGCCGCGCTCGGCAAGGTCGTCGAGAAGCTCAAGGGCCCCCTGACCGAGGAGTTCCGCCGGGCGCTCGCCGAGGTCCGCGTCGGCAAGGCGCGACGAGACGCGCTGCGCGACATCATCCCGCGGACCGACGTCCCGGCGCTCAGCAACTTCATCGGCGCGATCATCCAGGCCGAGCAGCTGGGCGTCTCGATCAGCAAGGTCCTCCAGGTCCAGTCCGAGCAGCTCCGGATCGAGCGACGTCAGCGGGCAGAGGAACAGGCGGCGAAGGCGCCGATCAAGATGCTGTTCCCGCTCGTCGGCTGCATCTTCCCGTCGCTGTTCATCGTCATCCTCGGGCCGGCGATCATCCTGATCGTCAAGAACCTCGGATCGAGCGGCGCGGGCTGACGCCCTCGGCGGTCAACCGGACGCGGGAGACGCCGCTCGCCGTCCGGCTCGAGCTCGCGACGTCGCTGTGGGCGCGGTTCATGGGCCTCATGGGTCGCGCGACGCTGGCGGAGGGTGACGGTCTCTGGCTGCCCGGATCGAACGGGATCCACATGATGTTCATGCGGTTCGCGATCGACGCGGTCTTCGTCGGCCGACCGGACGCCACTGGCCTGCGTCCGGTCCTCGCGGTCCGCGAGGCGCTGCCGGCCTGGCGCGGCCTCGTGCCGCTCGTCCGCCACGCCGACGGCGTGCTGGAGCTGCCGGTCGGCACCATCGCCAGGACCGCGACAGCGGTCGGCGATCTCGTCGAGGTCACGACCGGCTGACGCGCGGGTGAGTCGCCGTGAAGCGGCGCCTGTCACGGTCGCTCCGTGCATGCCGCGTTCGAGGCCATCCTCGACCTCGCGTTCCCGGCCCGCTGCCCCGGCTGCGGGCTCGAGGGCGAGCCCGTCTGTCGTGGCTGTCGGCCGCGCCTGTCGGTTCGTGCGGAGATGCCCGGCGGCGTCCCGATCGGCATGGCGTCGGCGACGCCTCCTCCACTCCTGCAGCTCGAATGGTGCGCGCCGTACCAGGGCGTGGTCCGAGCAGCGCTCCACGAACTGAAGTACGGCGGCGAGACGCGCGTCGCGGTTCCGCTCGGCGAGGCCGTGGCGGAGCGTTGGGCGGCGGCGGGCGTGGGTGCGGAAGCGATCGTCCCCGTGCCCGTGCACCCGGAGCGCCGCCGCCGGCGCGGCTACGACCAGGCCGAGCTGATCGCGCGGGCCGCGTCCGCTCGCCTCGGCCTGCCCCTCGCTCCGCTCCTCGTCCGCCGACGGGCGACCGTCGCCCAGTACGAGCTGGACCGCGTGCATCGCGCCGCGAACGTGCGCGATGCGTTCGGTCTCGCATCGCGAGCGGCGGCGCGGGCCACGCGCGACCGGTGGCTGCTCCTCGTCGACGACGTCGCGACGACCGGTTCGACGCTCGGCGCGTGCGCCGAAACGCTGCTCGCGGCCGGTGCCGCCGGGGTCTCCGCGATCACGGTCGCGCGGGAGCGCTGACGATGCCGTCGTCGGGTGCCACCGTCGGGTCCCGAGACGCCGCCGCCTATACTCGCCGAACGCAAACCCGCGTCCCACGGGTCCGCGGGACGCCCGGACGACCTTCGGAGGCGCGCCGTGCGGACGATCGTCAAGGGCAAGAACGTCGAGGTCCCGGAGCGGGTGCGTGCGTTCGCCGAGCGCAAGCTGGGCCGTCTCGAGCGGCTGCTCGACACCGACGCGCCGCTCACGCTCGAGCTTTCGAACGAACGCCATCGAAGCGCGACCGACGCCCACATCGCCGATGTCACCCTCGTGTCGCATGGTCACACCGTCCGCAGCCAGGCGGCCGGGCCCACGTACCAGGCGGCGATCGACGCCGTCGTCGACAAGATCGAGCGACAGGCCGTCGACGTCAGGAAGAAGCCCCTCGTCCACCACCGCCCGAGCGAGGAGAAGGCCCTCCTCCGGCGGATCGCCGACGGCACGGCCGACGCCGGACGGGAGCGGCGGATCGTGAAGACCAAACGGTTCGCGATCACGCCGATGTTCGAGGAGGACGCCGCCGCAGAGATGGAGGAGCTCGGCCACGACTTCTTCGTCTTCGTCAACGCCGAGACGGAGCGGCTTGCGATCCTGTACGCCCGCGACGACGGCGACCTCGGGCTGATCGAGCCGATCGTCGGCGGCCACTACACGCCCGGTGCGCTCGGCGGCCGCCCGGAGCGACCCGTCAGGTCGTAGGCGTCGCCGCGACATCGTCCCGCGCGGTCGCCCGGCGGTAGCGACCGTGGTCGCGGGTCGCGAGGCCCGCGTCGACGAGGTACCGGCGCAGCGACGCGACGTCGCGGTGGAAGAGCGCCAGCCGCTGGTTCACCTCGGCCTCGAGGTAGTCGCGCTCGTCGGTGAAGACCGCCTCGAGCAGCCAGCGGAGGACGACCAGCCGCTTCCACTCACCTGCGGGGATCGACACGAGCCGCCCGTCGACGACGAACGATCGAATGACCTTCGAGTCCTCGACCGACAGCGTTCGACCGCCGGGCGACACGAGGGGCGGCGACGCTGCCTGCTCGCCACGATCGATGGCGGCGAGGGCACGGCCGATCTCGCCGAGTCGCCGCGCGTCGAGCGCCCAGCCGTCGTCTCCGCCGCGGGCGAGCCCGGCGCGCTCGAGCGTCGCGATCGCACGACGGACCGCCGCGGGTGCGAGCCCCAGCTCGGCGGCGATCACGTCGACGCTGGCCGAGGCCCTTGTGAGGCGCCCCGCGACGCGAAGTCGCAGCGGTTCGGCCAACGCGCGGAGCGCGACGAGGACGTCTGGGTCGATCACCGGCCCGAGGGTAGCCGCTAGGATCGCGACCGTGAGCATCCGCGGTCCGCGCCTCGGCGTGCACCTCGCCCACGCCCGCGGCCTGCTCGCCGCAGCCGACCGTGCCGCGGAGATCGGCGCCGACACGATCCAGGTCTTCGTCGACAACCCCACCGCGTGGCGCCGGCGAGCGGAGCCACCGAAGGCGCTGCCGGCCTTTCGGGAGCGCCTCGCGTCCGCGGGCATCGCGCCGATCGCCGTCCATGCCGCGTACCTGGTCAACCTCGCCGGCAGCGACGGGCGGTTCCATCGCCAGTCGATCGCGGTCCTTGCCGAGGAGCTTCGCGCGGGTGCGGGGTACGGCGCCCGGTTCGTCAACGCCCACGTCGGATCGCACCTCGGGTCCGGGCCCGACCGGGCCGTGGCGCAGGTCGTGGACGCCGTTTCCGCGGCGCTCGACGCCACCGCGGACCTCGACGCTCGGCCGATGCTCGTCCTGGAGAATTCGGCCGGCGGGGGGAATGCGTTCGGGACGACGATCGAGGAGCTGAGCGAGATCTTCGACGCCATCCGCCGACGGGGGATCCCGGACGCGGCGGTCGGCCTCTGCCTCGATACGGCGCACCTGTGGGGCGCCGGCTACGCGCTCGACGACGCCTCGGCGGTCGACGCACTGTTCGTGTCCGTCGAGGCCTCGATCGGGATCCATCGGCTCGTGATGCTCCACCTCAACGACTCGAAGTCGGAGCGTGGCTCGCGGAGCGATCGCCACGAGCACATCGGAGCGGGCCGGATCGGGCCGTTGGGGCTCGGTAACGTCCTCCGCCATCCGGCCGTCGGGCACGTGGCCGCGTACCTCGAAACGCCCGGGATGGCGGAGGGCTACGACGCGATCAACCTCGCCCGGGCGCGCGCGCTGCTCGCGGGACGCGCCCTCGAACCGCTGCCCCCCGAGGCCTTCTCCCTTCGGCGGTCGCGGGCAGCCGCGAGCTCGGTGGCATCTTGACCCTCGGCGTCGGGGCCGGCCCGGGCGTCGCGGACCGCCGCTGGACGGGCCTGCTTCGACTCCGTGTCGCCGAGGCGGCAGCGCTCGTCGGCGTTCTCGCCGTCGCGATCATCGGCCGCTTCTGGTCGCTCCCGACACGCGGGACGTGGGACGCCGATCAGGGCCACGACATGCGAGTCCTGGCCGACCTCGTGACGCACGGCGTCGTGCCGTTGCTCGGCCCGCCGACCTCGATCGGCACGTTCCACCACGGCGCGCTCTACTACTACCTCCTTGCCCCCGCGGCATGGCTCGGTGGCTCGAACCCGGTCGTCGTCGTCGCGGAGATCGCCGCGCTCGGGGTCCTCGCCGTCGTCCTGACCGCGCTCGCGGCTCGAGCCGTCGGGGGGCCGCTGGCCGGCGTCCTGGCGGGCCTCCTCCTCGCGGCTTCGGCCTCGGCAATCGACGAGTCGACGTTCATCTGGAACCCGAACCTCGTGCCGGCGACGGCGGCGCTCGCCGTCCTCGGCGTCGTCCGGGGAATGGAGACGGCGCGGATGCGCTGGTGGGCCGCCGCGTGGCTCGGAGTGGCACTCACGACGCAGTGCCACGTGCTGGGCGCGCTGCTCGTTCCTCCGGTCGCGGTCGCCCACGTCGCCGAGCTCGCCCGCCGCGATCGCTCGGCCGCCGATCGCGCGGTCATCACTCGGGCACTCGGCCTGGGCGTCGCGATTCTCGTCGTGTCGTTCGTCCCGCTCGCGATCCATGAGGTCACGAACGGGTTCGCCGAAACCCGCGCCATCGTCGCTTTCGCCTCCGCGGGCGGCGGATCGGCATCCGTCGGCATCGTGGCTCGTGGCGCGATCGTCGCGTTTCGCGTGCTCGTCTGGCCCCTCGTCGGCTTGATCACGGACGCGCCGCTCGTCGCGGCCGGAGCGGCCCTCGCCGTTGGCGTCGCGGCCGTCCTGCTGTTCCGTCGAGCCGGCGCACGGCCCCGGGAGACGCGCTGGCTGGTCGGGACGCTGATCTGGGGGATCGCCGGCCTCGCCGTCGCCGCGCCGTCGCTCACCACGGTCGTCCCGGGCCTCCCTGTCGACCACTACCACGCGTTCCTCGACCCGGTCGTCGTGATCGTCGTCGCGCTGGCGCTCGCACGGATCGCGCAGCCTCTCGGCGAGCCCGTGTTGATCGGCCGTGCGATCGCGGCCGCCACGGTCGTCGCGATCGTCGGCTTCAACGTCGCCCGATGGCCGCCGGCGGTCGCTGCCGACGGTGGCTGGCCGGCGGCGGAGGTGACGGCGGCGAGGGTTGCCGCCCGGACGAATCCGGGCGCCCCGCTGTCGATCGTCAGCCTTCCGTCGTTCAAGCCGGCTGACGCGTACGTCTTTCCGCTCGAGCGGTTGGAAGTCGACGTGCATCCATGGGCACCGGGCAGCGGTCAACAGGTCGTCGTCGTCTGCGACCAGCTGTTCCGTGCCGCGATCGGTGCTGATTGCGGCGGCCCGGCCGAGGACGGGCTCGTCGCGGCAAACGGCATGCGGGCCGTCGACCGGATCGAGTCCGCACCGGGGCGGTGGGTGAGTCTGTACGCCGTCGAGCCCTGACCGCGGCGACCGACGGACACGTGCCGCCTGTATCCGCCTGAACTGCTTTTGCATACAATTCTGTCGGTTCGCGCCCGTCCGGCGCCCACGTCCCAGGAGGCCACGAAGCCGTGAAGCTCGACGGTTCGATCGAGATTGCCGCCGGTCCCGAGCGCGTCTGGGCGGTCATCGTCGACCCCGTCTCGCTCGCATCGTGCGTCCCGGGCGTTCGCGACGTCCGCCAGGTCGACGATCGAACGTTCGAGGGCTCGATCAGCGCGGCGGTCGGGCCGATCGAGGGCGACTTCTCGTTCACGTCGGTCCTCAGCGAGGTCGTCTTCCCGGATCGGCTGGTCGTCGCCGTCGACGGGACGGATTCGGTGACGAAGAGCCGGCTTCGCGCCGACGTCGAGGCGTCCGTCGTCGAACGAGACGGCGGGACGGACCTCCGGTATCACGCGACGATCACGGTCAAGGGTCGGCTTGCGATCCTCGGCGAGATGGTCCTGCGCGCGACCGCCGGCGTGATCATCGGGCAGGTGACGCGCTGCATCCGGTCGAGGCTCGAGGCGCCCGGCAAGGCCGTCGAAGCGTGAGCGACGCGTACGACGTCATCGTCATCGGCGGCGGGACCGCGGGCTGCGTCGTCGCCGCCCGGCTCAGCGAGGACCCGAGCCGTCGCGTCCTGCTGATCGAGGCCGGGCCCGACCCTCGGCCGGTCCCCGCCGTCGTCGCCGATCCCAAGCGCCAGGGCGAGCTCATCCTCGAGTCGCCCTACGTTCGGATGTACGACGTCGACCGGCCGGACGGGTCGTCGTTTCCGCTCCTGTCAGGGCGGATCATGGGCGGCGGCTCGTCGGTGAACAACCTCGCTGCCGTGCGGCCGATGGCCGTCGACTTCGCCGCCTGGCAGACGTTCGGCGGTCGGGCCTGGTCGTACGAGACGCTGCTTCCGCTCATGCGGGCGATCGAATCGGATGCGGACTTCGCCGGCAGCCCGATCCACGGCACGGACGGGCCGCTGACGCTCGAACGCCCGTTCCGGTTCGACCAGCCGCTCGATCCACCCGTCCGGGCGCTGATCGACGCCGCGATCGATCTCGGGCTGCCGATCTGCGACGACATGAACGCGCCGGCGCCCTACGGGATCTGCGCCTCTCCCTACAACAGTCGAAATGGCCGGCGGGTCTCGACCGTCGACGCGTACCTCGACGCCGCACGCGGGCGCCCGAACCTCACCATCGCGCCGGACACGACCGTCCTGCGGCTGCGAATCGAGCACGGCCGCGCGTGCGACGCCGAGCTCGTGGGGCCCGACGGACCGCGGACGGTGGAGGCGGACGAGTTCGTCCTGTCGGCCGGCGTCTATCACTCGCCGCAGGTCCTCGAGCTGTCCGGCATCGGACGTCCCACCGAGCTCGCCCGGCTCGACGTGCCCGTCGTGCTGCCGCTCGAGGGCGTCGGCGAGAACTACCAGGACCACGCGGTCGTCTATCTGACCTACGAGGGGACGCAGGAGCTCCGCGAGGACTACGTCATCCCGAAGGTCCGCCTGCTCGCGAAGAGCGACCCGTCTCGTGACGTGCCGGACCTCCACGTGTTCATGCGGCCGAGCATCCGGATGGCCGGCGTCCCGCCGATGCTCCCGGTCTCGCTCCACCTGCTCGAGCATCGCTCGCGTGGTCGAATCACCCTCGCGTCGACGGATCCCGAGGACTTGCCGCTCGTCGACGCCGGGCTCCTTCGCGACCCGGGCGACGTCGCCGCGCTCGTCGACGGCATCGCGTTCGTCGAGCGGCTCACCGACCATCCGCCACTGTCGAGCTTCTACGGGCCGCTGCTCACGCCGGCGCCGGGTGACGACTGGGCCGAGCACGTGAGGACGACGTACATCACGTACCACCACGGCGTCGGCACGTGCCGCATCGGGCCCACGGGCGACGCCGGCGCGGTCGTCGACGAGCGACTCCTCCTCCACGGGCTCGACAACCTGACGGTCGCCGATGCGTCGGTCCTGCCAACCGTCCCTCACGGCAACACGAACCTCGCCGCGATCCTCGTCGGAGAGGTCGCGGCGCGAAACCTGGCGGCGCGCTGACGCCACGCCGGTCGTGGCGTTCGGCGGTGGCGCGCTCGCGCGTGGCCGCCTCGCTGCGCCGTGGCCCCCTCCCGGGCCGTGGCCGCCTCGCTGGGCCGTTTGTCCCGTTCAGCGGCCGCTGTGACCAACGAGCGCCGCGGATCGGTCCCTCCGCCGCCGGGTGTGCCGCTCGCCCGCACAACTCGACCGAATCGGCCCCGCCGGACGTCATACGTGCCGGAATCACGAGCGCCGGTCCTTTCGGACCGGCGCTCGCTGTCCCCGAGGCCCGGACGTGGAGGGCGTCCGGACCGTGCCCTGGAAATGCGGGTCAGAGGTTGCCCGATCCCCGGCCCGGGCCGGCATCGTTCGGGCGGGAAAGCGGTCGCAGGGAGGTGTAGCGGCCGGTCGTCGTGACATTCGAGATCGACGTCGGTCGGACGCTGACGGGCGGCCGGGAAGGCACGCCACCGAGTGCCGTCGTCGCGACCTGTCGGCCGCCGGACAGAGGGCCCGCGATCGAGCGCGGGCCGCCGTTCGTGCCCATGTTCTCGCCGGTCCGGTCCGGCCGATCCGGCTGGAATGCGCGGCCGAACCGCCGCATCCGGACCGCGAGGTAGTACTCCATGATCTGGCGGACCTGCGGCTCGGTCAGCATGTCGTCGGCCCGCAGCGCGTACTCGACGCGAGCGGTCGGATTGACCGTCCCGGACGAGACGAGGCCGAGATACGCCGGCGCGTCCGCGTCGTCGCGCAGCTCGCGCAGGCCGCGGGCGAGCTTCGTCGCGGTCCCGAGCGAGGGCATGCGATCGCCGCGGATCAGGCGCGAGATCGTGGAATGGTCGACGCCCGATTGCTGTGCCAGCTGACGCTGCGACATCTTCTTCGCCTTCAGCTGGGCCCGCAGCCACTCGTTGAACGCCCGGCCGTTCTGGTTCGTCATGGAGGTTCCGTGGTCGCTCCGTTCGGCGCGGCCGCACCGCCGATCGCAGTCGCGGCGGCTTCGCGATGACGACACGATGCCGGGGCGGTCCCGGCGCCTGTATCACCCATTCGTACTTCGGCGGCCCGAGCGCCGAGCACGGTTCGCTGGGGTTGGGTGGACTCCCGACCGGAGCGTCACCCGGGACCTCCGGGTGCGCTACGCGGGCGATCTCGCGCCGTGTGCCGGCTCGATGCCGCGAGCGCGCCGGAGCGGCGAGATCGCATAGGCGACCGAACCGAGGACGATGATCGACAGGACGCTGATGGCACGGTCGACGAGGGTGATCGTGAGCGCATCCGTCTGCGGGATCCCGTAGACGAGGGTGAGGACCGCGACGACGCCCGTCTCGACGATCCCGATCCCGGCGGGTGTGAGCGGCACCGCCGTCAGGAGCGACCCGGTGAGCGCGACGAAGAACGCGCCGCTGACACCGAGGTGGACGCCCGGCAGGTGGAGAGCCTCGACGACGAACAGGAGGCGGATCGCCTCGGTCGACCAGATGAGCCCGGTCGCGACCACCAGCACCGGCATCGAGCGCAGCCCGACCGAGAAGACGCCCTCCTCGAACCGGTCGTAGAGCTCGAGGATCGTGTGCGGGATCGGCAGCCGCACGAGGATCCGGCGGCCGAAGTTCCGGAGCGTGAGCAGCCCGACGGCGAGCAGGACGACGAACCCGATGCCGATCGCGAAGACCGCCTGGACATCGCCCGGAAGACCGGTCCGGAAGCTGACGAACCCGGCAGCCAGCCCGAGGACGACGATCGCGAACAGATCGAGGATTCGCTCGATGAACACGGTCCCGAACGTTCGCGACAGTGAGACGGGACTGTTGATCTTGAGCAGGTACGCCCGGTAGATGTCCCCGAGCTTCGCCGGGACGAGGCAGTTGACGAGCCAGCTGACGAAGATGATCTCGGTCGCGGCCGGCACGGGCAGGGCGAACCCCGTCGCCCGGACGAGCCGGGCCCAGCGGTAGCCGCGGAGTGGGAAGCCGAGATAGAAGACGAGGAACGCGGCGAGGAGGAGCAACGGGTTCGCCGCCAGGACCTTGCCCGGCAGCTCGTCGAGCTTGAACCCGGGAAGGCTCCGCACGAACAGCGCGAGGAGCACGATCGGGAGGACGAGCGAGACGATCGTTCGCGGCTGGCGGAGGCGCTTGACGAGCGACAGCTGGTCGGCGGAGACCTCGCGCTCGGGCGCACGCCCGCCTCCCGGCGTCCCGGTTTCGGTCCCCCCGTGCGCCCGCTCGTTCAGCGCGGGCGTGATCGCGCTCATCGGGTCCGATGGTCCCGCCGGGGGCGGCTCCGACGCCATGGCCCGATCGTCCCGTACCTCGTCGTCGGCACTCATCGGGCGCGCGCCCGTTCCCGGCGTCGCTCCAGGGCATGGACGGCCTTGGCGAAGGGCGTGAACAGCCGAACGACGTACGAGGCACGCCCGACGACGAGCTCGGCGCCCGGCAGCGCCGCCCGAAGGCCGTCGGGCGTTGACGCGTCACCGGCGAGGATCGTGTAGGCGACGGCGACCTCGAGGGTCGAATGCGCGTCGGACGCCGCAATGCCGGGCAGGCCGTGCTCGTGGGCGAACGACGCCGCCCGCTCGTTTCCTGTCGAGCCGAACACACGTGCGTTGTACGCCTCGACCCAGTCGACGAGGCCGGCCACCTCACCGTCGGCGGCGCGCGCGAGGAGCGAGCCACGGCGTCGATCGAACGGGTGCGGGATGCCGACGAGTCCACCCTGCTCCCGGACGGCCGCGATCGCATCGGACGGCGAAAGCCCGGCTGGGATCGCGCGCTCCAGGAAGACCGCGATGAGGTCACCGGCGGTCGTTCGGATCTCCTCGCCCACGAGGACGTGCAGCGTCGACGGCGCGGCATCGCGGGCGCGAAGGGCGCCGTCGATCGTGCCGTGGTCGGTGATCGCGAGGTGCGTCAGCCCACGGGCGGCGGCGGCACGTGCGACGGCCGCCGGGTGAGCCAGCGAATCGAAGCTCGCGGACGTGTGGCAGTGGAGGTCGACGAACGCACGCGTCGGGACGTCCATCGCGGCACGCCCGCCGGCAGCGCCGATTACGCCTGGACGAGCGACTTCTTGAAGAAGTCGAAGTGCTCGAGCGCGAGACCCGTCCCGAGCGCCACGCAGTTGAGCGCGTTTTCGGCGACATGGCACGGAACGCCGGTCACCTGCGTGAGGAGCTTGTCGATGTTGCGGAGGAGCGAGCCGCCGCCGGACATGACCATGCCCTTGTCGATGATGTCGCTCGACAGCTCCGGCGGGGTCTGCTCCAGCACGACGCGAACCGCCGCGACGAGCTGCTGGAGTGGGGCCTCGATCGCCTCCATGACCTCGGAGCTCGTGATCGGGATCGTCCGCGGCAGGCCGGCGATGAGGTCGCGGCCGCGGACCTCCATCGTCATCTCCCGCTCGAGCGGCAATGCGGTGCCGATCGCGATCTTGACCTCCTCCGCCGTTCGGTCGCCGACCATGAGGTTGTACTTCTTGCGGATGTAGGTCGCGATGTGCTCGTCGAACTTGTTGCCGCCGACGCGCAGGGACGTCGAGACGACGATGCCGCCGAGGGCGATCACGGCGATCTCGCTCGTCCCGCCCCCGATGTCGATGACCATGTTCCCCGACGGCCCGCTGATCGGGACGTTCGCACCGATCGCGGCCGCGAGCGGCTCCTCGATCAGGTACGCCTCCTTGGCGCCGGCCTTGAGGGTCGCGTCACGAACGGCCCGCTTCTCGACCGAGGTGACGCCGGCAGGCACGCTGATCATGACGTCCGGCTTCGAGAAGCCGACGACGCGCCGCTTCATCGCCTTCTTGATGAAGAAGTCGAGCATCGCCTCGGTGATGACGTAGTCGGCGATGACGCCGTCCTTCATCGGCCGGATCGCGTGGATGTTGCCCGGCGTCCGCCCGATCATCTCGCGCGCCTCCTCGCCGACGGCGACGATGCGGTTGTCGTCGCTGACCGCGACGACCGAGGGCTCGTCGATGACGATCCCCTTGCCCTTGACGTAGACGAGCACGTTGGCGGTGCCGAGGTCGATGCCGATCTTCGTCATGACGGACTGACGGAGCTCCCTTCGGCCAGGCGTTCGATGCGCGCACCGAGCTCCTGGAACTTGCGGTCGATGTTCTCATAGCCCCGCTGGACGTGGTGGGCGCCACGGACGGTGGACGTCCCCTCGGCCGCCAGCGCACCGAGGATCAGCGAGGCTCCCGCGCGCAGGTCGCCGATCTCGACGTCGGCGCCGGTGAGACGGACGGGACCATGAATGACGGCGTGGTGGTTGTCGACGATCCGGACGTCGGCGCCCATCCGTGCCAGCTCGGTCAGCCATTCGAGGCGGTCCTCGAAGATCGCCTCGTGGACGCGCGACTCGCCCTCGGCCTGGGTGAGCATGACGCATGTCGGCGGCTGGAGGTCGGTCGCGAGGCCAGGGTACGGGGCCGTCTCGAGATCGCAGGCGCGGAACCGGCCGGGGCCCGGGTTGGTCGCGTCGACCTCGATCGTGTCGGCGCCGCACGAGATCGCGACGCCCGAGCGCCCGAACAGCTCGATCAACGCCCCGAGGTGGGCGCACGGCGCCCCGTCGAGCGTCACGTGCCCGCCGGTGACGGCCGCCGCGGCGACGAACGTGCCCGCCTCGATCCGGTCGGGCACGACGCGATGATCCGCGCCGCGGAGCCGGCGGCGCCCTTCGATCTCGATGGTGTCGGCGTACGTCCGCTCCACCTCGGCACCCATCTTCTGGAGGAACTCGATGAGATCGTCGATCTCCGGCTCCTGCGCCGCCGGGCGAACCACGGTGTGGCCCTCGGCGAGGACCGCGGCGAGAATCGCGTTCTCCGTGCCCATGACGGAGACGAACGGGAACCGAACCTCCGCCCCACGCAACCGGCCCGGCGCAAGCGCGAAGTAGTAGCCGTTGCGGTAGTCGATCTGCGCACCGAGCGCGCGCATCGCGTCGACGTGCAGGTTGACCGGCCGCCGACCGATCCGATCGCCGCCCGGGTTGCTGATGATCACCCGCCCGAATCGCGCCAGCAACGGACCCAGGAGGATGAAGCTCGCGCGCATCTTGGCCGCTGCCTCGAGCGGCACGAACAGCCAGTCGACGTCGCCCGCGGCAACCTCGTAGACGTTCGGCTCCGGATGATCGACCACGGCCCCGAGATCGCGGAGCGTCCCGGCCATGACCCGCACGTCTTCGATCTCCGGCACGTTCGTGAAGCGGCAGCGCTCGCCCGTCAGCGTCGCGGCGGCGAGGAGCTTGAGCGCCGCGTTCTTCGAGCCGCTGATGGCCACCCGTCCGCGAAGCGCCGCCCCACCGTCGATCCGGAACAGCTCACGGTTGACGGGCTCCGGCTGGTACTCCCAGTGGAACGGCCTCGCATCAGCCACGAGGACGACGCGGACCCTCGCGGTAGCGGCGCTCGGCCACGCGGATCTGCAGGAGCGCCTGCTGGAGCGCGGCCTGCGCGGCGGCGAGGTCGGCCGGCTCCCGTTCCCCCTGCTCGAGGGCCCGCTCCGCCTCCTGCCGCGCCGCCTTGGCCTTCTCGAGGTCGATGTCCGAGGCCAGGTCGGCGGTCTCGGCGAGGACGACGACCTTGTCCGGCCGAACCTGGACGAAGCCGCCGACGACCGCGAACGACTCCCACTCACCGGCCTTCTTGATCCGAAGCTCGCCGAGCCCGAGCGTCGCGACCAGCGGCTCGTGACGCGGCAGGATCCCGAGCTCGCCCTCCGAGCCCGGCACGATGACCTCGTCGACCTCGTCCGAGTACGCCAGTCGCTCCGGCGTGACGATCTCGAGCTGGAGCGGCACCTACCCACCCCCCACTGCCGGGACGTGACGCCGACTGCCGGCCGGGTGGCGGGCGGCGGAATCGCGACCGCAGCCGCCGCCCGCGACAGCGAGGCGGCGAGGATCGCGGTTCGCGAGCCCGACAGGCCCCGGCCGGCTGCGCGACGTCATTCGCCCTGCAGCCGCTTCGCGTTCTCGCGGACGTCCTCGATCGTTCCGGCGAGGAAGAAGGCCTGCTCCGGCAACGTGTCCGTCTTGCCCTCGAGGATCTCCTTGAACGACGCGACCGTGTCGCGGATCGACACGTACTTGCCCTCGCGCCCGGTGAACACCTCGGCGACGAAGAACGGCTGGCTCATGAACCGCTCGAGCCGCCGCGCGCGCGCCACCGTCGCCTTGTCCTCCTCGGACAGCTCGTCGATCCCGAGGATCGCGATGATGTCCTGGAGGTCGCGGAACCGCTGGAGCACCCGCTGGACCTCGCGCGCGACGTCGTAGTGCTCCTGCCCGACGACGTTCGGATCGAGGACGCGTGACGTCGACGTCAGCGGGTCGACGGCCGGGTAGATCCCGAGCTCGGCGATCCGCCGCTCGAGCCGGATCGTCGAGTCGAGGTGGCCGAACGTCGTTGCCGGCGCGGGGTCCGTGTAGTCGTCGGCCGGGACAAAGACGGCCTGGAGCGAGGTGATCGAGCCCTTGTTCGTCGAGGTGATCCGCTCCTGGAGGCCGGCCATCTCGGTCGCGAGGTTCGGCTGGTAGCCGACCGCCGACGGCATCCGGCCGAGGAGCGCCGAGACCTCGGCGCCCGCTTGCGTGAACCGGAAGATGTTGTCGATGAACAGGAGGACGTCACGGCCCTCCTCGTCGCGGAAGTATTCGGCCATCGTCAGGGCGGTCAGGCCGACACGCTGTCGTGCGCCCGGCGGCTCGTTCATCTGGCCGAAGACGAACGCCGTCTTCGTGATGACGCCCGACTCGGTCATCTCGTGGATGAGGTCGTTGCCCTCGCGACTCCGCTCACCGACGCCGGCGAAGACGGATACACCGGCGTGCTCCTGGGCGACGTTCCGGATGAGCTCCTGGATGATGACCGTCTTGCCGACGCCGGCCCCACCGAAGATCCCGATCTTGCCGCCCTTCTTGAACGGGCAGATGAGGTCGATGACCTTGAGGCCCGTCTCGAAGACCTCGATCTCGGTCGTCTGCTCGTCGAATCCCGGCGGGTCGCGGTGGATCGGCAGGCTCACCTCCGCGTCGACCGGCCCCTTGTTGTCGATCGCGTGGCCCAGGACGTCGAAGACGCGGCCGAGCGTGACATCGCCGACCGGCACCGTGATGGCCGCGCCGGTGTCGCGCGCCTCGATCCCGCGGGCGAGGCCGTCGGTCGTCGTCATCGCGACGCTTCGCACCCAGTTGTTGCCGAGGTGCTGCTGGACCTCGCAGACGAGCGGCTCGCCGCCCTCGCGCTCGACCTCGACGGCGTTGAAGATCGCCGGCAGCTGGCCGGACGGGAACTCGATGTCGACGACGGGACCGGTGATCTGGATCACCTTGCCGGTCGCGCCGGTCGGTGTGGTCTTGGCCTCGGGGGCGGCGGTCGCCATGGGTGTGTCTCGCCTCCTGGTCCGGCGTCAGCTGTACTGCGCGCCGGTCGCGATCTCGATCATCTCGCGGGTGATGTTCGCCTGGCGGACCTTGTTGTAGGCCAGCGTCAGGTCGTCGATGAGTGCTTCGGCGTTGTCGGTCGCGTTGCGCATCGCCACCATGCGGCTCGATTCCTCCGACGCCTTGGCCTCGAGCACCGCCTGATAGATCCGGGTCGCCACGTAGCGCGGCAGCAGGCGCTCCAGCACCGCGGCGGCGCCGGGCTCGAAGATGAACTGGTTGCCGGGGATGCCTTCGGTGTCCTCGGTCGGCTCGATCGGCAGGAGCGTGTCCGATTCGGGCCGCTGGGTGAGGGTCGAGACGAACCGCCCGTAGACGAGCTCGACCGAGCCGTACTCGTCGCCGAGGAACCCGTCGGTCACGAGGCGCGCGAGCGGGATGACGTCGGCGAACGTCGGGTGGTCCCCGAAGTTCGCGAAATGTGCATCGATCGGGACGCGCGCGCGCCGGAGCGCCTCGCGTCCCTTTCGACCGACGGTCACGACCGCGAGGTCGCCCTTCGTCTCGGTGATCAGCCGGCTGGCGAAGCGGATGACGTTGGCGTTGAGCGGCCCCGCCAGCGGCCGATCGGTCGTCAGGACGATGAGCAGCCGCTTGCCCGGCGATTCGTGCCGGAGGAGCGGATGGTCCTCCGATCCGAGCACCGCGGCGAGGTCGGCGATGACCTCGTCGATCTTGTCCGAATACGAGCGCGCCGCGAGCACCGACTCCTGGGCGCGCCGGAGCTTCGACGCGGCGACGAACTGCATCGCCCGCGTGATCTGCTTGATGTTCCCGACCGAACCGATCCGTCGCCGGATGTCGCGTTGGCTAGGCACGGACTCGCCTCACGCGAGGAACTCCTGGCGGAACGCGTCGATCGCATCCCCGAGCGCCTTGGCTGTCTCGTCGTCGAGCGCCTTCGTGTCGGCGATCTTCCTGAGGATCTCCGGCTTCTCGGCGTCGAGATAGCGGTAGAGCTGCGATTCGAACTCCTTGACCCGGGGCGTCGGCACGTCGTCCAGCTTGCCGGTCGTCGCCGCGTACAGGATCGCGACCTGCTTCTCGACCGGCAGCGGCTGGTACTGCGGCTGCTTCGCGACCTCGGACAGCTTCTCGCCGCGGGTGAGCTGGTCGCGGGTGGCCTTGTCCAGGTCCGACGCGAACTGCGCGAACGCGGCGAGGGCGCGGTACTGGGCGAGGTCGAGCTTGAG
>DASSHA010000187.1:0-4027 GCA_035693145.1 Candidatus Limnocylindrales bacterium
CGAGGCCGGACACCATCACCGGGCGGGACTGTGGACGTGCTCCGGCTCGCCCGGGACGACGTCGTCGAGCGGGATATCGACGCCGGGCGCGACCGGTCGGCGGACGATCTCCGCGAGCGCCACCGGGATCGGGTCGACCGAATCCCAGTCGACGGGCAGCCGAACGTGGACGTCCTCGGCGCGGACGGCCTCGTCGACGCCGCGAGCGCGCGCAGGGTCGGCCGTCCATTCGACCGCGACAGCGCCCGAGGTGAACCCCGCCCCGAAGGCGACCAGCACCACCCGATCTCCGATCGCGATCCGTCCCGAATCGACGGCCTCCGCAAGCGCGATCGGGACGGATGCGGCCGACGTGTTGCCGTACCGGTCGAGGTCGACGAAGAAGCGTTCCATCGGCAGCCCCAGGCCCTTCGCGACCGCCTCGATGATCCGGATGTTCGCCTGGTGGGGGATGAACAGGTCGATGTCGCCGGGTTCGAGGCCCGCCTTGGCGACCGCGGCCAGGGCCGTCGAGGCGAGCGTTCGGGTCGCGAAGCGGTACGTCTCGCGGCCCTCCATCCGGATGAAGTGCTCGCCGCGGGCGATCGTCTCGGTCGACGGCGGGCTCTTTGCGCCACCCGCCGGCAGCCAGATCATGTACGCGCCCTGGGGCTCCGTCGTCAGCTCGAACCCGAGACCGCCACCCGGCTCGTCCGAGGCGGACAGCACGACGGCACCGGCACCGTCGCCGAAGAGGATGCACGTGCTGCGGTCCGTGTAATCCAGGAAGCGTGTCAGCAGCTCGGCCCCGATCACGAGGACGTGCTTCGCCATCCCGCTCGTGATGTAGGCCTGCGCCGAGGCGTACGCGTAGACGAAGCCGGAGCAGGCAGCAGCCACGTCCATCGCCGCCGCGCGCGTGTTGCCGATCGCCTCCTTGACGAGAGCGGCCGTCGACGGCATCCAGTAATCGGGCGTGAGCGTCGCGAGCAGGATGAGGTCGATGTCGTCGGGATCGAGACCGGCGACGCGGATCGCCCTCAGGCCCGCCACGGCGCCCATCGACGCGGTGGTCTCATTCGCCGCCGCGACACGCCGCTCCCGGATCCCCGTCCGGGACGTGATCCACTCGTCCGACGTGTCGACCATCCGCTCGAGATCGGCGTTCGTGAGGACCTGGGCAGGGGCGTAGCGACCCCAGCCGGTGACGTGGGCGTAGCGCGGCGGCTGACCGGAGGCGGCGGTACGGGCGGCGGTCACAGCGGATCGACCTCGAGGAGCGGCTGCTTCGCCTTCACGAGCGTTCCGGTCTCAGGCACGACCCGAACGACCCGCCCGGCGAGGTCCGACTTGATCTCGTTGAACAGCTTCATCGCCTCGATCAGCCCGATGACCTGGCCGACGGCGATCTCGCCGCCGACACGGACGTAGGGGGCCGAACCGGGCGCCGGAGCGGCGTACCAGATCCCCGTCAGCGGCGCCTTCACCGAGGGCTGCTCCGGCTCGCCAGCGGCCGCCGAACCGGCCGATGCCGCCGACCCGGTCGGGACGGGCGCCTGGGCGGGCTGGCCAGGATCGATCGCGGCCGGCTTCCGGAGCACGATCGACGTGCCGCCGGCCTCCACCTCGAGCTCCAGGAGGTCGCTCCGCTCGAGGGTTCGCGACAGCCGCTCGACGAGCGCAATGAGCGACTGAACGTCCTCCGGCCCGACGTCATCGCCCTCGCCGGAGCCCGCGCGCGGCACTGCCGTCGGCGAGACCTCGGGTTCGCTCATCCGTCCCACCGCCGGAACAGCAGGGCGCTGTTCTGGCCGCCAAAGCCGAAGGCGTTCGTCAAGGCAACCCGAACCTCCGCGTCGCGCGCGGATCGGGTGACGATGTCGAGCCCGTCGGCCGCGGGATCCGGGTCGTCGAGGTTGATCGTCGGCGGGACGCAGCGGGTTCGCATCGTCTGGATCGTCGCGACCGCGGCGATCGCGCCCGCGGCGCCGAGCGTGTGCCCGATCATCGACTTGTTCGCCGTGATCGTCAGTGCGCGGGCATGCTCGCCGAAGACCGCCTTGATCGCCTCGAGCTCGGGCCGATCGCCCTCCGGCGTCGACGTCGCGTGGGCGTTCACGTGGTCGACCTCGTCGGGTGCGATCCCGGCCTTCCCGATCGCCCGCCGGGCCGCACGGACGGCACCGATCCCGCCGGGCGGCGGCAGCGTGATGTGCGACGCGTCGGCCGTCGCCCCGTAGCCGATGATCTCGGCGAGCGGCTCGGCACCGCGTGCGCTCGCGTGGTCGAGCGCCTCGAGGACGAGCACGGCGCCGCCCTCGGCGATGACGAAGCCATCGCGCCCACGGTCGAACGGGCGCGACGCCGCCTGCGGGTCGTCGTTGCGCGTCGAAAGCGCCTTCATCGAGGCGAATCCGCCGACGACCGCCTCGTGGATCCCGGCCTCCACGCCACCCGCGAGCATGACGTCCGCGTCCGAGCGCCGGATCGTCTCCCACGCCTCGCCGATCGCATGACCGCCGGTCGCACACGCGGAGACCGTCGCGAAGTTCGGCCCGGTCGGCCCGAACGTGATGGCGAGCTGGCCGGACGCGACGTTCGCGATCCCCATGGGGATGAAGAACGGGCTGATCCGGTCCGGGCCACGCGCGGCCATCACCAGGACGTTGTCGAACAGGGTCGAGACGCCGCCGAGGCCCGACCCCAGGATGACGCCGGTCCGCTCTGCGAGCTCGCCGTCCATCCGCCCGTCGAAGCCTGCCTGGTCCAGCGCCTCCCGGCCGGCCACGAGCCCGAGCTGGATGTAGCGATCGAAGCGGCGCAGCTCCTTGCGGTCGAGCACACCCGACGCGTCGAAGTCACTGACCTCGCCTGCAATCTGCGAATCGAGGCGCGACGGGTCGAACGCGGCGATCCGCCCGATCCCCGACCGGCCGGCGACGAAGCCGTCCCAGGTCGCCGCGACGCCCTGACCGAGCGGCGTCACGGCGCCCATCCCCGTGACGACGACGCGCCTCATCGCACGTGCTTGCCCGTGCGGACCGTCGCCGCGCGATAGACGTCACCGGGGAGGCCCCGGCTGCTGATCGCGTTGGCGACCGAGAGGGCATCGAACGGCGTGCGCTTGATCTCGGCGTCGACGGGCGTCCCGGCCGGCGCGGTCGTCACCGCTGACTCGTCGTCGTCCTCGTCGGCACCGGCACGGCCGCCGGCATCGGCGTTCGCGTCGCCCTCGGCTGCGACGGCCTGATCGACGCCACCCGACGGCACATCGCCGATCGTCACGAGCGCCCAGGACGCCGTCGGGTCGCCGTCGAACACGTAGCCCGCCGAGCCATCGTTGACGATCAGCCTTCGGCCGAGCTCGCGTACCTCCGGCATATGCGTGTGTCCGCAGCAGATGACGCGAGCGTCGGTTCGGGCGACCCGTTCGTAGACGACGCCGGGATCCAGCCCCTGGTCGAAGCCCTGGGTCTGCGAGCCCGGCGACGCGTGGCAGGCGAGGACGAGCGTGTCGCCGATCCACAGGCGGCGTTCGGCCGGCAGCCGCCGCAGCCACGCCAGCTGCTCGTCCGAGAGCTGCTCGTGCGCCCATTCCGCAGCCGCCCGGTAGCTGTCCGGGACGCCCTCGACGAGCGACGGGAACGCCGCCGAGAAGTCGAAGTCGGCCACCGCGACGTCGGTGTTGCCCTGGACGACGATCGCGCCCGCGGTCTCCATCTCGCGCAGCGCGTCGACCGTTGCGCCGGGCTCGGGACCGTTCATCACCAGGTCGCCGCAGACGAGGATCGCTTCCGGCCTGACGGCCTTGATGGCCTTGCGCACGGCGTCGAGCGCGGCGGCGTTGCCGTGGACGTCGGAGAGGACGGCGATGCGGGCGGTCATCGAGCCGGCCCGGAGTGCTGCGAGGGCGGCGCATCGCAAGGCCGAGTCGAGCACGTGAGCGAGCGCACCTGGTGACGCGTGAGCGAGCGCGCGGCGGGGTTGCCGTGGACGTCGCAGAGGACGGCGATGCGGGCGGTCATCGAAGGGCCCCCTCGGACGGAAT
>DASSHA010000188.1:0-4951 GCA_035693145.1 Candidatus Limnocylindrales bacterium
GCACGCGTGGACCGGACGTCGTCGGCGGCAATTACAGGCGCCCAGCGGCTCGGATTCATCGCCCGATCGCCCTGATGCGGCGCCGGTGTTCTATGGCATCGAATTCTCGTGGCCGTGGTCCGTCGGCGGACGCCCTGACCCGGCTGTCACCGCCTGTGGCCACGCGCGACGGGGCGGCGCGGGCGACCTGCGACGCCGGCGCGCTCGACGCGCAACGCCCGGCGCCCGGCGGCGCCCGGCGACGCCGGGGACGCCCGACGCCCGGCGCCCGGCGCCCGGCGCCCGGCCACGCCCGCCGGCCCGAGGCCCGACGCCCGACGCCCGACGCCCGCCGCCCCGGTGCCCGGCGCCCGCATGGCGTCGTCGCGGCCGATCGGCCACGGACCCGCCGAAGCCGGCGTCAGCCGGCGAGGGGCGACCCGCAACTGGCGCAGGTTCGGCTGGTCCAGAGGTTGCCCATGCCGCAGGCGGAGCAGCGCTTCTCGCCCTCCGTCGAGATCGCGAACGGGGATTCGACGGGGCCGGCCGCAACGGTCCGGCGGTCCCGACGAAGGATGAGCAGGATCGCAAGGATCCCGACCGCCGCCGCGACGACGATCGCGAGCAGGAGCGTCTGGTCCATGTCGCCCTCCGGCGGTCGTGCCGCCACGCGGCGCAGGCCGATCCCCCGGTGGCCGGCGTGCTGCGGCCGCGGAGGGGAGCGTACTGCGCGCGCGGCCGCTCGCAAGCCCCGATGCGCGCAGGACCCTCGTACTGGATCGCGAGCGACGCCGTACCGGGGAGGTGGCCCAGTCCGCCGATGTAGGATCGCCGAAGTGTCCGAGACGACGGGGACGCCGGGACGCGCCGCCGGCACGCCAACCGAATCGACCGGCTACCGGCTGACCGACGAGCAGCTGATGCTGCGCGACGCCGTCCGTGTCCTCGCGACCGAGCAGATCGCCCCGCGCGCGGCGGAGATCGATCGGAGCGCGGCGTTTCCCGAGGACGTCCGGAACCTCCTGGCGAGTCACGACATCCTCGCGCTGCCGTTTCCGGAGCAGTACGGCGGGATCGGCGCCGACCTCCTCACGGTCTGCCTCGCGATCGAGGAGATCGCCACGGCGTGCGCGACGAGCAGCCTGATCCTCGCCGTCCAGGAGCTCGGCTCCCTGGCGATCCGGATGGCCGGCACGGACGAGCAGAAGGAACGCTGGCTGCCCGACCTCGCGGCCGGCCGGAAGCTCATCGCGTTCGGGCTGACCGAGCCCGAGGCGGGCTCTGACGTCGCGGCGATCCGCACCAGCGCCCGGCGCGACGGCGACGAGTACGTCATCGACGGGTCGAAGCGCTTCATCACCCACGGCAGCGTCGCCGACCTCGTGACCGTCTTCGCGGTGACAAACCCCGACGCCGAGAAGCCGAGCCGGCGCCTGTCCGCGTTCATCGTCGAGACGAAGACACCCGGTTTCAGCGTGGAGCGCGTCGAGCACAAGATGGGCATCCGCGGGAGCCCCACGGCCGAGCTCGCCTTCCGCGAGATGCGCATTCCGGCATCGAACCGATTGGGCGCCGAGGGCGACGGCTTTCGGCTGGCCATGCAGACGTTCGAGCGGAGCCGGCCGGGGATCGCCGCCCAGGCCGTCGGGATCGCCCAGGGAGCTCTCGACGTCGCCGCTCGCTACGCCCGCGAGCGCCGGCAGTTCGGCCGGCCGATCGGGGATCTCCAGATGATCCAGGCGATGCTGGCGGACATGGATGCCCGAACGGAGGCGGCGCGGCAGCTCCTCTACAAGGCCTGCACCGAGGTCGAATCGGGAAGTCCCGAGGCCGCCCGCTGGGCGGCCATATGTAAACTCGTGGCCGGGGACGCGGCGATGGCCGTGACCACCGATGCCGTCCAGGTGCTCGGGGGGTACGGCTACATCGATGAGTTCCCGGTCGAGCGGATGATGCGGGACGCGAAGATCACCCAGCTCTACGAGGGGACCCAGCAGATCCAGCGACTCGTCGTCGCAAGGGCACTGCTTGCTCGCGGCTGACGGTCTGCCCCCAGGAGGTTTCCGCGCGTGCGGATCGTCGTCCTGACCAAGCCCGTGCCCGATCCCGCGTCCGGCCAGGAGCGGCTGGGCCCCGACGGCCGTGTCGATCGCGCGGCCGCGCCGGCGGTCGTGAACGGGAACGACGAGTACGCCCTCGAGGCCGCGCTCAAGCTCGTCGAGGCGGCGGGCGAGGGTGACGGCCACGCCGACAACGCCCACGCCGACAACGCCCACGAGATCGTCCTCGTCGCGATGACGCCCGCGAACGGCCGCGACGCGCTCCGCAAGGGGCTCGCGATGGGAGCGCATCGGGCGATCCAGGTGACCGACCCGGCGCTCGCCGGCTCCGACTGGCTCGCGACGGTTCGTGTCCTCGAGGCGGTCCTGCGCGACCTCGAGTACGACCTCGTCCTCGCCGGAGCCGACACATCGGACGGTGGCGGCGGGGTCGTTGGCGCCGGTGTTGCGGCACGCCTCGGCCTGCCCTACCTCTCGTACGCCGCGACGATCGAACCGTCGAATGGGCGCGTTCGCGTGAACCGGTTGACGGCGACCGGCCACGAGGTGCTCGAGGCGGAGATGCCGGCGCTCGTGACGTGCACGCAGGCGCTCGGCGCCCCGCGCTATCCGTCGCTCAAGGGGATCATGGCCGCGCGGTCGAAGGAGATCGCCGTTCGCGCGCTCGCCGACCTCGGGATCGAACCGGCGAGCGTCGGCGCCCACGCCGCCGGGACGGCGGTTCTCGAAGTGAGGCCGCCCGCCGAGCGCGGTGCGACGCGCGTCCTCCGCGAGCCGCCGGACGAGGCCGCCCGCGAGCTCGTCGCGTTCCTTGCCGAGCGGAGGCTCATCTGATGGCGGGCGCCGTGTGGGTCCACGGCGAGGTCGCCGCCGACGGCTCGCTCGCCCGGATCAGCACCGAAGCCGCGACCGCAGCGCGCGCGCTCGCGGCGGAAGCAGGGTCCGATGCCGTCGGCGTCGTCATCTCGGCCGACCCCGCTCGCGCGGCGACCGAGCTCGCGCGGTTCGTGCCGCGTGTCCTCGCCGTGACCGAGCCGCTCACCGCGGATCACGCGGCCGGAGCGATCATCGCCCAGCGGCTCGCCTCGCTCGCGCAAGCCGACGCCCCGTCGTTCATCCTGACCGGCGCCGGCCCGGAGGGTCGCGACGTCGGCGGCGTCGTCGGTGCCCTCCTGGAGCTGCCGCTGCTCGTGAACGCGACGTCGGTCGGCTGGGGCGATGGTGGACCGCGGGTCGACCAGAGCGCGTTCGGCGGGAAGCAGCTGACGACGAGCCACTTCGCCCGCGACCGAGGGATCATCACCGTGCGGGCGAATGCCGTCGATGCCGTGCCCCTCGACCAGCCGGGCACGGTCGAGCAGACCGAGGCGACGGGCGAGCTTCACCTGCCGTCCGTCAGCGTCGTCGACCGCGTGGCGTCGCAGGCAGCCGCAACCTCGATCGAGGAGGCCCGCGTGATCGTCGCCGGCGGCCGTGGTGTCGGCGGCGCGGAAGGGTTCGCGCTTCTCGAGGAGCTCGCGCAGGCGCTGGGCGGGGTCGTCGGTGCGACGCGGGCCGCGGTCGACGCGGGCTGGATCCCGTACGCGCTCCAGATCGGCCAGACCGGCAAGATCGTCAAGCCCCAGCTGTACCTCGCGCTCGGCATCAGCGGCGCGATCCAGCACAAGGTCGGGATGCAGACGGCCGGGACGATCGTGGCCGTGAACCGCGACCCTGACGCGCCGATCGCCGAGTTCGCCGACGTGCTCGTCGTCGGCGACCTCGCGGAGGTCGCCCGAGCGCTCCTCGCGGCGCTCCGCGCGCGGGCAGGCTGACGCGGCATGGAGGCGGCGACGCTCCTCTCGACCGTGGCGTTCGTCGCGCTCGCGCTCGCGGTCGTCGCCTTCACTCGACGGGCGGGTCGCGTCCTCGGCGAGACACGCGAGGCCGAGTCGTTCCGACGCTCCATCGCCGACCTCACCGGGCGGGCCGAGCAGTCGCTCGGGGCGGTCAGCGCGCGGATCGATGCGCTGCGTCGGCACCAGGTGACCGCCCCAGAGATCGAACCGAACGTCGCGGCCGCCATCGACGCCGTGGCTCGGTACGCGACCGAGGCGCGGGGCCTCCGGCCGCCGGCCGCGTTCGTCGAGCACCAGACGGCGATCGGCGCGGAGCTCGAACGTGCGCACAGGGCGCTCGAGATGGTCGCCCACGGTTGCGCGATCCTGGGCGACGCGCGGCCCCGCGGGCGGGAGCTCGAGGCCCAGACGTCGATCAAGCGCGGCTACGTGAACGTGCTTCATGCGCGCGATGCGATCACGCACCAGGCGGCGGCCGTCGCTGTGCTCCGGACGCCCCACGAGGCACGCGCGTTCGTTCGCCGGCCCTCGGCCTGACGACGCGTCCTCCACCACAGGATGTAGTGGTATGCTCGCCGAGGACTACCACCCGTAGTGGTCGCCAGACCTCGGAGGCCGGATGCGCTGCCCCCATTGCGACGCTCGAGAGAGCCGCGTCGTCGACTCCCGCGACCTCGACGACGCGGCGACGATCCGGCGACGCCGCGAATGCTCGGCGTGCGGCACCCGGTTCACCACGTACGAACGCGTCGAGGCCGCGCGTCTGATCGTCGTCAAGCGCGACGGTGGGCGCGAGGAGTTCGACCGCCCGAAGCTCGCGGCTGGGCTGCGCAAGGCGCTGACCCGCCGCCCCGTCCCGGATTCGGCCGCCGAGACGGCCGCGGACGCGATCGAGGCGGAGCTTCGCTCGAGCGGCGCGACCGAGGTCCCGTCGGAGCGGATCGGCGCGCTGGCGATGGACCGGCTCAAGGAGCTCGACCAGATCGCCTACATCCGCTTCGCGTCGGTCTACCAGAGCTTCGAGGACATCGAGGCGCTCAAGCGCGAGGTCGACATGCTCTTCGACGAGCGCGG
>DASSHA010000189.1:0-7851 GCA_035693145.1 Candidatus Limnocylindrales bacterium
GTTCTCGCGACCGGCGGTGTCCGTCTCGCGGGTGATGATCGCGACCATCTTCCGCTCGGTGGGCCAGTCGGCCCGTGCCAGTGCCGCGACGGTCTCATAGAGCTTGTCGAACGGCTCCGTGTACGTCGGGATCAGGGCCACGTGCCACAGGCGGGTCGGATCGGGCAGGCCCGAACCCCGCCGCGCCAGCAGCCGCTCGAGGTCCTTGCGCTCGTCGCGCAGCCGCGTCAGCTCCGCGCGGCCGCCGCTGGCCGCGGCCCGATTGCCCTTCGCGTGCAACGCGGCGATCGCAGGCACGACGCGCTCGATCCGGCGGTCCAGCTCGGCGCGCCGCGCGGCCGGATCCGACAGCGCGAACGTCCGCTCGCGCCAGTCGATGGCGGTGATCCGCCGGATCCGCGTGAACGACACGACGACGCTGCCGGTCAGCATCACGGCCTTGTAGAACCAGTAGAAGTCGAAGGTCAGCACGAACCAGGCGACGACCTGGGGAAATCGCCACGACAATGCGACGGGCGCGAGGATGAGCGCCCAGGTGACGACGCCCGGAATGATCTCGAGGAGCCGCTGGGACCGCCGGGACACGCCCGGTCGGATGACGACGCCCGCGCCCGTGATCGCCGGCGCGTCGCGCGCGGGCATCGCGCGGTCGGGCGCAGCGGCGCGTTCGGCCTCGATCGGCCTGCCGGCGTCGTCCGCCGGCGCATCGGATCCTCCCGGGCGTCCCGCGACGCCGTCGACTTCGGTCGCGGTCGCCTCAGGCACTCGGGATCGGCGTCAGCCAGTCGCCGTACTCGGGCAACCGGCCGCGGGCCGCGTCGAAGTAGCGCCCCGCGATCGCCCGCGCGATCGGCCCGACCTTGCCGCTCCCGACCGATCGGTGGTCGACCTCGACGACGGGGCTGACCTGCACCCCGGTGCCGCACAGGAAGACCTCGTCGGCGACGTAGAGCTCGCTCCGGTCGATCGACCGGACCTCGGTCGGGATCCCGAGGTCGGTGGCGAGCCGAAGGATCGTCGTCCTGGTGATGCCCTCGAGGATGTCGTCGTAGACCGGCGGCGTGATGACCGTTCCGCCCCGAACCATGAACAGGTTCGCGGCCGATGCCTCCGACGCGTGGCCCGCGGGCGTGAGGACGATCGCCTCGTCGAAGCCGTTGAGCTCGGCCTCGGACTTCTGGAACGCCATGTTGACATAGCCGCCGACGATCTTCCCCCGTGCCGGGAGCGCCTCGTCGGCGTTCCGGCGCCACGTCGAGGTCATGACCCGAACCCCGGTCTCGGTCTCGATGTAGTTCCCGAACGGCACGGCGATGATGCTGAGCTGATGCTGGAGGTGGTGGAGCCGGACACCGATCGACCGGTCCGACTTGTAGAACTGGGGCCGAACGTACGCGTCCTCGCGGAAGCCGTTGCGACGGACGGTTTCGACGGCGAGGCGGACAAGCTCGTCGACGGGCGGGATCGGCTCCATGAGCATGATCCGGCATGAGCGGCTGATCCGCTCCATGTGCTCCCTGACGAACAGCCCGTAGAGCTGCTCCTGCTCGGCGTTCCAGTAGGCGCGGATCCCTTCGAACACGGCCGTCCCGTACATGAACGCGTGGTTCATGATGCTGACCTTCGCATCGCGCATCGGGACGAAGCCGCCCTCGAAGTAGCAGACGAGGCTGTCGAGGTCGCGCACCGGCGCCGAGGTCGTGGTGGCGGGCGCGGACGCCTCGACGGGGGTTTGCGAACCAGGCTTCTGGGTCAGCATCGGGAGGACGCTCCTTGGATGCGGGATCGGTGTCCATGGATCGGGCGGGCTGGCGGCACCGCCGTCCCCCGCCGCTCGATCGGCGCCGGCAACGCCGGAGGAGTATACGCCGGACCCTGTCCCCCTCCGGATCGACGGATGTCGCGAGCGGTCGCAGGCGCGGCCCGCCCCGCGCCGGCGCGAGTCAGAGGAGGCCGCCGAGCTCCGCGAGGACGAGCGCGAGATAGCCGAGGTAGAACACCCCGCCGACGAGCAGGCGACGGCCGCGCAGGACGCCGCTCCGCGCCATCGGGATGAAGATGACGGCCGACGACAGGAAGGCGATCCCGGCCGATGCGAAGGCGAGGGCAGAATCCGTCGTGACCGTCCACGTCGCGCCGGCCAGGACGAGGGCGACCACCGTCGGGATCGTGCTCTGGAAGACCATCGCGCCGGTGATGTTGCCCAGCGCGAGGGTGTCCTTGCCCTGGCGAATCCAGATGACGCTGTTGAACTTCTCCGGAAGCTCGGTCGCGATCGGCGCGACCACGAGCGCGAGGAGCGTCTCGTCGACGCCGAGCTCCCGGCCCAGCGACTCGACGGCGTCGACGAACAGCACGGCTCCGCCGATGATCAGCGCGATCGCGAGGATGACCTGGACGTTGACGACCCGCAGCCGGGGCACCGCCGGGTCCCGCCGACGGGCGCGACGATCGAGTCGATGGAGCCGCAGGGGCGCCAGCTCCTCGCCCTCGCCGCTCGGATCCGCCTCGAAGTGACCCTTCACGTAGAAGACGTAGATCCCGAGCAGTCCGAGCCCCACGACGGGCTTGAGCGGGCCGAGCGCGGCCGGCAGGAATGCCGTCCCGACCGCGATCGCGTAGGCGATGGCGAACGTCCGCATGTCCTTGGCGAGGACCTGCGGGTCGATCGGCATCACGTCGCCTGCCGGACGCCGCCGGGCGACTGCGAGGACGGCCGCTCCGGTCACGAACATCGCGAGCGTCGAGAGCATGAACGGCGCGCCGAGGATTGCGCCGATGCCAACCTCGGACCCGTGCCCGCCCGAGAAGAGGATCGCGACGATCGGGATCATCGTCTCTGGCAATGCGGTCCCGACGGCGGCCAGCACGGAGCCGACGGCGCCTTCGGCCAGCTCGAGCTTGCGCCCGAACCACTCGATCCCGTTCGTGAACAGCTCGGCGCCGCTGAGGATGACGAGGAACGCGAGGACGAGGAGGAGGAGCTCGATGACGTTCATCGAGGTCGCGGCGACCCGCTCATGGCGTGACGGCGCGCCCGCTCGCGAGTCCGAGCGCGACCCCGACGACGATGACCGCGAGGATCACGACCGAGATGCCGGCCATCATCGGTTCGTGCCGCGCGACGTAGCCGACGAGCGATGCGACCACCCGGGCCGACGGCGTCGCAATCGCCGCGATCAGCCCGAGCCACAGGAACCCCTCCGGCCGGCCGGCGGCCAGCGCGCCCGGGATCGACGCAGGGTCGAACGCCGGGGGCGGATCGAGCGGCGAGCGGCCGCCCGTCGCCATGAGAGCCACACCGAGCACGAGCAACCCGATGCTCAGGTAGGTGCCGAACGTGATCAGCCGGCCGACCCGCTGCTCCAGATCCATCAGACGCCGAGGGCCCGCCGGCCCATCTCGAACGCCGTATAGAGGAGGACGGCCACGAACAGCCAGCGCAGCAGGCGCACGTCGACGCGATGGACCGTCCGCGACCCGATCGTCGCGCCGACGAACACGCCGACGGCGGTCGGCCCGGCGACGTACGGGTCGATGCCGCCCCGGAGGAGGTAGATGACGGCACTTGCAGAGGCGGTGATGCCGATCATGAGGTTGCTCGTCGACGTCGCGACCCGGATCGGGACCCCCATGAGGAGGTGCATCACCGGGACCTTGATGAGTCCCCCGCCGATCCCCAGGAGCGCCGACACGACCCCCGCGAACGATGCCCCGACCACGCCGCGCGGAATGTCGCGGACGAGGTAGCCCGGACCCGAGACCCGCGCCGCGAGCGTCGGCCGGGCGGCCTCGGCAGTTCGGCCGTCAGCAGCCGTGCCGTCCCCGGCGGAGGGCGGGGCGGAAGCGGCGTCCGTCGCCGGGCCGTCCGCGTCGGGGAGGTCGACCGGAGCCTCCGTGTCGGTGCGTGTCCGGAGCATCGACAGGCCCGTGTACACGAGCAGGAACGTGAAGAGCCCGGACAGGAGCCGGTCGGGGACGAGGAACGCGATCGTGCCGCCGACGAGCGCGCCGGTCGCGGTGAAGAGCTCGAGGAGCATCCCCAGCCGGAGGTTCGCGACGTGGCGCTGGAGATAGACCCCGGCCGACGCCCCGCTCGTGACGATCACGGAGACGAGGCTCACGCCGACGGCCTCGCGGATCGGCAGCGAGAAGCCCAGCACGCCGATCGTGAGGAGGGGGACGATGAGGATTCCTCCGCCGAGGCCCAGCAGCGATCCGAACAGGCCGGCTGCCGCGCCACCGACGAGCAACGGAACGCCGGCCTCCACCCTCGACCTACGACGCGCGGCGGACAGGCGCACTCAGGCCAGCGCGGTGAGGAACCCGCTCGCGCGCGCGCTGAACGTGCGCGAGCGACGGAGCGGAGCCGGCGACGAAGGGATGCGCGCGGATCACCCGCGACCTTAGGGACGGAGGTGCTGAGGGGCGTACGGCAGCAACGCGACGTGTCGCGCGCGTTTGAGCGCGACGGCGAGCTCCCGCTGATGGCCGGCGCACGTTCCGGTCTTGCGGCGCGGCTCGATCTTCGCCCGCTCGGAGAGATAGCGGCGGAGGCGATTGACCTCCTTGTAGTCGATGACGACCGTCTTGTCGGCGCAGAAGGCGCAGACCTTTCGGCGGCGTCGGTCGCGGTAGTAGTCGTCTCGCTTGCGGGACTTGCTCGGTGGCATGGCGGGTCAGTCGTCTCCGTTCGTTCGATCGGTTCGGTCAGTTCGGTCAGAAAGGCAGGTCGTCGAGATCGCTCGCTTCGTCGAGGTTCGGTGCGGGCTCGGGGCCGCGGGCGCCCGCCGGCGCACGCTCCGGAGCTTCGCCCCTGGCGGGTGCCGGCGCGCGGTCGGCGCCGCTGCGGCCACCGTAGCCGCCCGGTCCCTGGTCGCCGTCGTCGCGCGGCCGCGGGTCGAGTGGCGTGACGGTGTTCGCGATGAGCTCAGTGGTGTACCGCTTCTGCCCGTTCTGGTCTTCCCAGTTGCGGGTCTGGAGCCGGCCCTCGACGTACACCTTGCGGCCCTTGCGGAGGTATTCGGCGGTCCGTTCGGCGAGCGCCGCCCAGGCGACGACCCGGAACCACTCCGTCTCCTCCTGCCAGTCGCCGTTCTGGTCCTTGTAGTTGCGGTTGACGGCGACGGTGAACTGGGTCACCGCCTGGCCGCTCGGCGTGTAGCGCATCTCGGGGTCGCGCCCGAGATTGCCGATGATCATCGCCTTGTTGAGCGACATCGGAGCGCCTCCCGCTCAGTCGATGGCGGCCGGAGCCGCCTCGCTCTCGAACTCGTCGATCGTCTCGTCGCGCTCGTCGTCCGATTCGTCGGCGACGGCCGAACCCTCGTCTTCGTCGGCAACGGAACCCTCGTCCTCGGCCGCGCCTTCGGAGTCGGCCGCGGCAGCGCCATCACGTCGGCCCGGGCGCACCGGACGCTCGACGCGGGTGATGAGATGCCGGATGACCTCCTCAGTGATGAGCAGGCTCCGCTCCAGCTCGGCAAGCGCAGGTGCCGGTGCCTCGAAGACGATGATCTGGTACGAGCCTTCGCGATAGCGATCGATCGGGTACGCGAGTCGGCGACGGCCCCATGGCGCGACCTTCACGATCTGGCCGCCGGCGGCGACGATCTGACGGGTGGTGCGGTCGATGACCGCCTGGCTTCGTTCGTCGGGCGCGTCCGGCTTGAGGACGAGCATGAGCTCATAACGGCGCATGGGCCGTGGCCACTCCTTCCTGTGGGAATGCCCCGCTGACGCCGACGAATGCCGTCGCGGACGCGGAGCCGAAAGGAAAACCCGCGGAGTGTAGCACGGGCGTCGGGCCGATCAGCCCGATGTATCCTCCTCTCGCCCGTCCCCAGGAGCAGCACGGAGTGACCGTGGCCGCAAGCCGCATCCTGCTCGTCGAGTCCGATCCCGACGCTCGCGAAACCATCGAAGGCCCGCTCACGGCTGCCGGCTACAGCGTGTCGATCGCGACCGGCGGCGACGACGCGATTGCCGGGGCGAGCGACAACCAGCTCATCGTGATCGGACACGTTGCCGGCGAGCGCGGCGCGATCGACGTCTGCCGCGAGATTCGGCGGACGCCGGCGCTCGCGTCGATCCCGGTGATGTGCGTCGCCGACAGCGACGACGTCGAGGCGCGGATCTCCTTCCTCGAGGCCGGGGCCGACGACGTCGTCGCCAGGCCGTTCGACGCGCGTGAGCTCGAGGCTCGGGTCGAGGCGCTCCTGCTCCGCTTCCAGCGTTCACGCGACCTCGCGCCCGCCCTCGCCGCCGCGGGGGTCATCGCCACTCCGCCACGACGCACGGTCGTCGTCTTCAGCGCCAAGGGTGGTGTGGGCGCAACGACGATCGCCGTGAACGTCGCGATGGCGAAGGCGGTGACCGAGCCGGACAAGGTCGTCATCGTCGACCTCGACCTCCAGTTCGGCCAGGTCACCACGTTCCTCGATCTCACGCCGCGCCAGACGATTGCCGACCTCGTTCGGGACGAGCAGGCCCTCCGCGAGCCGGAGCTCCTGCGGACGTACGCGACGCGACACGACAGCGGTCTCCACGTGCTGGCGGCACCGGGCTCACCCGAGCTCGCCCGGCTCGTCACCGCCCGTCACGTCGACGCTCTGCTCGAGACGATCCTCGGGACCTACGACTTCGTCGTCGTCGACGCCGGTTCGACGCTCGACGAGCGGACGCTCGCGGCGTTCGAGGCCGGGCAGTCGCTGATCTTTCCCGTCTATCCCGACATCGCCGCGCTCAAGTCGCTCCACTCGCTCGTCGAATACCTCAACGAATCGGGCTCGATCGCTGCGAAGGCGACGTTCGTCCTCAACAACCTGTTCGCCAAGGAGATCCTCAGGCTGCGGGACGTCGAGAGCTCGCTCGGCACGAAGGTCGCGCTGGAGCTTCCGTACGACCCGTTCATCTATCTCAAGGCCGTGAACGAGGGGAACCCGATCGTGACCGGGGCGCCTCGTTCCCCGGCAGCCGAACGGCTTGGCCGGCTCTCGTCACTGGCCTTCGGGAACGAGCTGCTCGTCGCCGCTGCCGCCTTCGAGGCCGCCGAGCCATCCACCAACGGCCGCAAGCCGAGGCGCTTCGCACTCCGCCGCCGCTGACACTCGCGCCGATGGGCTTGCGAGCGCCCCGCAAGCCACGCGACGGCGAAGCGTCGGTGCCCGCAAGCCAGGGCGTCGCATCGTCGAAGGGCGATGACGACACCCCAGGACGACGCCTTCCTGCCCGACCTCGACGACCCGCTGGCCCGGGCGGCGACCCCACCGTCGGACCCAGCCGACGCGGGCCGCAAGACGGAGCCGAATCGAGCGACGACACCCGACGACGAGGCAGAGCTCGATCCCGGCGAGCCGCACGAGCCGGTCGGTAACGACAACATCCGGGATGGCACCGTCGGAGGGGTCATGGGCGGTCCGCGTCAGCAACAGGGACAGGGCCAGGGCTGACGCGTGGCGGCGCCGGGGGTCCGGCCGACGGCCACCTCAACCCGGTTCGCCTCGCGACGGAACTCCGTTGCCGTCCTCGCGCGCCATCGCAGCGCGACGGGTGCGCGGCGGGCCCGCCTTGGTCTCGTCAGGGGCCGAAGCCTGCCGACCGTCTGGCGGCCGGCGAAGGCCCGGCATCCGTCACACCCTGGCGATCGTCGGCGACGTCGCTGCCGTCCTTGAAGGCCTGCACCCCGTGGGGAGAGTCCATGGCGACGTCCAGCCCGCCAATATCCTCGTCGACGAACGCGGGTCGGTGGCGCTCCTCGACGTCGCGGGTTTCAAGCCCAGGACATCGCCGCCTGCGGCAGCGAGGGTCCGACGCCGCCGCGCTCGGGCCTTACGCCGCCCCTGAACAGGT
>DASSHA010000190.1:0-21962 GCA_035693145.1 Candidatus Limnocylindrales bacterium
ATGAATGGGTGCATGGCGTCGAGCGGCAGTCTGATCGTCTGGTTCCGTGACCAGTTCGCTCGAGGCGCTTCCTTCGGATCGCTCGATGCGGAGGCAGCGCCGCTCCCCCCCGGCGCGGACGGCCTCCTTGTCCTGCCGTACTTCCTCGGAGAGAAGACCCCGTTGTTCGATCCGTTCGCGCGGGGCACAGTTGTTGGCCTCACGCTGAGCCATACGCGGGGCCACTTGTTCCGGGCGATCCTCGAGGGGATCAGCTTCGGCTTCCGCCACCACGTTGAGGTTCTTGCCGAGAGTGGTGCGACTCCGACGCGGGTGCTCTGCACGAACGGCGGTGCCGATTCGAAGCTCTGGCGACAGGTGACCGCCGACGTCCTGGGCCTGCCCCTGGAGCGGGTCGCCGGTCATCCCGGCTCGGCCCTCGGCGCTGCGTTCGCAGCCGGCAAGGGAGTGAACATCTTTACCGACTGGGATCAGGTCGCTGCGTTCATTCGTCTCGGGAGAACGGTGGAGCCTGAACCGACGGCGCAGGCCCGGTACAACGAGTTCTACCCCCTCTACCGAGAAACGTACGCGCAACTGAAGGATCTCTACCCGAGGCTGGCACGTGCGAGCGCGGCTGATCCGGCGTGAGCCGAGAAGGGGAGGTGGACACGATGCGGCTCGGCAACTCTGTGATCGCCATCACAGGAGGAGGGTCGGGGATCGGACGCGCCTGTGCGTTGGGTTATGCGCGTGAGGGGGCGGCTGTCGCGGTCACCGATGTCGATGCGGCAGCCGCCGGCACCGTGGCGCACGAGATCGAAGCGCTTGGCGGACAGAGCGCCTCGTGGCGCCTCGACGTCACCGACCGGTCGGCAATTGAACCGACCCTGCGTGCGATCCTCTCGCATTTCGGTCGCGTCGACGTATGGCACAACAACGCCGGCGTCAGCACGATGAACCGCTTTGTCGATCTGACCGAGCACGACTGGGACATCAATCTGAACGTGAACGCGAAGGGTGCGTTCAACTGCTCCCAGCGGGTCGCGAAGTACTACATCGAGGAGCAGATTCGAGGACGAATCATCAACACCGCTTCGATGGCCGGCAAGCGGGGCAACGCTCCCTTTCTCGCGCACTACGTCGCGAGCAAGTTCGCCCTCGTCGGGCTCACCCAGGCCATGGCCGCCGAGCTCGCTCCGTATGGCATCACGGTGAACAGCATTTGCCCCGGCTACGTGGTGACATCGATGCAAGAGCGAGAGGCAGACTGGGAGGCGGAGCTGCGCGGGACGACGGCGGATGCCGTTCGGAAGCTCTACGTCGACGACACGCCGCTCGCGCGGCTCGAGACCACGGACGATGTCGTTGGTGTTGCGATATTCCTGGCTTCGGACGAAAGCGCCTTTGTAACCGGCGAGTCGATCAACGTGAATGGCGGGGCGTTCATGGAATGAGCTCGCTGCGTCCGCTGCCGGCAAGTTCTCAGCACGCGAGGTTGCCGATACGCTGCACCGGTGGCAAGGACATCCAGGACGCGCTGTCGTTCGTTTCCTCCGGGGTCCGATAGTGGCGCGGGACTGGCGGGAAGCGCCCCATGTCGCGGTTCGGGAGCTTCGTCGACGCTGTCGGGGCCAGGTGACAGCCGCTGGCGACGAGACCTACGACCGTCTACGACCAGTATTCAACACGATGTTCGATTCGCGGCCGGCCGTGATCGTGCGACCTCTCGACGAGGACGACATCGCATGCGCCATCGCCGTCGCTGCCGAGCACGAGATTCCCCTCGCCGTGCGCAGCGGCGGCCACAGTCTCGCCGGGCATGGCTCGGGAGAAGGCGTCGTCATTGATCTCCATGATCTTCGACGGCTCACCGTCGATCCGATCGCGCGTCGCGCCGTCGTCGAGCCAGGGCTATCCACGGGCTCCTACACTCGGAGTACCTTTCAGTACCGCCTCGGGACGTCGTTCGGTGACAGCCCATCAGTGGGCATCGGCGGCATCACCCTCTCCGGTGGCTTCGGCTACCTCGTCAGGAAACATGGCCTTGCAGTTGACGAACTCGTTTCGGCGAGGGTCGTAACCGCAGACGGCCGGCGTCTGACAGCGACCGCCGACGAGCACCCTGACCTGTTCTGGGCCTTGCGTGGGGGCGGTGGCAATTTCGGGGTCGCTACGAGCTTCGAATTCAAGCTTGAGTCGGTGAGCGACGTATACGGAGGCTGGCTCGTCCTACCGGCGAGCCGTGACGTTCTGCGCGATGCGGTCGCAATTGCAGCGGAGGCTCCCGACGAGCTCACCACCGTCATCAATGTCTTTCGGATGCCCGGCCTGGCCATCGTGCCTCCTAGCAGCCATGGCAAACTCGTCGTCGCCATCGCCGCCGTGTGGGCAGGCGGACTGGCCAATGCCAGCCGGGTGCTCAGACCGCTTCGTCAACTGGCTCGACCATATCTTGACGCGATGAGCCCGATGGCATATCCCGAGATCTATCGCTATTCCCGGAACGCTGGGCTCGGACCGCATGGGACATGCGCACGGACGACGTTCCTCGAGGTCCTCAATGATCCGGTCATCGATGCGATCCTTGAATTCACTGCTCGCGCACCATCGCCGGATGCGGCCGGTCAGATCCGCGTGCTCGGCGGGGCCTTCGCGCGAGTAGCGCCCGACGCGACCGCCTTTGCGCTCCGAGATTGCCGGATGATGTTCACGAGCCTCATCGAATTTGACGCGGGCCTCGATCCGGCGCCGTACAACGCGTGGACTGAGAAGTTCTGGTCCGCCATCCGCCCCCACGGCCACGGCGCGTACGTTGCGTTCCTCCAGAACGAAGGCGACGCGAGGGTCCGAGAAGCGTATCCGTCGAGCACGTTCCGGCGAATGGCCGAAATCAAACGCAAGTACGATCCCGACAACCGCTTCCGCGTCAATCAGAATATTGCGCCGAGCGCCGCCTGACATGAATCGGGCGGCAGCCAGCGCCGCTGGCGGTCAATCGGCCTCGGATTGGGTCGCCTCGGTCGCTGAGCGACAGATCGCGTCACGGTCCGAGGGGGAGATGGTGGAGATGAGGGGACTCGAACCCCTGACCCCCGCGATGCGAACGCGGTGCTCTCCCAGCTGAGCTACATCCCCACGGGAAACGGCGCGGCAGGCCGCAACCGGCCGCGAAGTGTAGCACGGGGCGTCTCCGGGCCCCTCTTGGCAGAGTCGAACAGATGTTCTATTCTGACCGCCCATGGCGACCCCCTCCGCGGACATCGGCACCGCTCTCGCGACCCTTCGGTCGCGCTGGGGTGCAGCAGCTCCGCGGCGGGTCGGGGGTGACCTGCGGCCGAACGAGGCCGAGATCGACGGCGCCCTCGCCATGGTTCCTCTTCCCGAAGGCGAGTCGGGCGAGGCCGCGCAACCGCGTCGCGACGTCGTCTCGACCGGCTTCCCCGCGCTCGACGCGATCCTGGGTCCCGGCGGTGTGCCGCTCGGCGGCACGGTCGCGGTCCGCGGCGTCTCCTCGAGCGGCGCGACGACTCTCGCGCTCCGACTCGTCGCCGAGGCCCAGGCTGCCGGCTCGTTGACGGCCTGGGTGGACCTCGGGCGAGCGCTCGATCCCGTCGAGGCCGTCGCACGCGGCATCCGGCTCGACGGACTCGTCGTCCTCGTTCCCGACACGCTCGACGAGGCGCTCGGGATGGCCGGCACGCTCCTCCAGGGACGGGCCGTCGACCTCGTCGTCCTCGATCTCGGCCCCGGCGTTCGCTCGAGGCAGATGCGCGCCCGCGTCCGTGAGTCGGCCGATCGACTCGGGCGGATCGGCGCGCTCGCGCGTCGGTCGGGCGCGCTCCTCCTCGTCGTCGAGGGCGCGGGTCTCCCGGACGGCCTCGGCAGCGCGCTCTCGCAGGTCGCGGGGCTCCGGCTCGAGCTCACGCATCGTGGCTGGATCCGGCTCGGGCGCGATGTCGTCGGCCAGTGGAGCGACGCAACGGTGGGCCGGAGCCGGTTCGGGCCGCCGGGGCGGCATGCCGCGCTGCAGATCCTCTACGCCGATGGCGGGCCGCGCGATGCCTGCCTCCAGATCCCGGAGCTCCTATCGACCGATGCGACTCCTCCATCTCCTCTGGCCGCACCTGCCCATCCGGCTCGCGCGGGCACGCGCGACCGCCGACCGAACCTCCAGCTCGTTCCCGGTCGGCCCGATCGTCCTCGGGGGGCAGCCGTGGGTCGACGGGGTCGTCCTCGACGCGAGCGCTGACGCCCGGAGCCTCGGTGTCCGCCGCGGGATGCCACTCGGCGCGGCGCACCGGCTGTGTCCCGAGGCGACATTCCTCGATCCGAGCCCGGAGGCGGATCGGCAGGCGATCGAAGCCGCGTTCGAGCGGCTCGCCGCGTTCAGCCCGGGGACCGCGGGCAGTTCCGACGTCGCGGATCCGTCGTTCGGGCGGCTCGAGGTCCAGGTCGACGGACTCGCCCCGCTGTGGGGCGACGACGACGTCCTCGTCGGGCGGCTGGCCGACGCCGTCGCCGACATCCTGCCCGGCCTCCCGCGAGCGGGGATCGCGGGGACGCGCTTTGCGGCGACCGTCGCCGCAGGCCACGCGGACGGCCGCGACGGGATGCGGCCGGTCCCGCTCGTCGGGCCCGACCGCGGCGAGGCGGCGTTTCTCGCGCCGCTCCCGTCGGAGCTGCTGACTCCGGATCCGGACGTTCGCGCCCGACTCCGGCGCTTCGGGCTGCGCCGGATCGGGGCCGTCGCCGAGCTGCCACAGAGTGCGCTCGTCGCACGGTTCGGAGCCGAGGGTGAGCGGATCTACGCGCGCGCATCGGGTGTCGAGATCGAGCCTTTCCGGCCGCGACGCGCCCCGGAACGACTGCGACTCGGCCTGCCGATCGAGCCCTCGATCGCCGACCTCGAACCGCTCCGGTTCGTCCTCCACCGGCTCGCCGCGGCGCTCGGAGACCAGCTCACGGCGCGCGGCTCGGCGACGGGTCGTGCGCACCTCCGCCTGTCGCTCGATCGCGTGTTTGCGCGCGACGCACCCGCGGTCATCGCGTTCGAGCAGCGCTTTCCCGAGCCCACCGCCGAGGGCGAGGCGATCGAGCGGCTGTTCTTCGTCCGGCTCGAGCGGACACCGCCGCCGGCCCCCGTCGAACGACTCGAGCTCGAGCTGCTCGACGTCGCGCCGGCGGCCGGTCAGCAGCTCGCGCTGTTCGTCCCGCAGGTCGGCGAGGGCGCGCCTGCCGTCGTCCGACACGCGCGGCTGGGCTGGCAGCTCGCTCGGCTGGCGCTCGCCTTCGGCGAGGATCGGATCCGACGCGTGTCGCTTGCCGATCCCGAGGCGCCGCTCGCCGAGCACCGGACGACGTGGACGAGCGTCGGATCGGGCTCGCGCGTCGTGGAGGCCGAGCCACGATGACGCGGCTCCTGCGCGAGCATCCCGCGATCGAGGTCGAGACCGACGCCGAGGGCCGGCTCGTCGCACTCCGCTGGAACGGCCGACGCGAGCAGGTCGACGTCTGCAACCGCTGGCGGATCGAGGAGGGCTGGTGGCGCGAGCCGATCGCGCGCGATTACTTCAAGGTCGCCGGGGAGCACTGGCTCGCGCTCGTCTACCAGGACCGCCTCGACGGCAGCTGGCACCTCGAGCGGCTGTACGACTGAGTCGTGGCATCGGCTCGACCGACGCTGCTCAGCGGACGAGCGCGGACCCCGGCAGGACGACCGTCACGATCAGGAGGATGAGGAAGAGCCCGATGACGAGGAACAATGCTGCGAGATTTCGTGGCTGCGCTGTCTGCATCGCCGGTTCCCCCGCTCGGTGACGAAGCCCTCCAGGTCACCCGTGCGGATGATAGACCCTCGCAGCTGCCAAGAATCGTCGAACTTCATGCGTCTTCACAGCCAATCGCTATCAGCGAGCGTGCTATGCCGCGGGGATGTTGCCCGCCACGAGCAGGACGATGAGCGCGACGAGGACGGCCGCGAGGAGTGCTGCGCCGATCACGTCACCGCGCGTGGGATCCATCGCGCATCATGGTATCGGCCGATGGGCCTGCGGGAATGGGCAGGGCCCCGTCGCCGCGTACGACGGGGCCCTGCGGCTGTGCGACCCGCTCACCAGGTCGCCAGCAAGGTCGGCGTCTCGAGTCGTGTGCGACCGCTCCGCCGCCGAGCGTCCCGTGCCCCCAGGCGCGGAACGATCCGAATTCAGAGGCCGTTCTGTGCGGCCATTGCCGCCGGAAAGACGACCTCGATGAGGAGCACGGCGAGAGCGGCGAGCACGATCCGGAGCGCGACGCTGCGAACGAAAGCGGGCTGCACTGCCATGTCGGCCACTATGACGTTCGACGTCTCCGCTGTGTTTCGACCGTCGGAGTGATTGATGGTTGTCCGATCGTCCTCCCGGGTGGATGGGACCGTCTGAGACGTAACAGAACATACGTTCTATAGTGGCCGGTCCCGATGCCGTATGCCGAGCTCCACTGCCACACGAACTTCTCGTTCCTCGACGGAGCCTCGCCAGCCGATTCGCTCGTCGACCGGGCGGTGGCGCTTGGACTGGTCGGGCTCGCGGTCACCGATCACCACGGGCTGTACGGGGTCGTCCGGTTCGCGGAGGCGGCGATGGCGGCCGGCCTTCGGCCGATCGTCGGCGTCGAGGTCGAGCTCCTCGATGCGGCGGCGGCCGATCCTCGGCGGGTCGTCGTCCCCGAGCCGCGTGCCTGGCGGCCGGGTCGTCGCCGCGCAAGCCCGGCAATCGATCCCGAGGTCGTCGAGGGACGCCCGGTTCGGCCACGACCCCGTCGCGCTCGATTGCCGGCTCATCGGGTCGCCGTCAAGGAGGACTACCGCGGGATCGGTGAGGCACAGCGTGGCCCGCATCTCGTCCTGCTGGCGCGCAACGATGCGGGCTATCGGAGCCTCTGTCGGCTCGTTTCCCGGGCGAACCTCGCCGGAACGAAGGCCGTGCCACGGTTCACGCAGGCGCTCGTCGCCGAGCATGCCGAGGGCCTCGTCGGGCTGACGGGCTGCCGAGAGGGCGAGATCGCCCGGCGGCTGGCGGTGGGGGATCGGGCGGGCGCGCGGGAGGTCGCCGAGCACTACGCGCGGCTGTTCGGTGAGCGTGGCCTCTACCTCGAGCTCGAGCACCGGCTCCTGCCCGACGACGACTGGCTCGTGGCCGAGACGATCACGCTCGCCGACGAGCTCGGGCTGCCGGTCGTCGTGACGAACGACGTCCATTACGCCGAGCGCGAGGGTCGCGAGCTCCACGACGTCCTCGCCGCGATCCGGCACGGTCGGTCCGTCGACGAGCTCGCGGACCTGCGACGACCCGACGGCGAGTCGTACCTCAAGTCGGAGGCCGAGCTCCTCGAGCTTCCCCCGGGCGACGGCTCGCTCGGTGGGCGGGTCGCCGCGCGGTGGCGCGAGGGGATCGACGCGAGCGCATGGATCGCCGCGGACTGCTCGGTCGATCTCGGGTTCGAGCGCTACCGATTCCCCGGCTTCGAGGTCCCCGCGGGCGAGACGCCGTTCAGCCACCTCTCGCAGCTGTGCTGGGACGGCGCGCGACGCCGCTACCACCCGCTCACGTCGGCCGTCGTCAGCCAGCTCGCCCACGAGCTCGACGTCGTCGAGCAGACCGGCCTCGCCGAGTTCTTCCTCATCTGCTGGGATCTCATGCGCTTCGCCAGGTCCCGGGGGATCCCGGCCCAGGGGCGCGGGAGCGCCGCCGATTCGATCGTCGCCTACGTGCTCGGGATCACGCGGGTCGATCCGATCCGCCACAACCTCCTGTTCGAGCGCTTCATCAACGAGGGCCGGACGAGCTATCCGGACGTCGACATCGACTTCAGCTCCGAGCGCCGCGAGGAGGTCATCCAGTACGTCTACGAGCGTTACGGCGCCGACCACACCGGCATGGTCTGCAACGTCGTGACGTATCGCGCGCGATCGGCCGTCCGCGAGGTCGGCTATGCCCTGGGCTTCCCGCGGCCGCTCGTCGATCGGGTCGCGAAGGCCCTCGAGACGTACGACTCTGTGATGGTCCGGCGGGACCTCGAGGCCGAGGGAGGTTTCGGGCAGTTTTTCGCGCGGCCGGGTGACGCCGGCGTGCCCGGTGACGATGTCGCCGAGACGGCCGCCCGGACGGCGGAACGGGGACTCACGGACGGGATGGGCCAGCTGAATCATCCGCAGGGCGGGCGGATCCCCGCGACGCGCCGCAACTCGGCGGGACTCTCCCCGTTTCCGGCCTCGGGGCCGTCGATTCGGAGCGGCGGACGTGGCGACGACGAAGGCGGGCCGGGCGATTCGCCGGCCAGCGTCCGGCGGCTTCGGGCGGAGGTGGAAGCGCGCGAACGGCGCCGTGACGTTCCCGGCAATCGGACCGACATCGTCGGCACCATCGACGGTCGTCGGATCGATCCCGGGACCGGCGTGCTGCTCCCCGAAGAGCGGAGCGTCGACCGGCTCGGGCGGCCGTTCCACTGGGCTCCGGTCCGCGACGCGAGCGGGCGCCCCGAGGCGAGATCGAAGGTCGCCAGGGTCGAGCCCGAACCCATCATGGAGCGGCGAACGGGTTCGACCGTCGGCCTCTCGGACTGGGAGCGTTGGCTCGAGATGTGTGCCCGGCTCGACGGCTTCCCGCGCCACCTGTCGATCCACACCGGCGGGATGCTGATCACGGCGGCGCCGCTCATCGACATCGCGCCGCTGGAGCGGGCGACGATGCCCGGCCGTGTCGTCGTCCAGTACGACAAGCGAGACGTCGAGACGATCAAGCTCATCAAGCTCGACCTGCTCGGGCTCGGCATGCTCGCCGCGATCGACGAGACGCTTCGGCTCATCGAGCACGATTGCGCGGTCTGCCTCGATCTCGACCGGATCCCCGAGGAGATCCCCGAGGTCTTCGCCATGCTCCAGGCGGCTGACACCGTCGGCGTCTTCCAGGTCGAGAGCCGGGCGCAGATGCAGACGCTGCCGAAGTCGCGACCGTCGAGCCTCGACGACCTCGTGGTCGAGGTCGCGATCATCCGGCCGGGCCCGATCCAGGGCAACGCCGTCCATCCGTATCTCCGCCGCAAGCAGGGCCTCGAGCGGGTCACCTACCTCCACCCCTCGCTCGAGCCGATCCTCGGCGAGACCCTCGGCGTCATCCTCTACCAGGAGCAGGTGATGAAGATCGCGATCGAGGTCGCCGGGTTCACGCCTGCCGGCTCGGACGCGTTCCGGCGGGCGATGGGGACGTGGCGCTCGAGCCGCGAGATGGAGAAGCTCCACGTCGCGTTCGTCGATGGCTGCCTGGCGCGCGGGCTCGGCGCCGCCGACGCCGAGGAGCTGTTCCGCCAGTGCGCGGCGTTCGCCAGCTTCGGGTTCGCAAAGTCCCACGCGGCCGCGTTCGCGCGGACGGCGTACGAGTCGTCGTTTCTCAAGCTGTTCTACCCCGCCCAGTTCGTCGTCGGGCTGATCAACGCGCAGCCGATGGGCTTCTACCCGGTCGAGGTCCTCGTCAACGACGCGAAGCGCCACGGAGTGACGGTCCTGTCGGTCGACATCAACCGGAGCACGTACCGGACCCAGACCGAATGGGTGGGCCGGCCGGGCTGGGCGACGGCCGGGCCGACCGGCGACGACGGGTCGCACGACGACGACGCGGGCGAGCCGCTCCCCGAGGGCGCGCCGGCGCGGCCGCGGCCGGTTCGGTCCGAGTCGTGCTTCATTCCCGCTGCCGTGGCGCGCGATCGCTGGGCGGCCGACAGCGCGATGGGCTGGGGTGTCCGACTCGGGCTCGCGCTCGTGAAGGGGATCGGCGAGGAGCAGGCGGAGCATCTCGACGCCGAGCTGGCCCGCGGCCCCTACACGAGCCTCGCCGACGTCGTCGAGCGAACGGAGCTCGGCGAAGAGGTGATCGAGCGACTGATCCGGGTGGGCGCGCTTGATTCGTTCGGGCAGGCGAGGCGAGGGTTGCTGTGGCAGCTTCGCGAGGTCGCCGGCGCGTCACGGGGCCGGATGGACGGCCGGCGCCTGCGGGCGGTCGATCGGGTCGCGAAACGCGCCGCGGGGAGGCCCATGGACCTCCGGCTGCCCGCAACCGACGCTCCGGCGTTGCCGGGGCTGACCGAATCCGAGCGCCTCGGGGACGCCTATGCCGTGATCGGCCTGGACGGCGGGCGGCAGGTCGTCGACCTCTTCCGACCGGCGCTCGACCGGCTCGGGGCCGTCCGCAACGCTGACCTCGCGGCCCGCGAGGCGGGTCTCGTTCGGCTCGGAGGGCTTGTCGTCACGCGCCAACATCCGATGACTGCCCGCGGGACGGTGTTCCTCGCGCTCGAGGACGAGACCGGCATGGTGAACGTCACACTGTGGCCGGACACCTGGGCGACGTTGCGGGGCATCGTCCGCCGGCACGCGCTCCTGCTCGTCGACGGGATGCTCCAGCGAGAAGGCAATGTCGTGAACGTCGTCGCGCGCGAGGTTCGACCGCTGGTCGAGGCCGCGAACGCCGCCGGCGGACCGAGCGGACCCGAAGGCGTCCGTCAGCTCGGCTGGGCCGGGATGCGCCGGATGGGCTGACGCCGGACCAGCGTCAGCGACGCTGCCGTGTGTTCGACCGACGCGAGCGATTCTGGTTCGCCCGCTGCGGCGACGACGAGCGGAGGAACCGCCGGTAGAAGCCCGCGAAGGCGCCGATGAGCGCGCCGAACGTCGGGCTCGTGACGAGGCCGTAGAGGATGTACTGGGTCCGGACGTCGGCCGCCACGGGCGGCGCGCCGGCCACGTTCGAGCCCGGCGTGGTCGCTGCGAACAGCGCGAACATCACGGCGCCGACGAGCCCGGTCAGTAACCCGAACAGCCAGCCGGCGCGGGGCGCGAGGAGGCCGGCGATGAAGGGACCGATGAGCGGCGGCGGGAACACGAACGTCTGGACCAAAAAGATCGGGATCTGGTACGAACCGAGGCCCGGGACGAGGGCGACGACGCCGGAGACGATGACCAGCGCGAACGGGATCCACAGCAGCGGCGACGTGCGCAGGATTGCCGGCGCGGCCGCCACATCCTCGCGAATGTTTGCCGGACGAAGCGCCGAGCGGAAGCTGTCGACGATGCTCGGCCGACCGGATGGAGCCTGGTTCGAGCGAGCTGGCTGGGGGCCGCGTGCCGCCCGCCGACCGTCCCTGCCTCCCGAGGCGGGCTCCGCGTCGGCGGTTTCCGAGTCCCCATTCGCCGGCACGGCCGCCGCCCGGTAGCGACGGCGGGCATCGGCTCGGTCGGTTCGCTTGGCGCGAGCCACGGTTCCTCCTCGTGACGGTCGGAGAGAGCAACCGCCCTGCCAGGGTGCGGAGGCGCGGTTGCGTCGCGGCCGGGCGATCTCTCGCCGCGCCGACGCGACCATCCTAGATGAGCGTCACAGGATCCGCGGTCGGATAAGCGCGAGATGAGCCGCCGGTGTGGCGGCGGAGACCCCCGGTGCATCCCGTGGCAAGCGCCATCCGGTACACACGACTGTGCCGCCGACCGTTCGTCGATCCCGCCAGGAGGTCGATCATGCTCGTCCTTCGGCGTGTCCTCGCGCCCGCGCTCGTGATCGCTGCGCTCGTCCTTCCGACTGAGCCGGCACCCCCAGCGTCGCTGCCGACGGTCCCGGCCGCCGCGGTCGCCTGGCCGCCGTCCGTCGGCCTCGTCGTCGCTGAGGTCGTGACCGGTGGGACGGCCTCGGCCTCGGACGAATACGTCGAGGTCGCAAACGCGTCGCCGACGGCCGTCGACCTGTCGGGATATGAGCTCGTGTATGTCACCTCGTCGGGTGCGACGATCACCCGGAAGGCGAGCTGGACGACGACGACGCCGCTCACATTCGGGCAGCACGTGCTGATCGCGAATGCGTCCGGAGCGTACGCAGCGATCGCGGACGCGACCTACGCGGGCGGCATCGCCGCGACAGGCGGCGCACTCGTGCTGCGCCCCATCGGCGGGAGTCCGATCGACGCGATGGGCTGGGGTGACGCCACGAGCATCTACGTCGAAGGGACCGCCGCGCCGGCGCCCGCAGCCGGCACGAGCATCGAGCGGCGGCCCGGCGGAGCGGGCGGGAACGTTCGGGACACGAACGACAACGCAGCCGACGTCCTCGCCAACCCGAACCCCGTGGCTCAGAACCTTGCCTCGACGCTTCCGGCGCCCACGCCGACGACACCGGCTCCCACGGCCACGCCGACGGCAGCGCCGACGGCCGGCCCGACGCCGACGCCCACGACCCCACCCACGCCGACGGTTGCGCCCACACCCACCCCGACTGCAGCAGCCACGCCCTCGCCCACGCCGACAGCCACGCCCACGCCGGCGCCGACCCCGACGGTTGCGCCGACTGCGACCCCGACCGCTGCCCCGACGCCGACCGCGGCACCGACCGCGACGCCGACCGCGGCACCGACCGCGACGCCCATCCCCGCGACGACGGCGATCGCCGACGCGCGCGAGCTGCCCTCCGGGACGAGCGTCGTCGTCGAAGGCGTGCTGACCGTCCCGCTCGGAAGCGTCGAGAGTGGCCACGGCGGATACGTGGAGGATGCGAGCGGGGGCATTGCCCTCTACCTCGATGCGGCGACCGCCAGCGTCGTTCCGGCCGGCACGACCGTCCGCGCCTTCGGCACGGTTGACGACCGGTTCGCCCAACGAACGCTCCGGCTCACGCTCGACGCGCTCGAGCCGACGGGCTCGACCGAGCTGCCTGGCGCGATGCTCATCCCGACGGGGGGAGCGTCCGAATCGGTCGAGGGTCGTCGCGTCGAGGCCTTCGGCCGGGTGTCGGCGGCGCCGGATTCCGTCAGCGACGGCATCGCCGTCACGATCGACGACGGCACCGGACCCTTGCGGGTCATCGTGACGACGGACGCGCTCGACGGCCGAAGCGTGGCGACCGGCGATGAGATCGTCGTCCGCGGTCCCCTCGGCCAGCGCGACAGCTCGGGGACGGGCACGGCCGGATACCGGGTGATGGTCGGGCTCGCGTCGGATCTCGAGCCTGGCGTCCCGTCGCCGACCCCCACTCCAGAACCGACTCCGGCGCCGACCCCGTCCCCGACGTCGGGCGCCACTCCGACCCCGCCGCGACCGACTCCGACGCCCGCCCCGACCGCGTCCCCTCGTCCCACCGCCAGCCCCGCCCCGACCCCGACGCCGACTCCCACGCTCACACAACAACCGCCGAGCGGCGTCACGCAGATCGCCGACGCTCGCCACCTGGCGATCGGGACACGTGTCCACGTCGTCGGCGACGTGACCGCGGAAGCCGGCAGACTCGGGACACCGCCGCTCATCGCGATCCAGGATGCGACCGGAGCGATCGTCGTCCGTCTTCCAGACGGCGTCGCCCGTCCGTCGCGAGGAACGCGTGTCGAGGTCGATGGCAAGCTCGCCGACCCATACGGCCAGGTCGAGATCCGCCCGTCGGCGTCGGCCATCGCCCAGCTCGCCGGAGGCGTGATCCGCTCGCCCGAAGCTGCTCACGTCGTCGACTTCGGGGAGGCGCTCGAGGCACGCCTCGTCACGCTCGAGGCAACGGTCAGCGTGAAGCCCGTGCGAGCCGCGAACGGCGACGTGAGCTTCTCGGTTCGCGACTCGTCGGGCTCGACCCTTCGGATCGCGGCGGACGCGACGGCGCGCCTCGACGCGTCGAGCCTCAGAGTCGGGGATGGTGTCAGGGTCAGCGGGATCGTCGGCCAACGGGCCACTCGGAAGGGCGCACTCGACGGATACCGGCTCTGGCTTCGCGATCAGGCTGACCTGCAACGAACCGCAGCGGCGGCGTCGCCGACGCCGAGCGCGAGTGGCGGCACGGGCGGCGTTGGCGGCGGGAGTGCGGCGGGCGGCGAGCCGATCTCGATCGCCGTCGCCCGGACCAGGACGAACGGCGTCGTCACGATCGCGGCGACCGTCGTGGCTGCTTCCTCGCTCCTGGATTCGACCGGACGCCGGCTCGTGGTCGAGGACTCGAGCGGCGGGATCGAGATCCTTCTGCCGAAGGCCGACGCCGCCTGGCACGTCGGCGATCGCATCGTCGCGATCGGGACGGTTGGCCGGGCGTACGGCGCTCCACGGCTGACAGCGACCAGCGTCGAGCGCAGCTCGACCGGCGTCGCCACGCCTGCGACGCTCGCCGGCGCGCCGGGAACCGCCGACGAGTGGCGCCTCGTCCGCGCGTCGGGGATGGTGACGAGCCTGCAGCGGCTGGGCGACCGCTGGCGCGCGGAGATCCGCGTGGGTGGCGACCTCGTCCCGGTCGTCGGCCTCGCGAACGCTCGAATCCCGTCGACGGCTCTGTCGAACGGGCGGACGGCAACGATCGTCGGGATCGTCCGGCGCGCCTATCCGACGGCGACCGACAGACGGTTCTCGATCGAGCCGCGATCGAGCGCCGACGTCTCGCTCGGGCCCGTCGCGACGCCCCGAAGCCCGGACGCCGGCGTCGCCGGGGGCGCCCGTGCCACGGAGATGCCGGCGTCGGCGCGAGACGCCGATCTCGCGAGCCTGGCAGGGCTCATCGGCCAGCGCGTCCGCGTCGGCGGCATCGTCGCCGACCTCACGAGCGACGGCTTCGTCCTCGACGACGGCACGTCACGTGGTCGGGTCGTCCTCGCGGGAGAGGCCGCGGTCATGCTGCCGCTCGTCGAGCCGGACGATCCGCTCAACGCCACGGGCGTGGTCCGCCGCGGGCCGAACGGGCCGGAGGTCCTCGTCGACCACACGGCCGATGTCGTGCGGATCGGCGACCTCGGCGTCGACCCCACCGACGCACCCCCTTCCGCCGCCGGCACGCCGGCCGCCTCGAGCGGGGCATTTCAGCCCGTGCCGCTTCGGACCGCGGCGCTGGGTGAGAGCTGGCTCGCATTCGGGGTCGCCGGGCTCCTGCTCGCGAGCGCCGGCACGATCGCGACGATCGTCGCTCGCCGAAGGCGCGCAGCACGGCTCGCCGCGAGCGTTCGCGACCGGCTACGGCGAGAGATCGGACGCGGCCCGATCGAGACGCCCGCGGCCCCGCACGCTTGACGCTCATGAATCGCCCTGCCTATCCTCGCTTGGCGTTCGCGCCGGATCGCGCGAAGACCAGCGAGGAGCGAAGTCTTGCCGAGCGCGGACCCCCGCGTGGCCCTGCCGACCGGCGAGCGGCAATATCACATCGGACTCGGCCCGGGCGAGCTGGCCGAGTACATCCTCCTCCCCGGCGATCCGGATCGACCGTCGCGCGTCGCGGCCCGCTTCGACTCGATCGAGCGCGAGCACCGGCACCGCGAGTTCGTGAGCGTGACGGGCATGTACCGAGGCCAACGGGTGTCGGTCATCTCGACCGGGATCGGAACCGACAACGTCGAGATCGTCGTCGCGGAGGTTCTCGCGATCACCGCCCATCCGACGTTCGTCCGGATCGGCTCGTGTGGCTCGCTCCAGCCCGGGATCGGGCTCGGTGACCTGATCGTGACGACCGGTGCCGTCCGCCTGGAGTCGACGACGAGCTTCTTCGTCCACGACGGATACCCGGCCGTCGCCGACTACGAGGCGGTCGTTGCACTCATCGAGGCGGCAGATCGGCTCGGCCATCGGGTCCATGTCGGCATCACCGCGACGGCGCCCGGGTTCTTCGGTGCGCAGGGCCGCCCGATCCCACAGCTTCCCATCCGCTACCCTGACCTCGCCGAAGAGATGGCGCGCCAGCGCGTCCTGAACTTCGAGATGGAGGCATCGGCACTGCTCGTCCTCGCGGGCCTGGCCGGCTGTCGTGCCGGAGTGGTGTGCGCGGTATACGCGCAGCGCTCGACCGGGGCCTTCGTCGAAGGCGAACAGAAGGAACGAGCCGAGGAGGCGTGCCTGGAGACGGGACTCGAGAGTCTCGCGATCCTCGCCACGCTCGATCGGCAGAAGGAGCAGGCAGGGACCGACCGCTGGCGGCCGTCCCTCTGGAACAGCCAGTAGTCCCGCGGACGTGGGGTGCGTGGCCCCGCGACGCAAGAGAGAGGAGGAGCTCGTGGCCGAGGCGTACTGCGTCAAGGACAAGATGAAGGTCGAAGTTCAGAACCCGCAGCAGATCACGATGAAGAACGGGAAGCCGGCGCTGCAGGGCACCTGCCCGAAGTGCGGCGGAAAGGTCTTCAAGATCGGCGGCTGACGCCGGCGAGACGAGATCGCGTGGAGAACCCCTGCCGGGCCGGCGGGGGTTCTTTCCTGTTCGGTCCACGGGGCGTGCCGATCGGCCTTTGCTAGAATCACCGCCCGAGCCCCGCACGCAGCCCGAGGTACCGTCCTGTCAGATCGCCCCGTTCTCGGCCTCGATCTGGGTGGCACCCAGATCCGGGCGGCAGTCGTGGCTTCGGACGGGACCCGGGTCGGCCGGGTCGCCCACGAGACACGCAGCGAGGAGGGGCCAGCCGCGGTCGTCGAGCGCTGCATCCATGCTCTGCGTGAAGCGCGCGACTTGGCGGCCGAAGTCGCGTCCGACGTGGTGGGCGTCGGCATCTCCAGCCCGGGCCCCGTGGACCCGTTCCGCGGCATCGTGGTCGATCCCCCGAACCTGGGCTCCGCGTTCCACGACGTCGCCCTCGGCCCGCTCGTCGCCGACGCACTCGGGCTGCCGGCGGCGCTCGATCGCGACACGAACGTGGCCGCCCTCGGCGAGTGGACATTCGGCGTCGCCCGCGGCTGCAGTGACTTCCTCTACGTCACGGTGTCCACCGGCATCGGCGGTGCCGTGGTCAGCGACGGCCGCCTGCTTCGCGGTCCCGACGGGACGGCCGGCGAGCTCGGCCATACGACGGTCGACCTCGACGGGCCGATCTGCGGCTGCGGCGCGCGCGGGCATCTCGAAGCGATCGCATCCGGGCGGGCCCTCGCCCGCGACGCTCGAGCCGCGGTCGACGACCGTCGAAGCCCTTTCCTGTCGGCGCGCGCCGCCGAGCGGCTCGACGTCGACGCTCGGGCTGTGGCGGACGGCGAAGCGGCCGGCGACCGGGCCTGCCGCGACCTCATGGAGCGCGCACGCCGCGCGTTCGCGGCCGCCGTCGTCAGCTGGGTCGACCTGTTCGATCCGGAGCTGATCATCGTCGGCGGGTCGATCGCCGAGCACGAAGGCGATCGGCTCCTCGATCCCGCGCGATTGGCCGTGGAGCGCCACGCGTTTCGCGCCCCGGCTCGGCGGGTGCGGATCGTGGCGCCCGACCTCGGACCAGACGTTTCGCTCGCCGGAGCCCATCCGCTCGTGATGTCGCGCTTGCATGGCTCCGTTAGCGAAACAGTCGGAACGGCCCTCGTCGGGCATTCGGTGCCTGCCTGACGATGCGCGTGGAGCACATCGGGATCATGAGCTCAACTGCCGATGTTCGATCCAGGAGGTAGACCACGATGACTGTCCGAGTCGGGATCAACGGGTTCGGCCGCATCGGCCGCCAGTCGCTGAAGGCGCTCATCGAGCGTGCGCCCGACGTCGAGGTCGTCGCCGTCAACGACCTCGTCGACACGGAGCTCAACGCGCTGCTGTTCAAACACGACTCGACGTACGGCGCGTATCCGGGGACCGTCGACCACACCGACGACGCGCTGATCGTCGACGGGCGCGAGATCAAGGTCCTCAAGGAGCGGGATCCGGCGGCGCTCCCGTGGGCCGACCTCGGCGTCGAGATCGTCCTCGAATCGACCGGGCTGTTCACCGATGCGGCGAAGGCGCGAGCGCACATCGACGCCGGCGCTCGAAAGGTCATCATCAGCGCGCCGGCGAAGGGCGAGGACATCACGATCGTCCTCGGCGTCAACGAGGACCGCTACGACCCGGCCGCTCACGACATCATCAGCAATGCGAGCTGCACGACGAACTGCCTCGCGCCGGCCGCCAAGGTCGTCCACGACCTGCTGACGATCGAACGCGGATTGATGAACACGATCCACAGCTACACCAACGACCAGCGCATCCTCGACGTCGCCCACAAGGACCCGCGCCGGGCGCGTGCCGCGGGCCAGAACATCATCCCGACGACCACCGGCGCCGCCAAGGCGCTCGCGCTCGTCATTCCCGACCTGAAGGGCAAGTTCGACGGGTTCAGCCTTCGCGTCCCGACGCCGACGGTGAGCGTCGTCGACTTCACCGCCGACGTCTCGCGACCGACGACCGTCGAGCAGCTCAACGACGCGTTCCGCCAGGCTGCCGAGGGCCCGATGAAGGGCATCCTCGGCGTCTCGGACGACCCGCTCGTCTCGAGCGACTTCCGGGGCGACAGCCGGAGCTCGATCATCGACGCGCTCTCGACGATGGTCCTCGGCGGAACGATGGTGAAGGTCATCAGCTGGTACGACAACGAGTGGGGCTACAGCTGCCGCGTCGCGGACCTCATCGCCTTCGTCGGCGCCCGGTTGCCAGCCGCGGCGGCGGCCTGACATGGACACGCCGACCGTCCGCGACTTCGACCCGTCGGGCAAGCGCGTCTTCGTGCGTGTCGACTTCAACGTCCCACTCGAGGACGGCAAGGTCGCGGACGATTCACGCATCCGGGCCGCGATCCCGACCATCCGCTACCTCCTGTCGAAGGGCGCGCGCGTCATCCTCGCGAGCCACCTCGGCCGCCCCGACGGAAAGGTCCAGGACGGCCTTCGGCTTCGCCCGGTCGCGGCCCGCCTGTCCCAGCTGCTGGGCCGAACCGTCCCCGTGACCGGCGACGCGCTCGGCGTCGGCACCGAGGACGCCGTCAAGCGACTCCGAAACGGCGAGCTGCTGCTGCTCGAGAACCTCCGCTTCCACGCGGAAGAGGAGAAGAACGATCCGAAGTTCGCGCAGCAGCTGGCGAGCTATGCCGACGTCTACGTGAACGATGCGTTCGGGACGGCGCACCGCGCCCATGCGTCGACGGTCGGGATCGCGAAGCTCCTCCCGGCCTACGCGGGCCTGCTGATGGAGAAGGAGCTCGAGATGCTCGGGCGGCTCCTCGAGGATCCCGAGCGGCCGTTCGCGGCAATCCTCGGCGGGGCGAAGGTCTCGGACAAGATCAAGGTCGTCGACAACCTGCTCTCGAAGATCGACGTGCTGGTCGTCGGAGGCGGGATGGCCAACACCTTCCTGCTCGCGACCGGGCGCAGCGTCGGCAAGAGCCTGGCCGAGCACGATCGCGTCGACGACGCGAAACGGATCCTCGACACGGCCGAGCAGAAGGGCGTTCGTGTCGTCCTGCCGGTCGACGTGGTCATTGCCAAGGAGGTCACTCGCGGCACGGAGTACAAGACGCTCGGTGTCGAGAAGCTGCCGGCCTCGTGGCACATCGTGGACGTCGGGCCGAAGACGCGCGAGCTCATCGAGGAGGCACTCGAGCCGGCGAAGACCGTCTTCTGGAACGGACCGCTCGGCGTGTTCGAGATACCGTCGTTCGCCCACGGCACGAAGGCGATCGCGCGGTTCCTCGCGACGAAGGCCGAAGCAGGCGCGACGGTCGTCGTCGGCGGCGGCGATTCGGTCGCCGCCATCGAGCAGCAGGGGTTGAGCGGCTCCTTCACCCACATCAGCACCGGCGGCGGTGCGTCGCTCGAGTTCCTCGAGGGACGTGAGCTGCCGGGCGTCGCCGTCCTGCTCGATCGGTCGCGCGAAACCGCCGGCCGGCCGGGAGGCGGGCCGGGCGGCCCACGCGAGAAGATCGGCGCGGGAGCAGGTGGGCGATCGTGAACACGACGATCGCCGCGGTCGACGCGCGCGAGATCCTCGATTCCCGCGGCAATCCGACGGTCGAGGTCGACGTCGTCCTCGCCGACGGGTCCGTGGGCCGAGCGGCGGTTCCGTCGGGCGCGTCGACCGGCTCGAACGAGGCGGTCGAGCTGCGCGACGGAGACGCCTCCCGCTACGGCGGCAAGGGCGTCCTGACCGCGGTTCGCAACGTCGTCGAGGTCATCGGGCCGTCCGTCGTCGGGATGGATGCCGCCGACCAGGCGGGCATCGACGACCTGCTCATCGAGCTCGACGGGACGCCGAACAAGGCGAACCTCGGGGCGAACGCGATCCTCGGCGTCTCGCTCGCCTGCGCGCACGCGTCGGCCGCAGCGCACGATCTGCCGCTGTACCGCTACCTCGGCGGGGTCGGGGCACGGATCCTGCCGGTCCCGATGTTCAACATCCTCAACGGCGGTCGCCACGCGCAGGACTCGACCGACTTCCAGGAGTTCATGGTCATGCCGGTGGGAGTCGCGACGTTCGGCGAGGCGCTGCGCGCCGGCGCCGAGGTCTTCGCCGCGCTCCGCTCGATCCTCCATGCAGAGGGCCACGCGACGGGGCAGGGAGACGAGGGTGGCTTCGCGCCGTCGCTGCCGTCGAACGAAGCGGCCGTCGAGGTCATCCTGCGAGCGATCGAACGAGCCGGCTACCGGCCGGGGGACGAGGTCGCGATCGCACTCGATCCGGCGACGTCCGAGCTCGTCGAAGGCGCCAAGGGCACCGGCGACGGACGGGATCGCGACGCCGTGCGCTACCGGCTGGCGAAGGAGGGCCGAACGCTGGAGTCGGATGAGCTCGTGGACCTCTGGGCGAGCTGGTCCGACCGGTACCCGATCGTCTCGATCGAGGACGGCCTCGCCGAGGACGACTGGTCGGGCTGGCAGCGGTTGACGGAACGGCTGGGCGACCGCGTGCAACTCGTGGGCGACGACCTCTTCGTGACGAACCCACGCTTCATCGCCCGAGGGATCGCCGAAGAAAGCGCGAACGCCGTCCTGATCAAGCTCAACCAGATCGGGACCCTGTCCGAGACGATCGACGCGATCGAGCTCGCCGGGCGCGCCGGCTGGGCATCCATCGTGTCGCACCGTTCGGGCGAGACCGAGGACACGACGATCGCCGACCTCGTCGTGGCCATGGGGACGGGTCAGATCAAGACCGGTGCCCCGTCGCGATCGGAGCGTGTCGCGAAGTACAACCGGCTGCTTCGGATCGGGGACGAGCTCGGCGAGAGTGCGCGGTACCTGGGGCGCGACGCGCTGTCCGGTGCCGTTCGGCGGACGTCGGGCGACGGCGTCGGCCGGGCCGCGGAGGCCGTCGCGACATCGTGAACGCGTTCGTGGACCGGGGCGCCCGTACGGCCGCCTGGGTCGGTGTCGGGATGGCCGTGACGATCGCGATCAGCTTCCTGCTCGTCATCCCGATCGAGCCGGTCTACTGGTACCTCGCGCTGCCCGCCGGGCTGCTCATCGGCTACTACGCGAACCAGCGCTCCGACCGCGGCGGCGGGCCGATCCTTCGGATCATCGCGAACGGCGTCTGGGCGGGGTTGATCACCGCCGTCATCTACGCGGCCCTGCTGCTCGGCGTGAAGGCGCTCTTCTTCGTCGCCGACGACGGATATCGCGATGCGTCAGCGGGCGGCCGCATCAGCTGCACGCAAGGCGCCGACTGCGTCTATCGGCGGTACCTGGCCGATGGTCGTGGCGACGAGCTCCGCTCGGTCGGCGTCACCGATGCCGGGACGTTCGGCTCGTTCTACTGGAGCCAGCAGCTGTCGACAGCCGGGCTCGTTCTCGGGCTGACGCTTGCCGGCGGCGTCGGCGGGGCGGCGATCTTCGCGGCCACGAACCGCCGAAGGTCAACCGGCGCAGGAGCCGAGGCGGCGCCGACAGCCGCGCGCTGACCGCCTGCGGCGGCGTCGAAGCCTCGCGGCGCGGAACCTTTGCGGCGCGGCCGTGCCCGGAGCGTCAGCTCTTCTTCGAGCCGGTGGCTTTCGAGCCGGTGGCTTTCGGGCTCGTGGCCTTCGCGCTGGCGGCCTTCGCCGCGGGCTTCGAGACCGGCTTGGTGGCTGCCGACGCCTTGGCGCTCGTCCTGGCCCGGGCCGGGGCGCGTGCCGGCTTCGCGGTCGTCGTCGTCGTCGGCTGTGGAGACGTCGGCTCGGCCGGAGCTTCGGTCGTGGTCGCCGCCCCGCCGGTCTCCGTCGCCTGTGTCCGCGCCGTCCGGGTCAGAGCCGCGCGTGCCTTGCCCGCG
>DASSHA010000191.1:0-10186 GCA_035693145.1 Candidatus Limnocylindrales bacterium
ATCAGGTCGCCTTCCTCGATGTCGTGGAAGTTGGCCAGCCCGATGCCGCACTCGAAGCCCGTCGCGACCTCCCGGACGTCGTCACGGAAGCGCCGCAGCGATTCGATCCGGTCGCTCGCGATGACCTTGCCCGAGCGGTAGACCCGGGCGCCGCCACGGACGATCCTGCCCTCGTTCACGTAGCAGCCGGCGATGACCGTGCTCTTCCCGACGCGGAAGACCTGGCGAACCTCGGCGCGACCCTCGACGACCTCCACCTGCTCGGGCTCGAGCAGGCCCTTGAGGGCCGCGTCGATGTCGTCGCTGAGCTTGTAGATGATGTCGTAGAGCCGGACGTCGACGCCCTCGGCGTCGGCCGCCCGGCGGGCGGTGTCGGTGATCGAGGTGTTGAAGCCGACGACGATCGCGTCCGATGCCGTCGCGAGCATGATGTCGTTGTCGGTGATGTCCCCGGCGCCCTCGTGGAGGACGTTGATCCGGACCTCGTCGGTCGAGAGCTGGTCGAGCGAGTGGGTGATCGCCCCGAGCGAGCCCGAAACGTCGGCCTTGAGGATGATCCGGAGCTCCTTCGCCTGACCTGCCTGGACCTGGCGGAAGAGATCCTCCAGCGTCGCACGACCGCTGCCGTCGCCGCCCTTCGCGGCCGCGTCGGCGCGGCGCGACTCGACGAGCCCACGGGCCGCCTTCTCGTCGGCGACGACGCGCAGCACGTCGCCGGCCTCCGGTACGTCCTGGAGACCGAGCACCACGACCGCGCTCGCGGGACCGGTCTTCGTCAGCCGCTTCCCGGTCGCGGTCTCGAGTGCCCGGACCTTGCCCCACGTCTCGCCCGCGACGATGATGTCGCCCACGCGCAGCGTGCCGGTCTGGATGACGGCCGTGGCGACGGCGCCGCGACCCTTCGAAAGCTGTGCCTCGATGATCGTCCCGACGGCCGACCGCGCGGGATTCGCGCGCAGTTCCTGGAGGTCCGCGACCAGGAGGATCATCTCCTCGAGCGCCTCGATCCCCTCCCCGGTCCGTGCCGAGACCGACACGATCGGCACGTCGCCGCCGTAGTCCTCGACGATGACACCGGCCTCGGACAGCTCCGTCTTGACCCGATCGGGGTTCGCGTCCGGCTTGTCGATCTTGTTGAGCGCGATGATGATCGGCACCTTCGCCGCGCGCGCGTGGTTGATCGCCTCGAGCGTCTGGGGCATGACGCCGTCGTCCGCGGCGACGACGATGATCGCGATGTCCGTCACCCGGGCACCGCGGGCGCGCATCGCCGTGAACGCCTCGTGGCCGGGCGTGTCGAGGAAAACGATCTTGCGACCGTCCTTCGCGACCTCGGACGCGCCGATGTGCTGGGTGATCCCGCCCCGCTCACCGGCGGCCACGGTCGTGCTCCGAATGGCATCGAGCAGGCTCGTCTTGCCGTGGTCGACGTGGCCCATCACGGTGACGATGGGTGCCCGGGGCTGGAGGTCGTCCTGCGACTCCTCCTCGAACAGGACCTCCTTGGCGGCCTCGGGTGTCGGCGCCTCGCCGTCCGTCTCCGCGTGCGTCCCGTTCACGGAGGCCGCGACCGGCTCCGCGATCTCGTAGCCCAGCTCACCGGCGACGAGCGAGGCGGTATCGCGGTCGATGAGCTGGTTGATCGTGGCGAAGATCCCGCTCTTGATGAGCTCGCGGATGACGTCCGCGACGTTGACGCCGAGCAGCGAGGCGAGGTCCTTGACCGTGATCGTCGCCGGCAGCTCGATCGCGCCGCGCTCACGCGGATCCGCGACCTGGACGGCCGCGCCCGAAAATGCTCCGTCGCGGCGCGGCGGCTTGCGCGGGCCGCGACGGCCGCGGGTGCCGCTCCTACTTCGTGCCATTCATGCCTCCCTCGATGGTGTTCGTGTCAGGGTCGCCTCCGAGCGCAGCTCGGAGCGCTCCCGCGACCGGGGCGCCGAGCGCTTTCGCCAGGACCGCCGGTGTGGCGGCCCGGGCTCGACAGGCGGGATCGTTGCAGACGTATGCACCGCGACCCGGGAGCCGACCGGACGGGTCGACGGCGACCGATCCGTCGGGCGTCCGAACCACCCGCAGCAGCTCACGCTTCGGTCGCGCGGTGCGGCAGACGATGCAGGTCCTTGTCGGCACCGGCCGACGCGGTCGTGCCGCGTCTACGATGCCACCTCCCCGTCGCCCGAGGCGGCGGAAACCGCCGCGCGCTTCGGCTTCGGGGTGGCCGCCTTCGACCGCGGCTTGGGAGTCGTCGTCGGGGCAGCCTCGCTGCCCGTCTCGTCCGGGCTCGGCGTGGATTCGGCGGTGATCGCCGCGGCCTCGGCCGGCGTCGACTCGACCGACTCAGCGGGTGGCTCCGCGACCGCATCGGCCGGAGCCTCGACCGGGGGTTCGATTGCCGCGCGCGCGGCCTCGGCCGCGGCAACGTCGCTCCGGATGTCGATCCGCCAGCCGGTGAGCTTTGCCGCCAGCCTGGCGTTCTGGCCCTCCCGGCCGATGGCGAGCGAGAGCATCCGCTCGGGGACGGTCACGGTGGCGATCCGCCGCTCCTCGTCGATCGAGACGTCGACGACCTGCGCCGGGCTGAGCGCGTTCGCGACGAAGACGGCCGGATCGTCGCTCCACGGGATGACGTCGATCTTCTCGCCGCTCAGCTCGGCCACGACGGCCTGGACTCGCGCGCCACGCTGGCCCACGGTCGCGCCAACCGGGTCGAGGCCGTCCTGGCGCGACGCGACCGCGACCTTGGAGCGGCTGCCCGCCTCGCGGGCGATCGCCTTGATCTCGACCGTGCCGGCATGGATCTCCGGTACCTCGAGCTCGAACAGCCGGCGCAGGAAGCCCTTGTGCGTTCGGCTCACGAAGATCTGCGGCCCGCGCGTGGATCGGCGAACCTCGAGCACGAATGCCTTGACGTTCTGGCCGATGCGATAGTGCTCGAGCGTCGACTGCTCGGTCGTCGCGAGGATCGCCTCGACGCCCTTGCCGACGTCGAGGATGATCGCCCGCGGCTCGACGCGATTGACCGTCCCGTTCATCAGCTCGCCCTCGCGATCCGCGAACTGGTCGAACACGACGTCGCGCTCGGCCTCGCGGAGCCGCTGCAGGACGACCTGCTTCGCCGTCTGGGCGTGGATCCGCCCGAACGCCTCCTGGTCGAGCTGCTCGTACTCGACGACGTCGCCCGACTTTGCCGTCGGCTCGTAGCGCTGCGCCTCGTCGATGCTGAACTCCGTCAGCGGGTCGATGACCTCGTCGACGACGGTGCGCGCCCGAAACACCCGGATCTTGCCGGTATCCGCGTCGATCCGGACATGGATGTCCTCGTCACCGTCGACTCGACGGTACGCGGACTCGATCGCCTCCTCGACGGTCCGAATGAGCTGCTCGCGCGGGACCTGCTTCTCGGCGTTCAGCTGGAGGAGGGCGCCCACGAAATCTCGGCTCACATGCGCCTCCCTTCGTCTCTCGCCGTCCGAACGCCCGATCCCCGACATAAAGAAACGTGGGGGTCACCCACGTCAGGAGCGGCCGTTCAGTTCCCGGGAAGTATACACGCGGGAGCGTGGACGGCCAAACGCCAGATCGCCCGGACGGCTCCCGGGAACGTCGTCGGCGTCAGCCGGCGGCCGCGCCCGGCAACCGTTCGCCGGGGCGCGCGAAGCGCCGTGCGACGTAGTCCTCGAGGATCTGCTCGAACTCCCCGACGAGGCCGTCGCCACGCAGCGTCCGCAGGAGCGCCCCGTCGACGAAGACCGGCGCGACCGGCTCCTCGAACGTCCCCGGCAGCGAGATCCCGATGTCGGCGTGCTTGCTCTCGCCCGGGCCGTTGACGACGCAGCCCATGACCGCGACGCGAAGGTCCTCGACGCCCGGCCGCTCGTCGCGCCACGCCGGCATCCGTTCGCGCAGGTACTGCTGGATCTGCTGGGCCATCTCCTGGAAGAACGTCGAGGTTGTTCGGCCGCAGCCCGGACACGCCGACACTTGCGGGACGAACGAGCGGAGCCCGAGCGACTGGAGGACCTGCTGGCCGACCTCGACCTCCCGCTCGCGAGCGCCACCGGGCTCAGGCGTGAGCGAGACCCGGATCGTGTCACCGATCCCGTCGGCGAGCAGCAATGCCAGCCCGGCGGTCGAGGCGACGATCCCCTTGTCGCCCATCCCGGCTTCCGTGAGGCCGAGGTGAAGCGGATAGTCGCAACCGGCTGCGAGGCGCCGGTAGACGTCGACGAGGTCGCGGACCCCGGACACCTTGGCCGACAGGATGATCCGGTCGTGCGCCAAGCCGACCGTCTCCGCGAGCTCGGCGGACCGGAGCGCGGATTGGACCATCGCCTCGATCATCACGTCGCGGCTGTCGCGTGGCGTTGCCGAGCGCGCGTTCGCGTCCATCAGCTCGGTCAGGAGCTGCTGGTCGAGCGAGCCCCAGTTGACACCGATCCGGACCGGCTTGCCGTTCTCGATCGCGATCCGCACGATCGTGGCGAAATGCTCGTCGTGGCGCTTCGCGCCGACGTTGCCGGGGTTGATCCGGTACTTCGCGAGTGTTGCCGCCGTCTCCGGGAACTTCGCCAGCAGGGCGTGGCCGTTGTAGTGGAAGTCGCCGACGAGGGGAACATCGACCCCCAGGCCGCGGACCTTCCGGACGATCTCCGGAACCGCCAGCGCGGCAGCGTCGGTGTTGACGGTCACCCGTACGAGCTCGCTGCCGGCGTGAGCGAGCCGGGCGACCTGGAGCGCCGTGGCGTCCGCGTCCGCCGTGTCGGTGTTCGTCATCGACTGCACGACGATCGGGTGGTCGGACCCAACCGGAACGCCGCCGACGTCGACGGTGACGGTGCGGCGTCGGTCCGTCAGCATCCCCGCGGCCGTCATCGAGCGCCGCCGCCGGCGATGTCGAAGTACGTGATCCAGACGAGGAAGGCCATGAGGACCGTGAATCCGAGGACGTACGTCAGCCGCTCGAGACGCAGCCCGAGCCGCGTGGCTGCGTCCGCGTTCACGCCGCGACCGGCCAGCAGCCGCGTGGCCCGCCCGGCGATCGCCTTGAGGGCGATGACGAGCATCCGACCACCATCGAGCGGCGGGAACGGGAGGACGTTGACGAGGCCGAGGTTGGCCGACAGGATCGCCGCGAGATAGAGCGTCGGGATCGGCCCGGTCTGCCAGAAGACGTCCGACACCTCGACCGCGATCCCGACCGGCCCAGCCGCGGGCGGCGCCTCCGTTGGCCGGGAGACGATCGACTCGCCGAGCTGCCGAAGTCCGTCGAGGATGAGCCCGAAGGCGCTCGACAGCCGGCGGGCCGCGACGCCACCGGCCTCGATCGGTCCGCGATCGACGGTCGGACCGTCGGGACGCGCCTGGAGACCGCAGACGCCGAGTGGCGGCTCCTCGATCGGCGGCTGCTGATCGCAGATGGCGACGCTCGATCGCGTGCCCGGAGCCTGGAGTGAGATGCGCGCCTCCTGGGCCTGTCCGTCGCGGATGTAGCCGACCGTCACCACCCGGCCGGCGTACATCCGGAGATCGCCGGGCAGCGAACGGTCAGTCTCGAAGGCGTCGTAGCGCGTGCCGTCGACGGAGATGAGCCGGTCGCCCGGCTGGAGTCGCGCTTCCGCTGCCGGCGACCCGGGCACCGTCGAGCCGATCGTCCAGCTCTCGGTCGGGTTCGCGAGCCAGGCGATCAGCCAGAAGATGACGAACGCGAGCAGGACGTTCATGGCGACGCCGGCGACGAGCACGAGCTCGCGGACGACGAGGTTCGCGCGGCCGAAGGAGCGCGGGTCGTCGGACTCGCCGTCCTCGCCCTCGAGCCGGACGAAGCCGCCGATCGGCAGCCAGTTGAGCGTCCAGAGGGTCTCGCCCTCGTTCGCCAGGACCTTCGCCCGGGGCGGGAAGCCGATGCCGAACTCGTGGACGCGGATGCCCGCCAGCCTCGCGGTCACGAAGTGGCCGAGCTCGTGGACGATGACGAGGACGCCGAGGATGAGGATGAACAGGACGATCCCGATCGCGCCCTGGAAGAGCTCGATCACGGCGTCAGCGTCTCGGTCGTGGCGCGGACCTCGGCGTCGAGCGCGAGCACTTCCTCGAGGTCCGGAGGCCGATCGCCCGGCGTGCCCCAGCGTGACACCGCGACCTCGAGCAGCCGAGGGATGGCGCCGAAGTCGAGGCTGCCATCGAGGTATCGCCGCACCGCGACCTCGTCGGCTGCGATGAGCGCCACCGTCGCACGCGGGCCGCTGACTCCCGCCTGCCGGGCGATCCGGAGCGCCGGAAAGCGCGTCTCGTCCGGCGCCTCGAAGTCGAGGTGGCCGATCGCGAGCAGGTCGGGCGGCGTGGCCGGCGACGCGAAGCGCGCGGGATACGAGAGTGCGTACTGGATGGGGAGGCGCATGTCCGGGGTGCCCAGCTGGGCCTTGAGGGAGCCGTCCACGAACATGACGGCCGAGTGCACCACGCTCTGCGGGTGGACGACGACATCGATCGCGTCGTACGCCACATCGTACAGCCAGTGTGCCTCGATCACCTCGAGTCCCTTGTTGGCGAGGGTCGCGGAATCGATCGTGATCTTCGCTCCCATCGTCCAGGTCGGGTGTCGCAGCGCCTGCTCGGGCGAGACGCGGGCGAGGTCAGCGGCGGGCAGGTGCAGGAACGGGCCGCCGGACGCGGTGAGCACGAGTCGCGCGACCGACGAGAGGGATTCGCCGGCCAGGCACTGCCAGATGGCCGAGTGCTCCGAATCGATTGGTCGGAGCCACGCCAGCGCATTCGCCGACGCATCGCCGGGCTCCGACGCCGCGACTGCGGCCGCCCGCGCGCGGGCGAGGGGCATGACCAGGTGGCCGCCGGCGACGAGCGTCTCCTTGTTCGCGGTCGCGACGACCTTGCCGGCCCGTAGCGCCGCCAGGACCGGTCGGAGGCTGACGATCCCGCTCGTCGCGACGAGGACGATGTCGGCGTCCGGCAGCGTCGCGAGCTCGGCCAGCGACTCGTCGCCGCCGCGCCGCGAGGTCCCGGCCGGGAGCTCGAGGCCGGCGTGCTCGTCCTCGACGAGAGCCGCGACCGACGGTCCGAAGCGGGCGACCTGCTCTTCGAGGAGCCGTCTGTTGCGGGCAGCGGCGAGCGCGACGACGCGGAACCGATCGGGCGCTGCCGCGAGCACGTCGAGCGCCTGGCGCCCGATCGAGCCGGTCGAGCCGAGGACGGCGACGCCGAGCGGTTCACCGCCGCGCCTGCCGGGATCAGCGGAAGAGGGCGAGGACATAGAGCGCCGTCACGGGTGCGGCAAAGAGGAACGAGTCCACTCGATCGAGCAGCCCGCCGTGGCCCGGGATGAGCGTCCCGGAGTCCTTCACGCCGGCGCCACGCTTGAGCATCGATTCGGCGAGATCGCCGGCCTGGGCGGCGAGACCGACGAGCAGACCGAGGGCCAGGCCGGCGACCGGCGGGCGGCCGAGCCAGACGACGAGCGCGGTCGTGACGAGCGCCGCCGCCACGAGACCGCCGACGAGACCGGCGTACGTCTTCGACGGCGAGATGTGGGTCAGGAAGCGCCGGCCGCCGACGCGGCTTCCGACGAGATAGGCGCCCGAGTCATAGCACCACACTGCAAGGACGAGGACGAGGATCCACGAGCGATCGGCGCCGAACGCGGCGAGCGGCGAGCCGACGGCCGGTTCGGGTGCCAGCGCCCCGAGTGCCGGGACGAACCCGAGCAGCGATGCGTAGAGGACGCCGAACGTCGTCGCCATCCACGCCGCAAGACCGTCGCGAGGATCGTGTCGGGCGAGCGCGCCGGCGGCGAGGAGGACGATCGCGACGGCGGCGAGTGCAGGCGCCCCGACCGCGATCGGGTTCGGCAGGCTCGCAAGGCCGATCGAACCGGCCACCACGACGGCGAGGACGGTGCCGAGGATCGCGAGGACGGGGCTGCCGGCCGCCTGGACCAGCCTGAACGTCTCCCACGCCGCACCCGCGACGATCGCCAGGACCAGCAGCGCGATCCAGGGCTCGCCCAGCAGCAGGACGACGACGAGCGGCGGAACGAGGACCGCGGCACTCAACACCCGTCGGCGGAGCACCAGGGCGGGTCGGCCTAGCGCCCGAAGCGACGGTGGCGCCGCGCGTATTCGAGGAGCGCGGCATCGAACGCTTCGGGCCCGAAATCGGGCCAGAACGCGTCGCAGAAGTACAGCTCGGCGTACTGGGCCTGCCAGAGCAGGAAGTTGCTGATGCGCTGCTCCCCGCCGGTCCGGATGAGCAGGTCCACCTCGGGCAGCCCAGCCGTGTACAGCCGGCTGTCGATCGCGGCCTCGTCGATCTCGTCCGCGTCGAGCCCGTCGGCGACGCATTGCCGGACGGCATCGACGATCTCCTGGCGGCTCGAGTAGTTGAACGCGACGTTCAGGACGAGCCTGTCGCCGTCGGCCGTCGCCGAGACCGCCTCGCCGATCGAATGCCGGGTCGTCTCCGGGAGCTCCGCGAGGCGCCCGAGCACGCGAACGCGGGCACCCTGGGCGCGCAGCTCGTCGGTCTCGTCGCGGATGGCGGACTCGAGCAGCGCGAACAGCGTTGCGACCTCGTCGCTGCTGCGGGACCAGTTCTCACGGCTGAACGCGTAGATCGAGAGCACCTCGATGTCGCGACGGACGGCCTGGCGGACGATCGGGCGGATCGACTCGACGCCGGCGGCATGGCCCTCCGCCTCGGCGAGTCCGCGCGAGCGTGCCCAGCGGCGGTTGCCGTCCATGATGATCGCGACGTGGCGCGGAAGGTCGGCGCGCGACGGAAAGCTGTCGCGGGCCGCGTCCGCGCCGCTCGCCAGACCGTCCCTCGGGCTGACCGCCGGCGTGCGGCCCGCCTGTCGCGCCCGCCCGGGCGTCGCGACGGCCCGTGCGCGGATCACGAGACCTCGAGGACCTCCTGCTCCTTTGCCGCTCCGATCCGGTCGACGTCGGCGACGTGTCGATCGGTGACCTTCTGGGCGGCCTCGAGCTCGCGACGGGCCTCGTCGGCACCGACGGCGCCGTCGCGCTCCTCGCGTCGAAGGGCGTCCGCCGTCTCGCGACGCAGGTTGCGAATCTCGACGCGCGCCTCCTCCATCCGCTTGTGGACGAGCCGGACGAGGTCCTTGCGCCGTTCCTCGGTCAGGGGCGGGATGTTGAGCCGGACGACGGTGCCGTCGACGTTCGGCGTCAGGCCGATGTCGCTCTTGATGATCGCCTTCTCGATCGCGCCGAGGACCGCGCGATCCCAGGGCTGGATGACGATCTGGTGCGGCTCGGGGACGCTGATCCCGGCGAGCTGGTTCAGCGGCGTCTGCGTGCCGTAATACTCGACCTGCAGCCGCTCGACGAGCGACGTCGACGCGCGCCCGGTCCGAAGGCCCGCGAGGTCGCGTTCCATTGCGTCGACCGCGCGGGCCATCTTGCGGTCGGCGTCGGCGAGGACCTCGCTGCTCATGCGCGCCTCCCTTCCCCACGATCGGCGGCGATCTTCGTGCCGACCGCTTCGCCGCGGGCGACGCGCGTGATGTTGTCAGGTGCATTGAGGTCGAAGACGACGATCGGCAGGTCGTTCTCCATGCACAGGGAGACCGCGGCCGCGTCCATGACCTTGAGCTGATCGCGGAGCAGGTCCGCGTAGCCCAGGCGACTGTACCGCTGCGCCCCGGGAGTCGTGGCCGGATCCGCGTCGTACACACCGTCGACCTTCGTCGCCTTGAGGAGGACCTCGGCGCCGACCTCGACGGCGCGGAGGGCGGCCGCCGTGTCGGTCGTGAAATACGGGTTGCCCGTGCCGGCGACGAAGATGACGACGCGGCCCTTCTCGAGATGGCGAACCGCCCGGCGTCGGATGTACGGCTCCGCGATCTCGTTCATCGCGATCGCGCTCATGACGCGTGTCGGCAGGTCGACCTGCTCGAGCGCGTCCTGGAGGGCGAGGCCGTTCATGACCGTGGCCAGCATCCCGATGTAGTCGCCGGTCGCGCGATCCATCCCGGTCGCCGCGGCGGCGAGGCCACGGAAGATGTTGCCGCCGCCGACGACGATGCCGACCTCGACGCCGAGGCGGTGGACCTCACCGACCTGGCGAGCGATCGACAGGCAGAACGCCGGATCGACACCGTACGAGCGGTCCCCCAGGAGCGCCTCGCCGGACAGCTTGAGCAGGATTCGCC
>DASSHA010000192.1:0-3371 GCA_035693145.1 Candidatus Limnocylindrales bacterium
ACGATGTGCCCCTCGTACATGGTCACGCGCGAGGAGAAGCACTCGACCCGGGGCCGGGCCCACCTCCTGTTCGAGCTCATGAACGGCACGGAGCTCGAGGGCGGCTGGCGCAACGACGAGGTCGAGGAGGCACTCGACCTGTGCCTCGCCTGCAAGGGCTGCAAGGGTGACTGCCCGGTGAACGTCGACATGGCGACGTACAAGGCCGAGTTCCGCGCCCACCACTATGCCGGCCGGCTCCGCCCGCGTGCGGCCTACACGATGGGCCTCATCCACTGGTGGTCGAAGCTCGCGGCCCGCGCACCCCGGCTGGTGAACGCCGCCGCGCACGCACCAGGGCTGTCGTCTCTCGCCAAGGCCGCCGGCGGGATCGCCCCGGAACGCGACATCCCGCGCTTTGCCGACCGGACCTTCCGCTCGTGGTGGCGCGAACGGGGCGGCGCGACGACCGGCCGCGACGTCGCGCCGCCGGACCGGCCGCCGTACGACTCGGGACCGCGGCACGATGGCGACCGGGGCCGGGTGATCCTCTGGGTGGACACGTTCAACGACCACTTCCACCCGGAGATCGCACAGGCCGCCGTGACGGTCCTCGAGCACGCCGGCTGCGACGTCGTCGTGCCCGAGCGGACGCTGTGCTGCGGCCGGCCGCTGTACGACTGGGGCTTCCTCGGCCAGGCGAAGCGGCTCCTCGAGCACGTGCTGACCGACCTGCGCGACGAGATCCGGGCCGGAGTGCCGATCGTCGGCCTCGAGCCCTCGTGCGTGTCCGTCTTCCGCGACGAGGCCCCGAACCTCCTCCACGGCCACACCGACGCGCGCCGGATCGCGGCCCAGACGCACACCCTCACCGAGTATCTCGACGCGCTCGAGGGCTATCGGCCGCCGACGCTCGAAGGGCACGCCCTCGTCCACGGCCACTGCCACCACAAGTCGGTGCTCGACTTCGAGTCGGAGCTGCGCGTCCTCCGCGCGACCGGGCTCCAGCTCGATGTGCCCGAGACCGGCTGCTGCGGGATGGCCGGGGCGTTCGGGTTCGACCGTGCGGGCGACCACTACGCGGTCTCCCAGGCGGCCGGCGAGCGGGTCCTCCTGCCGGCCGTCCGGTCGGCCGACGCGGCCACGTACGTCGTCACCGGCGGGTTCAGCTGCCGCGAGCAGATCGAGCAGGCGACCGACCGAACCGTCCTCCACCCCGCCGAGCTGCTCGCGCTCGCAATCGAGCGGACGCCGAGCGCCCGCGGCGAGCGCCCGAAGGCGCAGCCGTACGAATCGGAGACCGGTCAGCCGGGCGACCCCGCCCGCCGTTCGGGCGCCTCGACGGGGGTGAGCGCCTGATGCCCATCCGCATCCACTTCGCAGCCAGCGCGCCGACCGGCGCGAACCCCGAGGAGAAACGACATGGCCCGAACCGCCGCTGACGTCCTGATCGAGACCCTCATCGACTGGGGCGTCGACACCGTCTTCGGGATCCCGGGCGACGGGATCAACGGGATCATGGAGTCGCTCCGGACCCACCAGGACCGCATCCGCTTCGTCCAGGTCCGCCACGAGGAGTCGGCGGCGTTCGCGGCCTGCTCGTACTCGAAGTTCACCGGTCGACTGGGGGTCTGCCTGGCGACATCGGGTCCCGGCGGGCTCCACCTGACGAACGGGCTCTACGACGCCAAGATGGACGGCGCGTCGGTCCTCGCGATCACGGGCCACCACTACAGCGACCTCATCGACACGGACCAGCAGCAGGACGTCGACCTGTCGCGCGTGTTCGAGGACGTCACCGTCTACAACACCCGGGTCATGAACTCGGCCCACATCGCGAACGTCGCGCCCCTCGCGATCCGGACCGCGCTCGCCTGGCGCGGGGTCGCCCACATCTGCTTCCCGACCGACCTCCAGGAGCTCGACGCGGACGACGGCCCCCGAGCTGCGACGGACGTGCCGGGCCACACGAGCGACGTCTACTCGAGGCGAGCCGCGCTGCCGGCCGAATCCGACGTCCGCCGCGCGGCGGACATCCTCAACGGCGGGTCGAAGGTGGCCATCCTCGCCGGACGGGGCGCGATCGGCGCGGCCGACGAGCTCGAGCGCGTGGCCGACACACTGGCCGCGCCGGTCATCAAGCCGCTTCTCGGCAAGGGCGCAATGCCGGACGACAGCCCCTTCACGACGGGCGGGATCGGGCTGCTCGGCACGAAGCCGTCGGAGGACGCGCTCAACGACTGCGACGCGCTCCTGATCGTCGGCAGCTCGTTCCCGTACATCGAGTTCTATCCGAAGCCCGGGCAGGCGCGGGCGGTCCAGATCGACATCGACCCGACCCGGATCGGGCTCCGCTACCCGGTCGAGGTCGGGCTCGTCGGCGACGGGCGCCGATCGCTCGAGGTGCTGCTGCCGCACCTCCGGCGGAACGACGACCGTCGGTTCCTGTCGCGAGCCCAGGACGGCATGCGCGACTGGTGGAAGCTCATGGAGGAGCGCGAGACGCGGACGGACATGCCGATGAAGCCGCAGGTCGTCGCCGCGGCCGTGAACCGCGCGCTGTCCGACGACGCGATCGTCGTGTCGGACTCGGGGACGATCACGACCTGGTTCGCGCGCCACATCCGGGCGCGCCGCGGGCAGCTGTTCTCGCTGTCGGGAAACCTCGCGACGATGGCCTGCGGGCTGCCATACGCGATCGGCGCGCAGATCGCGCACCCGAACCGGGAGGTCGTCGCGTTCGTCGGCGACGGCGGATTCAGCATGCTCATGGCCGACTTCGTGACCGCCGTGAAGTACGAGCTGCCGATCAAGGTCGTCGTCATCAAGAACAACTACCTGGGCCAGATCAAGTGGGAGCAGATGGTCTTCCTGGGCAACCCCGAGTTCGGCGTCGAGCTCCAGCCGATCGACTTCGCCAAGATCGCCGAGGCGTGCGGTGCGACCGGCGTCCGGATCGACGATCCCGCCACTGCCGAGCAACAGCTGCGCGACGCGTTTGCCGTCGACGGCCCGGTGCTGATCGAGGCGGTCGTCGATGCGAACGAGCCGCCGATGCCGGCGAAGGTCACTGCCGAACAGGCGATCCACTTCGCCGAATCGCTGCTGCGCGGGCAGCCCGACCGCGTGGCGATTGCGGCGACGGCGGTCAACAACAAGATCCGCGAGATGGTCTAGCCGAACACCGGCCCGCGGCCATGGCCATTGGTAGCCACCTGGCAATCAAAATGCGCTAACATCGGCGCATGCCCAACGCCGTTGACGTCGTCGAGCGACTGGTCTTCGCGGGGGTCGCGATCACCGGTCGAGCGCTCGCGGGCGCCGGCGGGATCGACCTTACGTTCCCCCAATGGCGCGTCGTCGTCGTGTTGGGCGCCTCTCCCGCCGGCCTT
>DASSHA010000193.1:0-6044 GCA_035693145.1 Candidatus Limnocylindrales bacterium
CGGCTCCGTTTCGACCGGCTCCGTGTGGAGGTTCGGCAGGTCGCGAGAGACCGCCTCCTCGCGTCCCTCGCGGACCCCCGCCGCCTGGACGTCGAGGTTCTCGACGGAGATGTTCGTCAGGATGCCGAGCGACAGGCCGTAGCCGATGACGCTGTCCGGCCGCTCACCGTGGACGTGGACCTTCACGCGGCGCTCATCGCCCGCGACGAGGACCGATTCGCCGAGGCTCTCGAGCCGCTCGCGCATGGCCGGGATGTCGAGTCGCGTCCCCTGGGGCGCCTCGACGAGGAACAGCGTCTCGTACCCGAATCGCGACGCCTGACCGTCCGCCGCTCCCTCCGCGGTCAGCGAGTGGACGTGTGGAGCGGTCGCGGGCGTCGCGAGGATCCGGGCGCCGGGCTCTTCCGCGGCGACCGGCGCGCCGGCGGCGCCCTCGAGAAGGCGGAAGAGGGCCTGACCGCCCGCGTCGACGACACCGCTTTCGCGAAGGACCGCCAGGAGCGACGGCGTCCGGCGGACCGAGGCGGCCGCCGCGTGGAGCGCCGCGTCGAGGACGGCACCCACGTCCCCACCCCGATCCGCCGCGGCGACAGCCGACTCGCTCGCCTCGCGCGCCACCGTCAGCATCGTCCCCTCGACCGGCTGCGCGACGGCCGCGTAGGCGACCCTCGTGCCCGCGGCAAAGGCGTCCGCGAGGTCGCGCCCCGTCAGGCGCGTCTTGCCGGCGGCGGATTCGGCGATCCCGCGGAGGATCTGGCTGGTGATGACACCGGAGTTGCCCCGCGCGCCCATGAGCGCCCCGAAGCCGATCGCCGCGGACATCGCGTCGACTCCGCCACGACGCGCCCGCTGTCCCTCCTCGAGGGCAGCCCGCACCGTCGCCAACATGTTCGAGCCCGTGTCGCCGTCGGGCACCGGGTAGACGTTGAGGGCGTTGATCTCGTCGACGTGCGCCTCGAGGTTCTCGACGGCAGCCGCGAACGCGGCGAGGAGGGTTGCGGCGACGGAGATCCGTCCGCGCTGCTGCCTCTGGTCGGCCCGCCGAACGACGCGAGGAGCGGCACGACCTTCGCTCGGCTCCGATCGGTGGCCGTGCGTGGGGTCGCCGGGGACGGCGCGACCACGGGCGACGGGGGTCGCGCGACCGGCCGAGCGTGACGGGCGCGGCGGGTTGGCAGGGCCTGTTGCCAGTGTTCGGTCCTCGGGAAGCGGCGCGATCTGGGCTCGGCGCCGGCGTGCTATTCTAACGGCCGCCCGGGCTGGTCCCGGGTGTTCCTTTGCTCTCCACGGAAGGTGTCCATGGCTCGCTCCTGCGCCATCTGCGGCAAGGTCTCGATGGGCGGATTCAACCCGCAGTCCTCGGGCATGAACCGCGTCCGCGCCCATCGCCGCTACCAGCCCAATCTCCAGTCGCGCGTCGTCGAGATCGACGGTAAGCCGACCCGCGCGCTCGTCTGCACCCGCTGCAGCCGCACCCTCTCGAAGAGCGCCCGCTAGATCAACGGCGCGCTCGGCCCGAGCCTCACCGCTCCGAATCGAGCCAGATCGTGAACGGGCCGTCGTTCACGAGCTCGACGGCCATATGCGCCCCGAATCGGCCCCGTTCGACCGGGACGCCAAGCCCGGCGAGCTCCATCGCGAACCGTTCGTAGAGCGCCTTCGCGCGGTCCGGCCGCGCGGCATTCGTGAAGCCCGGCCGCCGACCGCGGCTCGTATCCGCGTGCAGCGTGAACTGGCTGACGACGAGAGCCGCGCCGCCCACCTCGAGCAGCGATCGGTTCGTTCGGCCGGCGTCATCCTCGAAGATCCGAAGGTCGGCGATCCGGCGCGCGAGCGCTTCGGTCGTCGCCTCGTCGTCATCGCGGCCCACGCCCAGGAGCACGAGCAGGCCCGGGCCGATCCGGCCGACGACCTCGTCGCCGACGCGGACCTCCGCCCGTTCGACCCGCTGGAGGAGCGCGCGCACCTTCGAGCCGCTACCGGCTGAGCAGCCCGACCGCGCCCCGCCACAGCCCGCCGAGGACGAGCGCCCAGGGAACGAGGTAGAGCGGCGTGGCGGCCCCGCCGAGGAATCCACCGCGCGAGAACGCGACGATGCCGAGCGCCCCGACGAGCGCGACCGCGACGCCCTGAGCGACGACGTCCCAGCGGACGCGCAGCCCGAGCCGCCCGAACACGCCACGCTCGCCCTCGTTCGCGGCCTCGGTGCCGGCCCCGAGCGTCGGGTCCTCCGCGCGGTCGACGAACTGCCGGAACCAGGCGGGTGCATGCATCACGAGCCAGTAGGCCACGACCGCGTAGGCGACGCCGGCGATCGCGTCGATGACGTAGTGCTCGCCGAGGTAGACGATCGAGAACCAGACGCAGGCGGCATAGGCGAGCACGAGCCAGGCCGGCCGCCCGAACGCGCGCCGCGCGAAGAGGAAGGCGAGGAACGGGTAGGCCGCGTGGAGCGACGGAAATGCGGCGACCTCGTTCGGGTTGATGTCGTAGAAGGTGTAGCTGTAGACGTAGCCCGCCTGGCTGAAACCGGCGGCGTTCGCGAGCTCGCTGAAGCCCTGGTCGCGGAGCTGCGTGACGCCCGGCAGCAGGCCGTGCGCGGCGGCCCACCACGGCGGGGCGACGGGCAGCAGCAGGTAGGTCACGAAGCCGGCCATCGACAGAACGATGAGCGCGGCCACGAAGTCGTAGTAGACCGGCCTCCGGCGGAGCCACAGGAAGAACCCGGCCGCGATCGGGAGCGGAAAGTGGAGGAAGTAGAAGATGACCGCCACCATCGCGATCGGGTCGAAGCCGGTTGGTGGATGGAGCCACGATTGGAGGACCTCGGTCGGGACGTGGCCGGCGAACAGGAACCGCTCCGCGGCGAGGACGTCCGCCGCATGGATCTGTGCGCCGAAGTTGTCCGCGTAGCCGCGCATCAGCTCGTAGGCGAAGAACAGGCCGATGAACGGGATCCAGTCGCGAAAGAAGAGCCGGCCGCGGCCGAGCATGACGGCGGCGAGGCCGAGCGCGACGAGGAGCACGTCCGGGGTCACGGACACGCCACGGGCGATCATCAGGCCCGACAGCAGGGCGATGTACGCGGCGACCGCGAGGAGCAGCAGCCGGTCGTTGCGTCGACCGAGACCCGGATCGGGCGCCGGCCGGACCGACGCCTCGTCGCTCACGCGGGGTTCGCGGCCCCGGACCGCTCGACGGACGCTCGCCAGCGCTCGGCGGCGTCGAGGTATCGCTCGCGCGCTGCCGCGTGCCGGTCCTCCGCGAGCGACACGACCGGAGCCGGCACCAGGAGGTCGTAGTCGCGGACTCCGTCCGGGTTGATCCGACCCTCGCCGCGGAGCATGACGACCGGGATGCCGGCCTCCTCGATCTCGGCCATGAACCGCTTGCCGAGGTGCTCCGGCAGGGAGACGAACGGCGTCCACGCGTCCCGCGAGCTCGGCGGGACGCCGCCGTTGAGGTTGTACTGGAAGCCCTCGTCGGCGAGTGCGCGGATGAGCCGCACCTCGCGGCCGATGTCGGCGCCCTTCCGGAAGAGGGCCGATCCCGCGACGAGGATGTCGACGCCCTGCGCACCGAGGAGCTCGGCCGACTGGCGGTTGACGCCACCGTCCACGTGGACCTCCGCCGAGACCGGGTTGTCGCGCAGGTACTCGCGCGCCGCGAGGCACTTCTCGATCGCGACGTCGCGCATGAACGACTGGCCGCCGAAGCCAGGCTCGACCGTCATGACGAGCACGATGTCCAGCAGCGGGCGGTACGGCTCGAGCGCGGCCAGCGGCGTCGTTGGCTTCACGGCGAGACCGGCCGCACGGCGCGCCCCGCGAATCCGTTCCAGCGCGGGCCGGATCTGGTCGCTCGCGACCTCGACGTGGAAGGTGATCGAATCGCAGCCGGCCTCGATGAACTCGTCCACGTACTGGAGCGGATCCGAGATCATCAGGTGCGCGTCGAACGGGATCTCCGCATGGCGACGGAGGGCGGCGATCATCTTCGCGCCCCATGTCAGGTTTGGGACGAAGTGGCCGTCCATGACGTCGAGGTGGATCCGATCGGCGCCCGCGCGGGCAGCCCGCCGGACGGCGTATCCGAGGTTCGACTGGTCGGCGTCGAGGATGCTCGCCGCGACGCGTGCGCGACCGGGCGCCATGGATCTCAGCCCGCCCGAACCGGCGCCGCGCCCTCGACGGACCCGGGCCGAAGCCGCTCCCCCCGGAGCGCCGCGGCGCTCTCCGCGACGAGGCGCCGGCGGCGCCGTTCGACCGACGGTAGCGGCGGCTCACCGGCGTGCTCGGCCGCCAGCTGGCCGCAGGCCGCGCCGATCTCCTGGCCCCGATTTCGCCGGACCGTGACCGCGATCCCGCTCGACGCGAGCCGTGCGGCGAAGCGCTCGATCCGGTCGATCGGGCTCGCCCGCCACGGCGTGTGCGCGACCGGGTTCATCGGGATGAGGTTCACGTGGGCGTGGTCGGTGCGGAGGAGCTCGGCCATCGCGTCGGCATCCGCGGGGGTGTCGTTGATGCCGTCGATCAGCGTGACCTCGTAGCTGATCCGCCGGCCCGTCGCGCGGGCATGCTCGCGCGCCGCCTCGACGACCTCGCGGACCGGCCAGCGCCGGTTGAGCGGCACGAGCACGTCGCGGAGCGGGTCGCGTGCGGCGTGAAGGCTCACGGCGAGCGTGAACTTCGGCCCGAGGGCCGTCAGCCGGCGGATCCCGGGGACGACGCCGGACGTGGACACCGTGATGTGCCGTGCGCCGAGCCCGAAGCGTCGGGGATCGTTGAGCGCGTCGACCGCGCCGAGCACTGCGTCGAGGTTGAGCAGCGGCTCGCCCATGCCCATGAACACGACATTCGTCAGGCGTGCCGTCTGCGTGCCGTTGGCGAGGTGCCGGGCGGCCCAGCGAACCTGGTCGACGATCTCGGCGACCGAGAGGTCGCGCCCGAACCCGAGCTCGCCGGTTGCGCAGAACGGGCAGCCGACGGCACAGCCGGCCTGGCTCGAGATGCACACGGTGTGGCGTTCGCGGCGGGCACGCGGGCCGCGACCCGCCGGGTAGTGCATGAGCACCGATTCGATCAGCTGGCCGTCAGCCAGCCGGTGGAGCGCCTTCTCGGTCAGCCCGCCGTCGGCCGGGGTGACGTCCGATTCGACGAGCGTGTCGAGCCGGAACGCACGCTCAACCTCGCCGCGGACGCTCGGCGGAAGCGTCGTGATGTCGAACGCCGACGCCGCGTAGGGCGCGTGCCAGACGGCGTCGGCAACCTGGCGAGCGCGGAAACCCGGCAGCTCGCGACCGGTCGTCCATGCATCGAGGGCCTCCGGCGGCAGCCCGCTGATGCCGGGTCGACGGTCAGCTGCGGGACGGGTCTCGGGCACGGCAACGGATCGACTCATCGGCCCGCCATCGTACCGCCCGCCTCGACGACCTCACGTCCAACGACGCCCGGCCGCCCGAGCACGAACGCCTCGCCCGGCATCGGCCGGCCGCCCGCGGGCTGGAGCTCGATCAGTCGGAGGCGTCCGTCGGCCGTCGCGAGCGCGAGGCCGCCGCGATCGTCGACGAGGCTGCCCTCGCGATCCCCCGGCTCGGACGCGGCGACGGCGGCCCGAAGGACCGCCACCCGCTCCCCTCCCTCCGTCTCGAAGAACGTGCCCGGCCACGGCTGATAGGCACGCACCTGACGCTCGAGCTCGAGCGCCGGTCGCGACGCGTCGAGCCGGCCGTCCTCTCGACGCAGGCGTGCGGTCGTCGTGACACCGGCAGACGGCTGCGGGAACGGCGTGATCGCACCGTCGATCCACGCGGGCAGGGTTCGCTCGAGGAGCACGCCGGCCTCGGCCGCGAGGACGTCCTCGAGCTCCGGCGCGGACGCGTCGTCCCCGACGGGGATCGGCTCGGAGACCGCGACGATCGGCCCGGTATCGACGCCCCGGTCCATCCGGATGATCGTCACGGCCGTGTCCGTGTCGCCGGCGAGGATCGTCGCGGCGATCGGGCTCGCGCCGCGGTGGCGCGGCAGCCGTGATGGGTGGAGGTT
>DASSHA010000194.1:0-2477 GCA_035693145.1 Candidatus Limnocylindrales bacterium
TTCCGGTCGAACGACGGCATGGACGTGGCGCTCTACTGGCACACGGACAGCGACATCCTGAGCGTCGTCGTCGCCGACAGCCGGACGGACGAGAGCTTCGCGCTCGTGCTCGATCACGACGACCGCGCGATGGACGTCTTCCACCACCCGTTCGCGTATGCGGCGCGCCGCGGGCTCGAGGTCGGCGGCCGCACGCGCACCGAGGAGCTCGTCGCCGCCTGACCCCACAGCGTCGACCGCATTCGCCGGCCTGCCGCCGACGTATCGCGAAGGCACCACCGAGGCCTTGTGACACCTCGTCACGAGGCCTCGCGTCGCGCCGGTCAGCCCTGGGCCTTGACGAACGCGACGAGTGCGGCCACGTCGTCGGGCCGCGTGTCGAACTTCTGCGAGGCGACGGCGCCCGACATGATCCCGGCCTTGAAGCCCTCGGAGACCTGGGCATCCGGGTCGACGATCGCCCGCTCGAGGTAGGCGTCGTCCGCGGTCACTGTCGAGCCGTCGTCGAGCGTCACCGTCGAGCCTGCGAGACCCTGCATCGTCGGCCCGACGCCGGCGGCTCCGTCGAGTGAGTGGCAGCCCGCGCAGCCCGCCGAGCTCCAGAGCTCCTCGCCGCGGGCGACGAGCTCCGCCTGCGACGGAGCGGTCTTCGTCGGCTGCGTCTCGGTTGCCGGCGGCGTCGTCTCGGCCGGCGTCGTCTCGGGCGCGGTCGTCGCCGGCTGCGGAGACGTTTCGGCCGGCGCCGTCGTCGCCGGGGGCGTCGTCTCCGCCGGCGCGGCTGCGTTGTCCTCGCCGCGGTTGTAGCCGATCGCGTACGACGCGATCAAGAGGCCGAGCACGGCGGCGCCCGCCGCGACCCCTCCGAGGATCCACTTCCACAGCGCGTCACCGGTCTTCGCGTCCGCCACGTCAGCCTCCTGTCACTCCGGCGGCGTACATCAACGCCATTCCGATCGAGAGCACGAACACGAGCCGGCCGGTGACGAGACCGAGCGTTCCCGCCGCGAGGCCGGTGACCACGCCGAGGGCCGCCATGCCGACGTGATAGAGCAAATGGAGGCCCGTGTTCGACTCGAGGGACTCGTAGATCGAGGGGACCATTCCGAGCATCATCACCACCGGTCCTGCGATGACGAGTGCGATCCCGAGATTCGGGTGGCTCCGGATCCGCGCAAAGACCCCGGGCAGCGACGCAAAGGCGACGCCGACCAGCAGGCCGACCAGGTACATGGCACCGTGCTGGAGGTGGTGGTAGCGCACGTTCGACTCGACCGCATCCGTGATCGGTGGCGCGTACGCGCCGATGAATACGACCGTCGCGGCGCAGACGGCCGCGAACTGGAACCCGGACGAGAGCAGCGGCTCGGGATCGGCGCGCGTGGGGAGCGACGAGCGCACCGCCGGGATGCGGTCCCAGCGCTGAACGCTTGCGATCCGTGCGAGTCGCAGGCACTCGAGCAGGAGGACGAGGAACCCGATCGCGAAGACGATCGCGAAGATGCTCGCGACCAGGCTGTATCCCGCGGTGTCCTCCGGGTGGATCGCCCAGCGGCGGGGGATGCCGAGCGTGCCGGAGACGAACCAGACGCCGACGAGCCCGTACCCGCCCACGAGGAGCGCTCCCAGCGAGAACGCGGAGACGCCGTCGCGGGCGGTGCGGCCGGCGCTCTCCTCGAGCATCCGCACGAAGAGCGCGAACGCCCAGAGGATGACCCCCATCAGCAGGTACGTGTGGAAGTGCGCGGTCACCCAGAGCGTGTTGTGGAACTTGAAGTTGATGGGGATCAGCGAGTCGAGCACGGCGCCGGTGCCGCCGATCGCCCAGCCCATGAAGCCGAGGTAGAGGAGCGCCGACGCGAGCGTCCAACGGTACCGCGAGCCCCAGATCAGGACGACGCCGGTGAAGATCGTCACTACCGCAACCGGAAGCGCCGCGCCGAAGGAGGCGATGCTCGAGAACCCGGCGACCCACTCGGGCTGGACGAAGTCCATGTACAGGTGGTGGCCGTACGCCGTCGTGACGAACAGGAGCGTGAACAGCCAGGCGACGACGATCGGCTTCGTCGTCTTCCACGGCCTGCCCGTGTAACCGGGAAGCAGGACGTAGACGGCACCTACGGAGAGGTAGATCGTGAGGTTGAAGACCGAGTGGCCGAAGAAGTAGGTCAGGTTCTTCGCCCAGAGCGCGTCCATCGTGAGACCCGAGTCGATCGCGTGGCCGATGAGCGCGACGATGATCGTCGTCCCCGCGGCGCTCGCCATGAGCCCCTCGATCGCGACGACCATTCCCGCCAGGACTGCGGGTGGCGGAGGTGAGTCGTCGCGGTCACGCAGGTAGGAGATCCCGAGGGCGCGCTGGAGGCCGCCGTACGTCGCGCACGTCTGCATCAGCAGATCGAGGCAGTAGACGAAGAAGCCGGCTCCGACGAGCAGGTTCCCGACCAGGAACACGTCGGTCGACCACGGCCGCCAGGCGT
>DASSHA010000195.1:0-40636 GCA_035693145.1 Candidatus Limnocylindrales bacterium
CGGGAGGAGGTTGCCGGCGGTGAACAGCATGAGCAACGGCAGGTTGAACCGGAACCTGAAGCGCGTCAGCGCGAACGCGACCATCGAGGCGATGAGCAGCGTCAGGATCACGGCCGGGATCGCGACGATGAGCGTGTTGAGGTAGTAGTACGGCAGCTCGGCCTGGTTCCACGCGTTGACGTAGTTCTCGAGCGTCAACGTCTGGGGCAGCGCGACCGGCGCCGCGGCCGTCTCGCCGTACGGCCGGAACGACTGGTAGACGGCCCACAGCAGCGGGAAGAGCCAGAGGACGGCCATCGCGATGAGGAACACGTGGACGGCGCGGTTCGAGCGACGTCCGCCGGTCCTCGCTCGCTCGCGCGGGGCGACGATCGCGACCGGCGGCGCCGAGGCCGTCATGCCGGCTCCCGCATCATCCGCCCGAGGAAGATGACGATCGGGACGAGCGAGACGACGAGCAGGATGACGGCGATGGCCGAACCGAACCCGATCCGGTTCGATTCGCTGATGCTGTTGTTCGTGATGAGGGTCGACAGCAGCTCGAGGCCGTTCTTGCCCCGGTTGATGATGTAGGCGAGGTCGAACGCGCGGAGCGATTCGATCGTCGTCACGACGACGACGACGACGTTGATCGGCTGCATGACGGGGAAGGTCACGCTCCGGAACGTCTGCCAGGCTGATGCGCCGTCGATCGCGGCCGCCTCCTTGAGCGTCGGGTCCACGCTCTTCAGGCCGGCGAGGTAGAGGACCATGACGTAGCCGACGTGCCGCCAGCTCGCGGCGACGAGTACGGCCCAGATGTTCAGGCTCCGGTCGCCGAGCCAGTCGATGAGGTTCGCCTGCGACGTGTGCCCGGTGACGTTGTTGATGAAGCCCTGTTCGGGCGCGTACTGGAGCTCCCAGATGAACCCGATGATCGCGAGGGACAGCACGACCGGCAGGTAGAAGATGCTCTGGTAGATCCGCGTCCCGCGGATCTCGCGGTCCAGCAACACCGCGAACAGGATCCCGATCGGCGTCGCGACGAACATCAGCACCGCGAGCCACAGGACGTTGTGCTGGAGGGCCGGCCAGAAGAACGGGTACGACGTGAACAGGTTGTCGTAGTTCGCGGTCCCGATGACCTTGACCTTGTCGAGCGGGGTCACGCCGTTCCAGTTCGTGAACGAGAGCAGGATCGAGGCGATCGTCGGGCCCCAGATCAGGGCCAGGTCGAGGAGGAGCGGGATCCCGACCATGAGCGCGAGGATGGCGCGGTCACGGTTCGTCAGGAGGCGGTAGCGCCGTCGGGCCCGCCGCGCCACGGACGCCCCCGCCTGCCCGGCCGGCTGGTCGGAGAGAACGGGGGCGACCTTGCCGCTCGCGCGATCGGCCACGGTCCGAGTCTAGAGCGCCGCCGCCGGCGCGTCCTCTAGAGGGTGTCCCAGAAGCTCTGGATCTTGCCGAGGAACGCGTCGAGGTCCTGCTTCGGGTTCTGGATGAAGTTCAGCAGGAACGCCTGCATCCCGTTCGGACCGGCGAAGTTCGGGTTCGTGTCGCGGTCGAGGAACTGGGTGATGCGCTGCGCCCCGCCGATGAGCTCGGCCGCCTTCTTCTGGAGCGCGGAGTACTTGCTCGTGTCGGCGTCCTTCGCCGCCGCGATGTTGCTGGGGTCCTGCGTGACCCAGGTGACCTGCGTGGCGGGGTCGGCAATGTACTCGAGGAACGCCTTCGCGTTGTCGAGGTCAGCCTGGAGCGTCGGCGACTTCGCGCTGAGCATGAGCCCGTCGATCGGTGCGTCGAGCGCCTTCTCGGCGTCGTACTGGGTGCCGAGGTTCGGGTAGGCGAAGAAGTCGAGGTCCTCGAGGTCCTTCGGGTCGTTCGTCGCCTGGAACTGCTGCGAGACGAACATCCCGAGCAGGTACATGCCGGCCTGCTTCTTGACGAGCGCCTGGGCCGCATCCTGCCAGGTCCGTCCGGCGGCGCCCTCCTGGTGAAGCGGGAGGATGTCCGCCCACGTCTGGAAGACGGTCTTGACCTTCGGGTCGGTCCACTTCTCCTTGCCGGCCATGAGCCCGACGTGGAAGTCGTAGCCGTTCGTCCGGAGGTTGAGGATGTCGAACGTGCCCATCGCGGGCCAGCCATCCTTGTCCCCGAAGGCGAACGGGATCAGTCCGTCGGCCTTCATCTTCGTGCCGAGCGACTTCAGCTCGTCGAGCGTGGTCGGAATCGTGTAGCCCTTGTCGGCGAAGACGCTCTTCCGGTAGAAGACGGCCCACGGGTAGTTGTAGATCGGGATGAAGTACTGCTTCCCGTCGTCGCCGGTCGAGCCGACCTTGAAGGCGTCGCTGAAATGCGAGCCGATCGTCCCCCAGACGTCGCTGATGTCGGTCGCGAAGCCCTGCGCGGCGAAGAACCGCATCCGGAAGCCCGAGAACCACGTGAAGACGTCCTGCGGCGTGCCGCCGAGGTACGACGTGATCTGGTCCTGGAAGGTGCCATGGTCGACGGTGTTGACGCTGACGTCGACGCCGGTGTTCTTCTTGAACGTGTCGATGATCCCGGCGAAGACCTTCTTCGGGACATCGTCGGAGTAGTTCGAGCCGATGCTCAGCGCGCCCGTCAGGCTCGCGGCCGCGCTCTCGCTCGGTGCGGACGATGTGCCGGCCGTTGCGCTCGGCGCGGACGAGGCGACGCCGCCCGAGCTCGGCGAGGGCGACGAGCCGCCCGCGCAGGCGGCAAGGATGCCGGTGGTCGCGGCGATGCCCGCGACGCCCGCGATGCCCTTGAGGACATCCCGACGGCTGACGTTGCGGACAGCCAGGTCGACGGGGGACGGTGAACGCGGAGTCTCGGACGCGGCCATGTTCCTCCTCCTAGAGGGCACAGAAACCGACAGGACTGTCGCGATTGTCCGTGCGCGAGAGTCCGGGTGTCAAGAGACAACCCACACAACCCGGCGAATAGAAACGATGGTATCCGTTGACTTCTGTGCGACTGACCGACGATGCTTGCGTCCGGCCGGCCAGGCGCCCGGCCGTCGGAGCAAGGGAGGCTGGATCGTTGCTCGCCCGGCAACGGCAGGCGCTCATCCTCGCGCGGGTTCGGGAGGATGGCGGCGTGCGCGTCGCGGACCTCGTGCGCGAGCTCGGCGTCTCGGACATGACCGTCCGTCGGGACCTCGAGGTGCTCCACGACCGCGGGCTGCTCGAGAAGGTGCACGGCGGTGCGACGGCGCTCGCCGAGGGGACGCTCTTCGAGCCCGGCTTCAAGGCGAAGTCCGCGCTCGAGGAATCGGAGAAGGAGGCGATCGCCCAGGCGGCCTCGGCGCTGGTCGAAGCCGGCTCGGCCGTCGCCCTCTCGGCGGGAACCACGACGTACGCGCTCGCGCGCCGACTGGTCGAGGTGCCGCGGCTGACGGTCGTCACGAACTCGGTGCCGGTGGCCGACGTCCTCCATCAGGCCGGGCGAGCGGACCAGACGATCATTCTGACCGGCGGCGTGCGGACGCCCTCGGACGCGCTCGTCGGGCCCTTCGCCGTGAGCGCCCTGCGGAGCATCCACGTCGACCTCGTGTTCATGGGCGTCCACGGGATGGACGAGCGTTCGGGCTTCACCACGCCCAACCTCCTCGAGGCCGAGACGAACCGCGCGCTGATCGAAACGGGCCGCCGGCTCGTCGTCGTCGCCGACCACACGAAGTGGGGCGTCGTCGGGATCAGCTCGATCGCGCGGCTCGACGAGGCCGACATCCTCATCAGCGATCCGGCGCTGCCCGAACGTGCCCAGGAGCTGCTCCGGATGACGACCCGTGAGCTGATCCTCGTCCGCGTCGGCGAGCGCGCCGCGGGCGAGAGCGGACGTGACGGCCGGCCCGAGGGCGTGCGCGACTCCAGCGCCCCGACGCTCGTCGCCGCCGCGACGCGCTGAGGCGGCGCGGCGTGGCCCGCACGGGCCCGGTCGTCCTCGCGCTCGACCAGGGCACGACGTCCTCGCGGGCGATCCTGTTCGATCGCGAGGCGCGCCCGCTCGCGGCCGCGCAGCGCGAGTTCGCGCAGCACTTCCCGTTGCCCGGGCCCGTGACCCACGACGCCGAGGACCTGTGGGCGTCGCAGCTGGAGACGGCGCGGGAGGCGCTTGCGGGCGCCGGCGTGGACGTCCGCGACGTGGCCGCGATCGGGATCGCGAACCAGCGCGAGACGACGGTCGTCTGGGATCGCTCGACCGGACGGCCGGTCGCTCCGGCCATCGTCTGGCAGAGCCGGATCACGGCGCCGCGTTGCGCGGCGCTGCGGGCCGCGGGCCACGAACCGCTCTTCCGCGAGCGAACCGGCCTTCCGCTCGACGCCTACTTCTCGGGGCCGAAGATCGCCGAGATCCTCGACTCGGCGCGCGGTCTGCGCGAGCGGGCCGAGGCCGGCGAGCTGGCCTTCGGGACGGTCGACTCGTTCCTCGTCTGGCGTCTGACGGGCGGACGCGTCCACGCGACGGACGTCTCGAACGCGAGCCGGACGCTCCTGTTCGACATCCGCCGGCTCGGCTGGGACGACGAGCTGTGCGAGCTCGTCGGCGTGCCTCGTGCCGTCCTGCCCGAGATCGTGCCGTCGTCGGCGATTCTCGGCGAGACGGATCCCGAGTGGTTCGGCCGCCCGATCCCGATCGCCGGGCTCGCCGGCGACCAGCAGGCGGCCACGTTCGGCCAGGCCTGCCACGCGGCCGGGGCCGCGAAGAACACGTACGGCACGGGCGCGTTCATGCTCGTCAACACGGGTCAGGCGCCGCTGCCGTCGGCGCACGGACTCCTGACCACGGTCCTCTGGCAGCTCGGAGCCGGAGCGGCGCCCGCGTATGCGCTCGAAGGCTCGGTGTTCATCGCCGGCGCCGCCGTCCAGTGGCTGCGCGACGGGCTCCGCGCCATCAGCGTCTCGGCGGACGTCGAGGCGCTCGCCGCGGCGGCGCCACGTGACCCGGACCTCGTCGTCGTGCCCGCGTTCGTCGGCCTCGGCGCGCCGCACTGGGATCCCGATGCACGCGGGCTCATCGTCGGCCTCACGCGCGCGACGGGCCTCGCCGAGATCGCCCGGGCGACGGTCGATTCGATCGCGTTCCAGGTCCGCGACCTGCTCGATGCGATGGTCGCCGATTCGGGAGCGTCACTCGAGACGTTGCGCGTCGACGGGGGAGCGGCGGTGAACGACGCGCTGCTCCAGTTCCAGGCCGACCTCCTCGACCTGCCGGTCGAGCGCCCGGTCGTGACCGAGACGACAGCGCTCGGCGCGGCATTCCTCGCCGGTCTCGCGACGGGCGTCTGGTCGGGCCTGGACGAGATCGCGGCGACATGGCGGCTGGACGGCCGGTTCGAACCGTCGATGAACGAGCCCGAGCGCCGGCGGCTCGTCGCCCGCTGGCGCGACGCCGTCGAACGCGCAAAGGGCTGGGCGCGGGCTACCTGAAGTAGCCGGAGAGATCGAGGATCAGCTGCGCGGTCGTGCCGTCCCGGCCGCTGACGTAATCGAACGAGAGGTTGCCGGCCGGGCTCGTGGACAGCGGCCCGGTCAGCCCGTTGGCGCGGATGTCGCCGACGGGGAAGTTGATCGTCGACGTCGTCGGTGTCGTCGTCGGTGGATCCCTGGTGACCGAGACGAAGCCCGCGTACGTCTGGTCGACGACGGTGAGGTTCCCCGTGATCGCCGTCGCGCCCGCCGGTACGCCCCAGTGTCCCGCCGTCCGGAGCGGCCGCGGCAGGTTGGCCTCGAACGCCTGGCTGAGGCCGCTGAGCAGTGCCTCTGGTCGCGTGTCCATGATCCGTCCCGGATTGAGCGGATGGAACAGGACGCCGCCCGTGCCCTTCGTGAAGTAGCCGGTGACGTCGAGGACGAGGTGGACGGTGTCGGCCGTCCGGCCACCGAGTGGTCGGTAGACGAGCCAGACGCCCCGGTGCGTCGCGTCGCCGTCGAGCGGGACGGTGACGCCGTTGGCGCGGATGTCGTGGCCCGGGAAGTTGATCGTCGAGGTCGTCGGAGCGGACTGCGACGTCTTCGTGACCGAGACGTAGCCGCTCCGGGTCTGGCCGACGACCGTCAGGTTGCCGGTGATCGCCGTCGCCGTGCTCGGGACCCGGACGCTGCCGCCGACGGCGATGCCGCCGATCGCGAGCCGCCGCGGCGTGTTGCCGTGAAACGCGCCGGACAGGCCGACGCCGGACCGGGTGTCGAGCAGCCGCAACGGCGTGATCGGGTTGTAGGCGGCCTGCGCGCCGTCGTCGACGTAATAGCCGGTGACGTCGAACACGAGATGGGTCGAACCGGACGCCGCCTTGAAGACCGCCGCGAGCGAGCCCCCGGGCCCGAGCGCGGCGGTGAGGTTGTTCGCCCGCACGTCGCCGGTCGGGAAGTTGAGCGTGGACGTCGACGGGTTCGCGACGGGCGCCGGCGTGATCGAGACGAAGCCCTTCGCGGTCTGGTTCGTGACCGTCACGTTGCCGGTGATTGCTCGCACGCCCGCCGGGATCCCGGCCTTGCCGGTGACGGCGAACGTGCGCGGCACGTTGGCCTTGAGCGAGCTCGAGATGCCGAGACCGGTCCGCGTGTCGACGAGCCTCGTCGGGCCGATCGGAACGTAGTGGAGGCCGCCGGTCTGGAGCTGCGAGACCTTCGTCGCCCAGCGCCCATCCGCGCTTGCGTACTCGTTCGCCTGCCAGACCGCGTCGGGGACCTGCGGGTCGTCGGCGACACCCACGTACGCCCCCCAGCCCGCGCTGCCGCCCCCGTCGCCATGGTTCGCGACGCCGGCGGCCAGGAGGACCGGCGCGCTCAGCGAGTTCACGGGATCCGTGGAGCGCTGGTAGGCGGCGTACGACGACGGGTATGCGCCGGCTGCGCCGCCCGAGCGTGTCCAGACGACGTGGAGCGTCCCGTTGCCGGCCAGCCCGATGCCGCCGGCGTAATCGTCCAGCCCGTTCAGGCCGACGACGAAGTCCTGGACCAGTGCGCTGCTCGAGGTGTCGAACTGCGTAACACGAACGCACGCCCGGACCACGCTGTCGCCGGCCGGCGTGCAGCCGTACGTCGAGACCGCGAAGAGCCGGCCTCCCTGCTGGACGGCGTCGGTGATGCGCGAGTCGATCGCCGAGCTGACGATGCCGTTCGGCTGCCGCGGTGACGGCGGCTCGACCGGCGGGCCGGCGACGTCCGGGCCCGCGACGCCACCGGTCTCGATCGTGCCGGCCGCGACCGTACCCGACACGGCTCCGATCGCCCAGTCGAAGCCGCCGGAGCCATCTGACGAGTAGCCCACCCACGACGCGGAGGCTGTCGAGGCCGGCTGCTGGTTCGCCGTCCGGATCGAGAACGATTCCCCGATGGCGGGTCCGGTGTACGCCGTGACCGTATCGTCACCGTCGATCAGGTCCGACCAGTCCGTGACCGTGAAGTCGGCCCCGACGAAGGTGTCGGTCACGCAGTCGCCCGGACCGTCGCCCATCTCGTAGACGTTCGTGTTCTGGATGACCTTGTCGAGCGTCGTCGCGACCGCGGGGACGTCCGGGAACCGGTCGACGTACTGGCGGTAGAAGACGGGGCCCCACGCCCCCGTCGGATCGATCGTCTCGGACACGGCCACGTCCAGGTAGCCGTGGCCGTACGTCGCGGCCGGCTCCCCGTCGACGGATCCGGGGCTGCAGTCCCAGCTGACCTCGCTCGCGACCCAACGTTGGTGGACGCTGTCGAAGACGATGCGTGGGTGAGCGTCGAACCCGCCGTCGGGCACGGCGAAGAACGTCGGCAGCGCCGTGTCGAGCGGCGAGCCGCCCGTCCGACCGGTCATCCGGACGAGCAGGTTGACGGCCTGGACGACGTGATCGGGTCCGACGGCGATCCATGGGTCCGGCGGATCGACGCCCGCCTCGTTCGCGGTCGTCGCCGCGACTCCCTGGAACCCCGGGAGGACGGCACTCGGCGCCGATGTGGTCGTCGCGGCGACCGGCGCCAGCGTCGAGGTTGCCGTCCGCGGAGCCGGCACCCGCGAGCCCGCACCGGCCGGCTCGAAGCGGGGCAGGCGGCGGAGGGCAGGGTGATCGATCGGTCGCGGCGGCCGCAGCGAGCGGGGGAGGCGGCTCGCGACCATCCCGTCCGACCGGGTCGCGAGCGGTCGGTACGCTCCACCCGACGTGCCGACCGCGAGTCGACCGGGCGCGGGGCGCGACCCGACCGGGGAGGCCGCACGCACGGCAACGTCGGGGGCGCCGACGAGAACGACGAGCGCGAAGGCGGTGATTGCGGCGATGCTGCCTCTCCGCATCGCCGCGGCTGTCACTTGAAGTAGCCGGACAGGTCGAGGATGAGGTCCGTCGTGGCCGTCGACGGTGCGCCGGCGTAGTCGAGGGAGACGTTCCCGGCCGGACTCGTCGAGAGTGGGACGGTGATCCCGTTCGCCCGGATGTCGCCGAGCGGGAAGTTGATCGTCGAGGTCGTCGGCGTGGAGGCCGGCGGATCCTTCGTGACCGACACGTAGCCGCCCTTCGTCTCGCCGACGACCGTCAGGTTGCCCGTGATCGCGGTCGCGCCGGTCGGGACGCCCCAGCGGCCGTCGACGTCGAGCGTCCGCGGCGTGAGCGCGTGGAACTTCCCGCCGATGCCGCTCAGGACGGCTCCCGAGCGGCTGTCCATCGTCCGACCCGGGTTGAGCGGGTGGAACTCCGCGCCGCCGCCCGACTTCGTGTAGTAGCCGGTGACGTCGAGGATCAGATCGGCCGTGTCGCTCGAGAGGCCGCCGGTCGGTCGATACACGATCCAGATTCCGCGATGCGTCGCGTCGTCATCGAGCGGGACCGTCACGCCGTTCGCGCGCACGTCGCCGACCGGGAAGTTGAGCGTCGAGGTCGACGGCGCCGGCTGCGACGTCGTCGTGATCGCGACGAAGCCGCTCCGCTTCTGGTTCACGACCGTCAGGTTGCCGGTGATCGCGATCGCCGTGTTCGGCACCCGGACGCTGCCGCCGACCGACACGTCGCCGAGCGCCAGGCGGCGAGGCGTGCCACCGTGGAACGGGGACGTGAGGCCGATCGCCGGTGACCGTGTGTCGAGCATCCGGACCGGGCTGATCGCGCTGTAGGCCGCCTCGGAATCGTCGTCGAGGTAGTAGCCCGTGACGTCGAACACGAGATCCGTCGTCTTCGACGTGCTCGCCCGGTAGACGGCCCACAGCTTGCCGCCGGCGCCGAGCGTCGCGGTGACGTTGTTGGCGCGCACGTCGCCGCTCGGGAAGTTGATCGTCGACGTCGCCGGAGCGGAGACGGAGAGGGGAGTGATCGAGACGAACCCGCCGGCCTGCTGGTTGACGACGGTCACGTTGCCGGTCACCGCGCGGGCGGTCGACGGGATCCCGCTGACGCCACCGACCGGGAACGACCGCGGCGTTCCGTGGCTGAACTTGCCGCTGAGTCCCGTCCCGCCGGGCCGGCTGTCGAGCACGCGGACGGGCGTGATCGGGACGTAGCGGAGGCCGCCGGTCTGGAGCTGCGACACCTTCGTCGCCCACAGGCCGTCGGCGCTCGCATATTCGTTCGCCTGCCAGACGGCGTCCGGGACCTGCGGGTCCTGCGCGACCCCGACGTAGTCGCCCCAGCGCGTCCCGTCGTATGTCGCTGCGCCGGCCGCGACGACCTGCGGCGTGGAGATCGAGTTGACCGCATCGCCGGTGCGCTGATAGGCGGCCATGCTCGAGGCGAAGCTCGACGCCGACGATCGCGTCCAGGCGAGATGGAGCGTTCCGTCGCCGGCGTACCCGGCGCCGGGCATGAAGCTGTCGGCGCCGTCGTCGCCCACCGCGAGATCCTGTCGAAGGGTCGGGGACGCGGTCGCCGCGGCCGTCGCGAGCTCGGTGAAGCGGGCGCAGTCGCGGGACGTGTCGTCGCCCGCAGGCATGCAGCTCGTGGTCGAGGTGAAGACGAGGCGGCTCTGGCGCCAGACCGCGTCCGTCGGCCGGTAGTCGGCAGCGTCGGCGATCGTCGAGGGGGTGCCGGGTTGTGTTGGCGCGACGGGATCGACGAACGCCGTGACGATGTCGGAGGTCGTGAGGTCGAAGTCGGCGGCCAGGGAGGTCGCGTTGCCGGTGCCCGTCACCGTCTGGTACCCGACGTCGCGGCCGGTGTCGCCGGTCGCGCTGACGACGAACAGCGTCGCGGTCGTCGCCGGGGCCTGGAGCGCCACGCGCGGCGCGAAGCCGCTCGGCAGGAGCAGCGCGATGGGGTCGGTGGGGGTGGTGGCGAGCTTGAGGAGGTCACTCCAGCTCCAGCTCGCGATGGCGCCCGTCTCGAACCCGGCCGGGTCGATGCAGTCGCCCGCACCCGGCGAGGATTCGGGCGCCATGTCGTAAACGTTCGCGCCGATGGCCACCTTGTCCGTCGAGGTCCCGAGGCTCGGAAAGTCGTACAGGAAATCAGGCAGGTATGTGTACGTGATGTCCCACAGTCCCTTCGGGTCGGCCGTCCGCGAGACGGCGACGTCGAGGTAACCGTGCCCGAAGTCCGCGTCGCCCTGCGTCGTGTCGCAGTCGTAGCTCAGCTCGCTCGCGATCCAGCGATTGTGGAGCGAGTCGAACACGATCCGCCCGTCGGCGTCGTACGTCACCGGGTTGGTCGGCAGCCCGAAGAAGTCCGGCAGCGTGACGTTCGTCGTCCCGCTGCCCCGTCGGTTCCTGATCTGGACCGAGACGTTGACCATCTGGACGACGTTGTCCGGGCCGGCGGCGACCCACGGATCCGGCGGCTCGATGTCGTCCTGGATCGCGAGCCCGGCGGTCGACGCGATCGTCAGAGCCGGCGCGCCGCTGTCCGACGTGAGCGACGTGTCGGGCGCCGCCGTGATCGCGCTCGGCTGGCGCGTGGTCGTCGATGTCGAACGCCCGGGGAGTCGGTCGCGCACGTCATGGAGGGGGCGGCCGGTCGGCTGGAGGGTCCGTGGCGAGACCGCCGGCCGGCGGCCCGACCTGGCATGCGACGCGATGTCGGCGATACGCGCGGCGTTCGCAGCGCCCGGCCCCTGCGTCCGCGGGTTCGCGGCCGAAGCCGACCCGGCGGTCGGCAGCGCGAGGAGCGCACAGAATGCAAGGGCCGCCACTCGCCGGCGCCACGAACCGATCGCCATCCCCCGTCCTCCCTCGTCGCCGAGCCCCCGTTCGATGGGCCTGCGGGCTGCTCGACTCGGCCGAGGTTACTACCCGTAAACCTCCGCGTTGAGCCGCTGACGCACGTCCGGGCCTGACGATGACCGTGTTTCGGCGCACCGGCGCACCGGCTACGATCGGCGAGAACGGGTCGCAAGGAGAGACGACGTGCTGGCCCTCGAGACGATCCGCCGGGCTCCCAAGGCCCTGCTCCATGACCATCTCGACGGCGGGTTGCGCCCGGCCACGATCGTCGACCTCGCCCGCGAATACGGCTACGACGGGTTGCCGACGACCGATCCCGACGAGCTGGCGGCCTGGATCCGCCGCGGCGCGGACCGCAAGAGCCTCGAGCTGTATCTCGAGACGTTCGAGCACACGATCGGCGTCATGCAGGAGCGCGACGCGATCGTCCGTGTCGCCGCGGAATGCGCCGAGGACCTCGCCGCCGACGGCGTCGTGTATGCCGAGGTTCGCTACGCGCCCGAGCTCTCGACCGAGCGCGGCCTGACGCTCGACGAGGTCGTCGAGGCGAATCTCGAGGGCTTCCGTCTGGGGGCCGAACGCGCGGCGGCGGCCGGCCGACCGATCGTCATGAAGGCGCTCGTGACGGCCATGCGCCAGGCCGCCCGTTCGGTCGAGGTCGCGGCCTGCGCCGTCCGCTGGCGCGACGCCGGGGTCGTCGGGTTCGACATCGCCGGACCGGAGGCCGGCTACCGCCCGACCCGTCACCTCGACGCGTTCGACCTCGTTCGTCGCGAGAACTTCCACCTCACGATCCACGCGGGCGAGTCGTTCGGGCTGCCGTCCATCTGGGAGGCGCTCCAGTTCTGCGGCGCCGAACGCCTCGGCCACGGTGTGCGGATCGTCGACGACATCGTCGTCCGGCCCGACGGCTCGGTCGAGCTGGGCCGCCTCGCGACGTTCGTCCGCGATCGGCGCGTGCCGCTCGAGATGTGCCCGACCTCGAACGTCCACACCGGCGCGGTGCCCTCGATCGCGGAGCATCCGTTCGACCTGCTCCGTCGCCTTCGCTACCGGGTGACGGTCAACACCGACAACCGCCTCATGTCGAACGTCTCGCTGTCGGGTGAGTTCGCCACGCTCGACGAGGCATTCGGCCTCGGGCTCGGCGAGATGGAGTGGCTGACGATCAACGCGATGAAGTCGGCATTCGCGGCATTCGACGAGCGGCTGCGGCTGATCAACGAGGTCGTGAAGCCCGGCTACGCACACCTGCGCGCCGGGGAGACGCGGGTTGTCGTCGGCTGACGCGGGTTCGTCGCGGGTCCTCGGTACGGCCGGGCTGCGGGGTTGCGATGATGTCGCGATGAGCACCTTCGACGAGCGCGCCGCGACCTGGGACACACCCGAACGGCAGGAACGCGCGGAGGCCGTCGCCGACGCGATCCGCTCCGCGATCCCGTTGACGGCTGAGATGCGAGCGATCGAGATCGGCGCAGGGACGGGACTGCTCGGCCTCGCGCTGGCCGACGACGTCGGCGACCTCGTGCTGTCCGACCCGTCTGCCGGGATGCTCGACGTCGCCCGCGGGAAGCTCGACGCGCTGGGCGCGCGGCGCGTCTCGACCCTTCGGCTCGACCTGCTGGCCGATCCGCCGCCGCCCGAACCGTTCGACCTGGCGATCTCGCTCCTCGTGCTCCACCACCTCGAGGACACCGGGGCGGCGTTGCGCGCGATTCTCCGACTGCTGCATGGGGGCGGCCGGATCGCGATCGCGGATCTCGCGACCGAGGATGGTTCGTTCCACAGCGAGGACGCCGAGGGGATCCACCACAACGGCTTCGATCCGGACGAGCTGGCCGTTGTGGCGCGCGACGCGGGGTTCGTGGACGTCGAGACGCCGATCGGGCCGTCAATCGAGCGCGACGGACGCGACTACCCGCTGCTGATCCTGCTCGGCCGCCGGCCGTAGGAGCGGTTGGGCGGCCGGTCGCTCGGCGGCGACCGCCGACGGAGCGCCGTTACCTCGCCGGCTACGAATCGTGCGCCCGGCCGTCGGTTCGGTGCCCAGTGGGGTCCGAGGCGACACCAATTCGCGCCAATCCGTGTCGGTTCGGATCCTGCCAGGGTGCTTCGCGACGCCGTAGTGCCGGAATCAGAGCCTGGTGGGCAACGCGGCGCCGAGGGAGAGCGGGCGGGCCACCGCCCGTTGCCCACGAGGCCATGGATTCCGCGCCCGGCAGGCGGTTCGTTGCCCCGTGGGGTCTGAGGCGACACGATGCGGCTGCGATCGATGTCGGTTGGGTGCCTCGCAGGGTCCTCAGCGTCGCGCGAGCGCCGGAATCAGTGCCTGGTGGGCAACGCGCCGCTCGGGAAGGTGGCTCGGGCGGGCCGCGAACGGCCCCGCTCAGCTGCCGACGGCGGCAACAGCACGACGCCGCGAGTGCTCCGGCGGATCGAGGGAGGGGTCGTGCGCTCGCCGGCGCGTCGGTCGCTCGCCGGCGACCCGACCGTTGCTCGATCCGCCGCGCATCCGCGGCGTCATCTGGGCATGACTATACACACGCCCGAATAACAATGCAAGGGGAAAGAGCCGGCCCGAACGCGAGGGCCGGCGACGCTCAGGCGGGCGCGATGGTTCGGACGATGTCCGGCCTGGCGAACGGCCCGGTGACGATGACCTCCGCCGCGGCCTCGAACGGGCTCGGGCCCGTGTTCCGGATCCGGAAGCCGTGATGGATCTCGGTCGCGCCGGCACTCAGCATCGCGCTGATCGGGCAGTAGATCGTCGCCGACAGCTCGACGCAGCGGCGCACGGCCACTTCGCTGACGTCCGGACCGACGATCTCGTGGACGAGGTCGATCCGGGTGAAGACCTGCGGGTATTCGGTTCGCTGCTCGGCGCGCGCATGGACGACGTACGACTCGACCGTCTGGCGCTTCTTGCGCGCGATCGTGATGACGTCCATGCCGGTGCAGGCCGCGAGCGCGGCGAGCAGCGATTCGGTCGGGCCCGCGGCCGTGTCCGTCTCCCGGTCGTCGAAGGCGACGTCGTGGCCCGAGCCGACACGGGCGACGAAGCGCATGCCCCCGTCGAGCCGAACCGCCGCCGTCTTGATCGCGATGGCCGCGCCCTCAGCCGAGCGCCGAAAGCGGGGCAAGCTCCGCGGCCTCGTCGTCGGGCGCCGGCGACTCACGCGAGAACTGGGTCCGGTACAGGTCCGCGTACAGGCCGCCGGCGGCGAGCAGCTCGGCGTGCCGTCCCCGCTCGACGATTCGACCGGCCGCGACGACGAGGATCTGGTCGGCCTGCTGGATCGTCGAGAGTCGATGGGCGATGACGATTGAGGTTCGTCCGGCGAGCGCGGTACGGAGGGCTCGCTGGAGAGCGACCTCGGATTCGGAATCGAGGTGCGCGGTCGCCTCGTCAAGGACGACGATGTCGGGTGCCTTGAGGAGCAGCCGCGCGATCGCGATCCGCTGCTTCTCGCCGCCCGACAGGCGGTAGCCGCGGTCCCCGACGACCGTCTCGAGCCCGTCCGGGAGCGACTCGATGAGCGGCAGGATCTGCGCCGCACGCAGCGCGTCGGTGAGCTGCTCGTCGGATGCCTCCGGTCGCGCATAGAGCAGGTTCGCCCGGATCGTGTCGTGGAACAGGTGGGCGTCCTGCGTAACGACCCCGATCGTCGCCCGGAGCGACTCGAAGGTCGCGTCGCGGACGTCGACGCCATTCACCCGGACGGCGCCGGCGCGGACGTCGTAGAGCCTCGGGATCAGCGCGCTGATCGTCGTCTTCCCGGCACCCGACGGACCGACGAGCGCGACGAGGTCTCCCGGTCGCGCCTCGAACGAGACGTCGTGGAGGACCTGGGCGGACGGCGACTGGTCGAGCACCGCGACCGATTCGAGCGAGGCCAGGGATACCTCGGCGGCCGTCGGGTAGCTGAAGTCGACGTGCTCGAACTCGACCGTCGCCGGCCCGCGCGGAATCCCGACGGCGTCCGGCTTCTCGTCGACGAGTGGCGGCAGGTCGAGGACCTCGAAGATCCGGTCGAACGAGACGAGCGCCGTCATGACGTTCACCTGGACGTTCGACAACGCGGTCAGCGGGCCATACAGCCGGTTGAGATACGCCGTCAGCGCCACGACGGTCCCGACCTGGAGGACGCCGTCGATCGCGAGCACGCCGCCGAGACCGTAGACGAGCGCGGTCGCAAACGACGCCGTGAGGAGCAGCGACGTCATGAACACGACGAGATACATCGCCTGGGTCACGCCGATGTCGCGGACACGGCCGGCCTTCTCCTCGAAGCTCCGGATCTCCCGCAGCGGCTCGCCGAACAGCCGGACGACGAGCGCGCCCGCGACGTTGAAGCGCTCGGTCATCGTCGACGTCATCGCCGCGTTGAGGTTGTAGCTCTCCCGCGTGATCGCCTGGATCCGACGCCCGACATAGCGCGCCGGCAGGACGAACACCGGGAAGAGCACGAGGGCGAGGAGGGTGATCTGCCAGCTCAGGACGAACATCGCGATGAGCGTGACGATGACTGTGATGACGTTGCCGACGACCGATGACAGCGTGTTCGTGAACGCGCTCTGGGCGTCGAGGACGTCGTTGTTCAGGCGGCTGACGAGGGCGCCGGTCTGGGTTCGGGTGAAGAACGCGATGGGCATCCGCTGGAAGTGGGCGAACACCTTCGTTCGCATGTCGTAGATCAGTCCTTCGCCGACGCGGGCGGAGATCCAGCGTTCCACGAGCGAAAGCACGGCGTCGAACACGGCAAGCAGGCCGAGCAGCAGCGCGAGCTCCACGACGAGGCCGGACTGCCTCGGCAGGATCCCGTCGTCGATGATCGCCCGGTAGATCAGCGGGTTCGCCGCGGCAATCGCGGCATCGACGACGATCAGCACGAGGAAGATCCCGAGCAGGCGGCGGTAGGGCGAGGCGAAGCGCGCGATCCGCCGAACCAGCCCCGGCGACAGCTTGTACGAGCGGACCGAATCGTCGCGCCGGAACGAGCGCATGACGCTCCAGCCGCCACCCATCATCGACATCGCCGAGCCCCTACCAGGCGGTCGCGGTCGCGCGTTCCGTCAGCCCCTGCGTCTCGAGCCAGCGCTCGGCATCGATCGCGGCCTTGCAGCCGTCGGCGGCCGCGGTGACCGCCTGGCGGTAACGGTGATCGTGGACGTCGCCGGCGATGAACACGCCCTCGATCTTCGAGCCGGTCTCGTCGTGGACGACGAGGTAGCCCATCGGATCGACCTCGAGCCAGTCGCGGAAGGCATCGGTGTTCGGGCGGTAGCCGATCGCGATGAACAGGCCGTCCATCGAGATCTCGCGCGTCTCGTCGGTCCTGGTGTCGCGGAGACGAAGCCCGGTGACGTGCGTGTCACCCAGGACCTCGTCGACGGCCGTGTTCAGGTGGACCTCGACCTTCTCGTTCGAGCGGGCGCGGTCGGCCATGATCCGGCTCGCCCGGAAGTCGTCGCGCCGGTGGAGCAGATGGACCTTCGAGGCGAAGCGGGTGAGGAACGTCGCCTCCTCCATCGCGGTGTCGCCGCCGCCGACGACGGCGATCTCCTTGTCGCGGAAGAAGAAGCCGTCGCACGTCGCACAGGCGGAGACGCCACGTCCGCGCAGACGCTCCTCTGACGGAAGACCCAGCCAGAGCGCCGACGCGCCGGTCGCGACGACGACCGCGTCGGCCCGATACTCGACGCCACGCGCCCACAGCCCGAACGGTCGGCTGGCGAAGTCGACCCGATCGATGTCGACGTCGACGAGGCGGGTGCCGAACCGCTCCGCCTGCTCGCGAAACGCCGCCATGAGCTCCGGGCCCTGGACGCCGGCGGGAAAGCCCGGGAAGTTCTCGACGTCCGAGGTGATCATCAGCTGGCCACCGGGGGCCGAACCCGCGAGCACGATCGGCTCGAGGTTCGCTCGCGCCGCGTAGATCGCCGCGGTCAGGCCCGCCGGACCGGAACCGACGATGACGACCTTCGCGTGGTGAGGGCCATCGCCGCGGAGCGAGGCGTCCGTGCCGTTGCCACTGACCGGCGATGTGGCCGAGCCGCCGAAGGAGATCGCCGGCAGCCCGGACGGCAGCGCATCCGTCCTTCCGGTCGCACCGAAGTCGATCGACACGCCCCCGAAGCCGCCCGAACCGTTCTTCGAGGCGGGCGTTTCCCGTTCGTGGCTCATCGTCCGCATCCTATCATCGCCGACATACTCCCTGGGAGTATGATCTCCGCCGCGACGCGAGGTGCCTGCAACGGCTGCCTCGACTGGCTCAGAGGTCGTGGACAGCCGGCACCACGTCCGCGCAGATGACCTCGAGGCGCGCCGGGTCCCAGACGTCGCGGATGCTGACGATCACCTGCTGCGCGCCGGCGTCGCCGAGCTCTCCGAACCGGTCGACGATCGCCGACGGCGTCTGCGTCCCGTTGCCCCCGTCAGGCGTGACGGCGACGTTCTGGAGGGTCGTCCGTTCGATCTCGTCGTACCGCCGACCGATCGCCTCGCAGTGCTCGCGCAGGACGCGGTACTTGTGGGCCAGGCCCTCGGGGCCGCCGAACACGTTGGTCGCATCGGCGTACTGCGCCGCCAGCCGGAGCGTCCGCCGCTCGCCGCCCCCGCCGACGAGGATCGGGACGCGCGGCCGGCTGAGCGACTGGGGAGCGTTGAGGAGCCGTTCCGCGTGCGTCCGCCGGCCATCGAACGACGTCTCGCTGCCGCGCTCGCCCTGCCACATGAGGTGGGCCATCCGGAGCGTGTCCTCGACGAGGTCGAACCGTTCGCCGAGCGACGGGAACGGGAAGCCGAGCGCACGCGACTCCTCCTCGTTCCAGGCGGCCCCGATCCCGAGCCAGGCGCGGCCGCCTGAGAGCACGTCGAGGGTCGTCGCGGCCTTGATCCAGAGGCCCGGGGCCCGGTAGTGGACGCCGCCGACGAGGAGGCCAAGCCGCGCTCTCGTCGTGTTCGCGGCCAGGAAGCCGAGCGTCGTCCAGCCCTCGAGCATCGGGTCCGTCGTGGGGCCGACGCTCCGGATCTGGAAGAAGTGGTCCATCACCCAGATCGAGTCGAAGCCCGCGGCGTCCGCCGTCCGAACGATCCGGCCGAGCGTCCGCCCGATGGCCGCGTCGCCGCCGGGGAACGTGAACGACGGGATCTGGAGGCCGATCTTCATCGCGCCGGAACTATCCAGCGGCGCCCGAGCGCGAGCATCAGCCGAAGAGGTCCGACGCCCGGTCCATGACGACCTCGCGGATCGAGCCCTCGCCGCGGATCGGGTCGGCGCCGCGAACGAGCGCGACCGGGCGACGAGCCGTCTTCCCGAGCGCGAGCTCGGCGGCCGAGGCGATCTCGTCGGCGACGGCACGGACCGTCGAGTGCATCGTCCGGCCGTCGGCGTCCGCGGTCCCGCGCAGGTCGTCGAGCGGGCGGAGGCCCGACACCCCGATCGCGACATCGACGATCCCCCAGCGCCACGGCCGCCCGAAGCTGTCCGACACGACGATCGGGACGTCGACGCCGAAGCGGTCTCGAACCGCCGCCCGGATCGAGGCCGCCGAGGCGTCGGGATCCTTCGGCAGGAGCGTCACGACGTCGCCCGACCCGGGACCGACGTTCGAGGCGTCGATCCCGCCGTTCGCGCAGACGAAGCCGTGATGCGTCTCCGTGATCAGCACACCGCGTTCCATCCGGACGACACGGCGAGCCTCGCGCAGGACGACCTCGATCTGTCGAGGGTCCCGGTCGAACCTCGCCGCGAAGTCGACCGCCTCGGGTCGCGGCTCGATGGTCCGGAGGTCCACGATCGCTCCCTCGGCCTTCGAGACGACCTTCTGGGTGACGACGAGCACGTCGGTCTCGGCGAGCGGCAGGGCGCCGCGCGTGCCGGCGAGAGCGTCGCCGATGTGCCGCCCGAGGTCGTCGCCCGGAGACACCTCGGGCATCGCCTCGAGCGCGACGACCGTCAGCACGTCCGCGCAGTCCCGGCGCGGGCGGCGTCGTCGATGTCAGCCGGCATGGCCAAGCTCGACGAGCCGGTCCTCGACGAGGAGGAGATCCTCGGGGGTGTCGAGATCGATCGACAGGGGCGACTCGAGCTCGACATATCGCGCTCCGGCCTCGGCGGCCAGTCGCGCGTGCGTCGCCCGGCTGTCGGCGCCGAATGCGAACGCGATGACGTCCGGCGGGCGAAGGAGGAGCGCGTTCGTCCCGCGACCGTGGCGATCCGGGACGAGGACGACGACGGCCTCATCCGCATCCGTGAGGCTGTCGGTGTCGCTGGCCGCCGGCGGACGGGCCGCTGCGAACAGGGCGGCGACCGACTCGCCATCGACGAGCGGCAGGTCGCCGGGCAGGACGACGAGCGTCGCTGCGCCGGCATCGAGCGCGGCGTCGCGGCCGACGCCCAGCGCGGCGTTCAACCCACGGCGGCGCTGACCGATCGCCCGGGCTCCGGCCGCGGCCGCGAGCGCCCGGGTCGCGTCGTCCTCGCTGACGACGACGATGTCGGCGACGCCGGCCTGGCGCGCCGCGCCGACGGTTCGACGCAGCAGTCGCGCCACGAGGTCCCGGCGCTCCTCGGCGTCGAGCACGTGGCCGAGCCGGGTCTTGGCGCCCTCGAGCGAGCGCACCGGGATGACCGCGGCGCTCGCCGGCTGGCCGGCGGCCGCGTCGTCGCGGGCGGCCGGGCCCGGGTTCGCGGTGGGGCTGGGGTCCGAGGACATCGATCGGATCGTAGCGGGATGGGCGACCCGGGCCGGCCTGCTACGCGCGAGCAGCCGCCCGGGACGTGGTGGCAGCGCGGCTCGCATCGACGACGGTCGCGGCGAGTCGCGCGCGGGACGCATCGTCCGTCATGACCGTGTCGGCGACGAGCGGCTCGATGCCGGCCGACCGGATCGCCGCGGCGAGGTCGGTGTCCGCGTGGTCGACGACGAGCACGTCTGCGATGCCGGCGTACAGCCTGGCAACCCCGAGCGCCGACGGGTCATGGCCGAGCGACTGGAGCATCCGGTCCGCGGGACCCTTCAGCGCGCGACCGGCGACGATCGGGCTTACCGCAACGACGCGCGCTCCTGCCGCTCGGCGTGCCGCGATCGCCTCGCGGATGCCGGGCAGGGCGAGGATGGGCCCGATGGAGACGAACGGGTTCGACGGGCAGACGACGATCGCCTCCGCCGCCCGGATCGCCGCACCGACTTCCGCGGAGGGTCGAGCGTCATCGATGCCGCGGAAGCGGATCTCGCGCACCGCCGGCGCCTGGCGCAGGCGGACGAAGTAGTCCTGGAAGGTGAGCCAGCCGTCGTCGGTTCGGACCTCCGTTCGAACCGGCTCGTCGCTCATCGGCAGGATCTGCGGGCCGACGCCGTGCGCCGCCTGGAGCGCGAGCGCGACCTCCGTCGCCCGGTCGCCGCGTGCGAGGCGGCCACTGCGCAGGAGGTGGGTCGCGAGGTCGCGGTCGCCGAGCCGGAACCACGTCTCGCCGCCGAGCCGATCGAGCGCGCCCATGACGTGCCACGTCTCGTCGCGCAGGCCCCAGCCCTGCTCCCGATCTTCGAGGCCCGCGAGCGTGTAGGCCACGGTGTCGTGGTCGGGCCAGATCGTGAGCCCGTGGAGCTCGAAGTCGTCGCCGGTGTTGACGACGACGGTCAGGCCGGCGCCGACGACAGCCTGGAGGCCGGCGGCGAGCTTCGCGCCGCCGACGCCGCCCGCGAGCGCGACGATGCCGGACGGGCGAGGTTCGGCCGGCATCTCAGTCGGCGTAGTCGAACGCGTGCTCGATCGTGACACGGTAGGTCGCTCGTTGCTGGCCGCCGTACCGTGAGGGGTCGCGCCCGTAGCGCCGCGCCAGGTCCATGATGTCGCGTTCCGCGTCCGCGCCCTCGTGGATGCGCGTCGCGCGGCCCTTGAGCATGACGCAGTGGTACGGGCGCTCGGTGTCGTAGACGGCGATCGAGACGCGTGGGTCGCCATCGAGGTTCTGCGGCCAGACCCGCCCGACGCGGCTGTTGATCAGCAGGTCGTCGCCGTCGAGCGCGTACCAGATCACCGCCTGGTGCGGATCGCCGTCCGCGTCGAGGGTCGCGATCGTCGCGAAGCGCGGCGCTTCGAGGAACTGGCGGATGGGATCAGTCAGGGCATCGGCCGGTCCGGCCGGTCGCGGCGAGCGTTCGGTCATGCGCCCGATGGTACGTCGGGCCGCGGCGTGTGCCGGTCGGAGGCGCTAGGACGCTGTCGCCTCGACGGAGGCCGATCGTCCGTGTGCGCGGTGCGCCCGGTTCGACGAGCGCACCTCGGCGGTCGGGTGTCGCGCCGGTTTCGGGATCGACGACGGGCGTCCGAGCAGGTAGCCCTGGCCGTACTCGACGCCGAGTGCGGTGAGCATCGCCAGGTCGCGCCGGTTCTCGATCCCCTCGGCGACGAGCTGGGCGCCGATCCGGCGGCCGAAGGAGACGAAGGCCTCGACGAGCGCCTGCTTCGCGTCGCCCTTCTTGCTGCCGATCCCGTGGACAATCTCGCGGTCGATCTTGATGATCGACGGCCTCAGCGCGGCGATGAGGGTGAAGCTCGCGTAGCCGGCCCCGGCGTCGTCGACCGCAAACCCGAAGCCCAGCCGGCGCAGCTCCTTGACGCGGCGGACGAGTCGCTCGGGGTCGGCGACCGCCTGCTGCTCCGTGCATTCCACGGTGAGCTGCCGGACGGCGAGGCCGGCATCGCGGACCATCGCGACGAGGATCGCGGGGTCGAACGCGGAGGCGAGGAGGCTCGCCGGCGTGACGTTGATCGCGTAGCGCGAATCGACGGCCTCGCCGGCTGCCTTGAGCTCGGCGAGCCGCCCGAGGATTCGGGCGACGATGAATGCGTCGAGTTCGACCGAGCGGTCGGTGTCGATGCCGGCATGGACGATCGCGGTGATCGACTGGGGGAGCATCGGCATGACCGGCCGGAAGAGGCACTCGTACTCGTGGAGGTCGCCGGTCGCGAGCTCGACGATCGGCTGGAAGTGGACGTCATGGACGTTCTTGAGGCTGAAGAAGTAGTCGAGCGTCTTCGTCTGCGCGACGTGGGTCGACTGCGCCATCCCGATCCGGTCCGCGATGCCGGACACCTGGACGGCCGCAGAGAAGGCGACGAGGTAGCGCTCGTGCTCGGGCAGGCCGCGGTCGACGGCGACGACGCCGTACTCGGGGTTCCGCGCGGCCCTCGCAACGTCGGCGACGACGGCGTCGGTCAGGCTCGCCGCGGGGGCGATGAGGCACGAGCCCGCCTCGAGCTCGAGGATGCGGCCGACGGCCACGGTCCTGGCGACGCGGTTGACGAATCGGATGTCGCGCGCCCAGAGAAGCCGCTCGTCGTCGGCGGTGCGGCTGCCGGTCAGGAAGCGCATGCCACCGGTCCAACCGCCCGCACCCGGTGGTGCGTGGGATCCACGGACGGATGATGACTGCTCCGATCCGCACGCCGGAGGCGCCGAGCGTCCCGGTGATGTCGAGACGATGGTCCCGAGCGGATCGTCCCGACCGACGATCCTGACGCGGCGCTAGGCGATCCGCTCGCCCGCGCGAATGGGAATGTCCAGCCGGTTCTCGGGCGGTGCGAGCGGGCAGGCCCATTTCGGATCGAACGCGCAGGACGGCTGGTAGGCGAAGTTGAAGTCGAGGACGAGCGTCCCGCGGTCCGCGTCGCCGCCCAGGTCTGCGCTCTTTGCCGCGTCGATGAGGTAGCGGCCCGCGCCGTACGTCTCCGTGCCGTTCGTCGCGTCGCGGAACGGGAGGAAGAGTCCGCCGGCGTAGCCCTCCATCCAGAAGACCGAGAGCGTCCGGTCGCCGGCGGGGAAGGGGACGGTGACCCGGCCGATCCGACGGAACGCGAGCCGGTCCGCGCCGCTGTTCGGGAGCTCGAGCGCGAGCGCATTCGGCGCCGGCGGCGGGGCTCTCTCGAGCACGACCTCGAAGCGCATCTCCGGGTCGTGCTCGAAATGGCGGGCCTTGAAGGTGACCCGACCGCCGACCGGCACCGGCGACTGCGGGTGGTCCCGGAAGAGCCGCTCGCGTTCGCTCCGCCACAGTGCGAGCGCCGAACGCGTGTCGATGACGGCGAGCCGGCGGACGTCGGCGTAGAGGACCGCCACTCGTCGGCGCCAGTCCGCCAGCTCGAGGAGCTCGAGCGATTCGTCGTCGGGCGTCATCGCTCGGACGGTAACCGCGAGCGCGCCGCGGATCAACCGTCCGCGCCGCGGGCCACGGCATCCCGCTGATCCGTGGGCGCGCCGTCCGCTACCGTACGGCGCGAGACACGCGCCGCGAGCCACCCGCGGTGCCTCTCCGCGCGAGGTCCCGCATGACTGTCAGCCAGGAGCACAAGGCCGAGGCGTTCCGCGCGCTCCACGCGGGCGAGCCGTTCGTCATCCCGAACCCCTGGGACGCCGGCTCCGCGCGGATGCTGGAGGCGTTCGGCTTCGCGGCGCTCGCGACGACGAGCTCGGGGTTCGCGTTCACGCTCGGCCGGCTCGACGGGCACGTCACGCTCGACGAGGTCGTCCGCCACGTCGAGGCGCTCGTCGCGGCGACCGACCTCCCCGTCTCGGTCGATCTGGAGAACGGGTACGGGCCGGAACCCGCCGCCGCGGCGGAGGCGATCCGGCGGGTCGCGGAGGCCGGCGCCGTCGGCGGCTCGATCGAGGATTACGACTCGCGCCGCGGGATCTACGACCTCGAAGCCGCGACGGAGCGGGTCGCCGCCGCGGCCGAGGTCGCGCACGGCCTGCCCTTCCCGTTCATGCTCACCGCGCGGGCCGAGAACCACATCCGGGGCAACCCGGACCTCGACGACACGATCGCGCGGGTGCGGGCCTATGAACGGGCCGGCGCGGATGTCCTCTACGCGCCCGGCCTTCGGACGGTGGCCGACATTCGTGCCGTCTGCGGCGCGGTCTCGCGGCCGGTCAACGTCCTCGCGTTCGCCGGGCTCTCGCTGTCCGACGCCGTCGGCGCAGGCGCGCAGCGGATCAGCGTGGGCGGTGGCCTGACGTGGGTCGCCATCAAGGCGGCCGCAGCAACGGCCGCCGCGATTCGGAGCGGCGACTTCTCGTCGCTGACGGGCAGCCCGCCGCTCGCGGACTGGTTCGCCGACCGCGACGCCGAGGCATCGAAACGAACGACTGGAGGGGCGCATGGCGCGTGACAGCGCGGAAATCGGCGTGTTCGGCGGGTCGGGCTTCTACTCGCTGCTCGACGACGTCAGCGAGATCAAGGTCGACACTCCGTACGGCCCGCCATCCGACAGCCTGTTCCTCGCCGAGATCGCCGGCCGAAAGGTCGTCTTCCTGCCGCGCCATGGTCGGCGCCACACGATCCCGCCCCATCGGATCAACTACCGGGCGAACGTCTGGGCGTTCCGCTCGCTCGGCGTGAAAGCGGTCATCAGCCCGTGCGCGGCGGGCTCGCTGCAGGTCGACGTGAAGCCCGGCGACTTCGTCCTCTGCGACCAGTTCGTCGACCGGACGCGCGGCCGCGTCGACACGTTCTTCGACGGGCCGATCGTGACGCACGTGAGCGCGGCATCGATCTACGACCCCGAGCTGCGCCGCATCGCCGCGGAGGTCATCCGCGAGCACGGGATCCCGCTCCACGAGACCGGCACGATCGTCGTCATCAACGGCCCGCGGTTCTCGACCCGCTCCGAATCGAAGTGGTTCGGTGATGCGGGCTGGGAGGTCGTTTCGATGACGCAATACCCCGAGGCGTACCTCTGCCGGGAGCTCGGGATGGCCGTCGTCAACATCTCGCTCATCACCGATTACGACGCCGGCGTCCAGACCGGCACGGACGCCGTCAACGCGACCGAGGTCCTCGAGGTGTTCGCCAAGAACGCGGAGCGGATTCGCTCTGTCGTCGTCGACATGGTCGGCCGGTTCCCGGAGGATCTCGAGGCGCTCGGTGCACGCGACGCGCTCGGGCCGACGCGCGGCGACAACGCGGTCTCGCCGCAGGATCTGCGGCTGTTCGAGGCCGGGCTCTAGGCCGTCGGTCGGGCGCGCGGCTCGCTGGTTCGTTCGGTGCCCCTTTCCGGCGTTCGGCTGTCCGTTGCCCTCGACACGATCGGCGTGTCGCTCGGGTGGTGGCGCGAATCGGCCGTCCGGCTCGAGGCGGCGGGATACGACGGCATCCGCTGCTGGGACCACTTCGTCCGGCGAGCCGGGCCGCCAAAGCCGGTCCTCGAGTGCTGGACGACGATCGCGACGGTCGCGGCCGTCACGCAGCGGGTGACGATCGGGCCGTTCGTCGCCAACGTCATGAACCGCCACCCGGCGCTGCTCGCCCGAATGGCGGCGACCCTCCAGGAGGCGTCCGGGGGCCGGCTCGTCCTCGGAATGGGGATCGGCGGCTTTGCCGGCGAGCACGCCGCGTACGGGATGCCGTACCCGGCGATCCCGGAGCGGATTGCCCGGCTGGAGGAGGCGATCGGGGTCCTGCGAGCGCTGTGGACCGGCGAATTCGTGTCGCGTGACGCCCGCTTCTATCCGCTCCGTGACGCCGTCGCGCTCCCGGCACCGAACCCGCCGCCGCCGATCGTCGTCGGCGGCCAGTCCGCGACCGGCGCCCGGCTGGCTGCCGGTCTCGCCGACGGCTGGGCGTGCCGCCCCGACCAGCTCGAACGGCTGCTGCCCGTCTTCCTCGATGCGCTCGCCGCGAAGGGGCGCAGCCGGAGCGAGGTGAGCGTCACCATCGGCTACGAGAACGGCCGGTCCGGTGAGGACGCGCTGACCGGCTCTGCCTGGATCGGGGCCCAGTCCGAGGAGGCGGCCCGCTGGCGGGAGCGCGGCGTCGACGAGGTCGTCCTGCTGGCTCGAACGTCGGTCGACGTGGACCGGCTCGTCGCGGCCGCCGAGCGACGGTAGGCTCGCCGTCGCGAACGCGCCCGTTGAGCGTTCGTGGAAGAATTCATCGGTGACACCCACGACGTCCGTGACGCCGACCCCGCCGCTGGCCGCCACCGTGCAGACCCATCCGTGCGCGCGGTGCGGCGCGCCAGTCCCGCTCGACGCGGGACTCTGCGAACGCTGCAACCCGCTCGGGCTCAAGGACGTCGCGTCCTCGCAGGCGCACGGCACGGTCCTCATCGCGATCGTCGTCGGCGTCGTCATCCTCGCGCTCGCCGGCCGGTTCGCGCTCGCCGGGATCGGTCCGTTCTCCGGCGACGTCTCGAACGTCGCCGCCGCAGGGAGCGGGCTGGCGGTCACCATAGAGGTCACCAACCACGGGTCGAGCGCCGGGCAGACGACGTGCCGGCTGTTCGATCCGACGTCCGGCGGCATCGGCCCCGAATCCACGTACGCGCAGAGCCCGAGGATCGAGCCGGGGGCGACGGTCAGCTTCACCGCATCGATGACGACGCTCGGGTCGAGCGTCCGTCCGGTCGGCGTCGACTGCGGATCGTGAGCGCGGAGGCCGCCCCGGCGACGCGACCGGGGACGGCCTGGCGGGCCGAGCTCGACTTCGCGGTCGCGACGGCGCGGGCCGCCGGTCGGCTGCTCATGGAGCACTATGAGCGGCTCGAGCGGATCGACCACAAGAGCGCCAAGGACGTCGTCACCGAGGCCGACCACCTGTCCGAGGCGCAGGTGATCGCGACCATCCGGCGGCGCTATCCGGCCGACGCGATCGTCGCCGAGGAGTCCGGGTCGCACGAGCGGATGGACCGGGAGGGCGCGGCGGCGAACGGCAGGACCTGGGTCCTCGATCCCCTCGACGGCACGGTCAACTACGCCAACGGGATTCCCTTCTTCTGCGTCTCGCTCGCGCTCGTTGCCGACGGCATCCCGGTCGTCGGCGTCGTCGTGGATCCGTCACGCGACGAGGTTTTCGCGGCGACCGCCGACGGGCCCGCGACCCTCGATGGCGCGCCGATCGCGGCATCGGACAAGGCGCGGCTCGAGGACTTCGTCATCTCGATGGCCCTCGGCGGACGCCGGGTCGCGACGAGGATTCGGGCGATTCGCAAGCGGATCCGCGTCGCGCGCTCGATGGGCTCGGCGGCGCTCGCGCTCGCCTACGTCGCGAACGGACGGTTCGACGCCTTCATCCAGTCGGGCGGCCTGTCGGTCTGGGACGTCGCGGCCGCCGGCCTGATCGCCGAGCGCGCCGGTGCGCGCGTGAGCTCGATCGAGGGCGGCGCGTGGTTCGACATATCCGCGCCGACTCGGAAGATCGGCCTGCTCGCGGCTCCGGCCACGCACGACGCGGAGCTGCTCAAGCTGACGTCGTAGTCAACCAAGGTCCACCGCCTCAGCGTGCGACTTGTGGCGCTACGCGGGCTCATCCGTCGAGGCCCTTAGTTCGCAGGCTCCTACCCCTTGACCTCGGCGCTTAGCATTCGACGTGTTCCGTTCGCTTCCCCTTCATGCGAAGGAGGTGCAGGCAACCGATGAAGTACTTGCCTCATTTCACCGCAGGAGGTCGGCACCATGCGTCGCGCCTTTGCCTCGCTGGTTTTGGCAATCGGCATGGTCGTGGGTGGTCTGCAGCCAGTCGTCGCCGTTAACAAACCCTCTTTGTCGCCACTGACGCAGTCGCATCCTCACGGCGTTTCGTCGTCGTGGACCGGATCGTGGTCGGGCGGCCCGAGTCTCTACAACTACAACATGTCGTTCGGACACGGCGCCCACGCTACGGGTTCGACCTCGGTGACCACTAGGGGCTTCAGCCATTCGTTCTCGCCTTGCACAACCCAGCAGTTCAGCCAATCGCTGAGCATTACGGACTCTGACGGGGACCATAAGACATCCAACACGACGACCGCGACGGAAGGTGGCGGCACTCCCTGCTGAGTCGGAGCGGCGGCAGCCATGCGCGGCTACGTACGAGGCGCTCGTCGTCTCGGCCGTGACCGCTACGCCGTTATGGCGCTGGCGGTGCTCGCGATCCTCGCCGCGCTGGCCGCTGAGACTTCCACGACGGCGCGCGTAACGCTGGCGTCGGACATCGATGCGAACTGGCGGGGCGCATACGACATTCTCGTCCGGCCGAAGGGCGCCCGTCTGCCTTTGGAGTCGACCGACGGGCTTGTCGAACCCAACTTCCTCAGCTTCGCCGGGACAGGGGGCCTAAGCGCGGACGACGTGGCGGCAATCGGGCACCTGCCCGGCGTCGACATTGCCGCACCCGTATCGGTCGTCGGGTACTTGTCTTATGCGCCGTCAACCCCCCTGCTGTGCCTCCCTGAACTCCCAGAACAGCCGTCACTCTTCGGGCTGAGCTACAGCGTCACTGTGGATGACGGCGTCCGCTCGCTGATTCTCCAGCATCGAAGTGGGCGTCTGTTTGTCGGCCCGGATGACGCCACGCTGACCCACTTTCGCAACTGGTATTCGAGCCTCGGCGACGTGTCGGCCGGGGCGTCATCATCGGGACGCGTCGAAGGCGATATGTTTCTCGGATACCTTCCTCCAATTTCGAGCCCTCTCATCGCGGTCGATCCTTCGGCCGAGGCAGCGCTTCTCGGCGCCAATGGTTCTTTTCTGCAGCCATTGGCAGGTCTCGCGGATCGCGATCAACTGACTACCGCAACCTTCGATATCCGGTTGATTCCCAAGGAGCTCGCGATTGCGACTGGAGACCTCGCGGGATCGGTCGTCGAACGGCCCGTGGTTCCGATCGTCGTCAGCCGTGACATTTACGCCAGGCTCAAGCTGCACCTCGACGTGTCACGTATCGGCAGTCCCCTCGCGTCCTACCCAGATCTGACGGAGGCCACCCTCTCGGAGAAGCGCATTCGGGTCGAGGCGGCCGTCGGGCAGGGCGTAACGCCGGTCGGTGGGGTTGACCTCGACCTAGCAGGTCAGATCCGCCCGTACCTACCCCCACCGGCCGTACTCGTCTGGCCTGGCAAGAGTCCCGGCCCAGGCGAGTGCCTCAACCAAACCGAGGTGCGCACTCCGCGGCTCGACTCGCTACTGCTGGCCGGGCGGCCGACGTACACCGCTGGCTCATCGGGCGGCGACAATCCATCGTTCGTGGTCACGCCACTCGGGTACGTGCCTGCCGTAGGTACTTGGGCTTCTCCGCAGTCTGCCCGGGATGCCTCCGAGTCCCAGGAGATGGCCTACCGCCCCGCGGCGGTGCACCCTCTGGCCGTCGCCCAATCGTTCACCTCCACCGATCCGAGCGACCAGCCATTTCGATTGGCGCCCGTCGGACTGTTCGACCCGCTCGCCGTGGACCTCGGTTTCAACCCCCTGAGTTACGTCCCGCTTGGAGCCTACGTGCCGCCGGTCACCGTCGTGGAACGAGACGACGCCGTCCCATCGGCGACTGGCATGAACTTGCGTCCGGGGCTGAACCCGGCTGGTTTCATCACCGTGCCGCCGCTGGCCGTAACCGATCTGAGCGCGGCTCGGCTCCTCCGAGGCGTCCGGCCGGTCGATGCAGTGCGCGTCCGTGTCGCCAGCGTAGATCGGTACGATGCGGCAGGGCAACAGGAAGTTTCTCGAGTCGCGGCCGCGATCGTCGAACTGGGTTACGACGTCGACGTCGTCGCCGGGGCATCACCCGAGCGAGTGACGATCCGCCTTCCGAGGTATCACACCGAGCTGGCCTCGGCACCCGACCTCGCTGCCGTCTCCGAGCATTGGACCACCTTGGGAGCGGCAACAAGGGTGTCGACAGTGTTCGGCACCCTCAACAGCGCCTTGGGCGCGCTGTCGATTGTCACCGGAGTCGGATTCGCCGTTGCGCTCGAGGTCGGCCGGGCCGCGCGGCGCAGACGCGACTTTGTCATTCTCGAAACCGCGGGATGGTCGACGCCGGGCATAACCGGCTGGTATCTGCGCGAATCGGTCGTCGCTGCCACCCTCGTGGCGCTTATCGGTATCGGATTATGGTCGGTCGGCCCCCGAAGCGCCCCAGGTCTCGGCCTCGTCTTCGCATTAGCTCTCTCCCAGCCTGTGCTGGCGGTACTCGCGCTGCTCGTTCTGGCCCGAAGAGCGCGGCTAGCAACTCCGGCGTCCGCGCAGGTATCGATTCGAACCGTAAGACGACTCCCCGGGTCCGGCAGTGGTCCGGTTGGCTACGGGCTCCGGGCCGTCGTCTCTCGCCCGATTCCTGGCCTGCTCATGATCCTAAGTTGCGCGATAGGGCTCGCGAGCTTTGTCGTGGCGTCGATGGGAGCAGTCGCGGCCGCGGCGTCGGCCGGCCCGACATTGCTGGGCGTGGCCGAATCCACACGTCTCGCGCCTTATCAGTTGCTCCAACTCACAACGATCGCGGTAGCGAACACGGTTCTTTTCCTTTCCCTTTGGCTCGGCGAGTGGAGGAGCCGTTCGTCGGAAGTCCGGGTCCTCATGGCGTCCGGCTGGTCAGACGGACAGATCCGGCTCGCGGTCCTCTCGGGCGCTGTGCTCCTCTCGGCGTTCGTGGCTCCCGTCGCGGCTGGCCTCGCCAACGAGCTGCTCCAGTGGATCGGCTGGCATGCCCCACCGCTGGCCATATTCATAATCGTCGTCGGATTGCTTGCGATGCTGCTGGCGGCCGCCTCGATGCTCGTCCGACCCACTGCGGAAGCGCACGAAAGGTGACCGCTCGAACTGCTCTGTCGCTCGTCGACGTGGGGCTTCGTTATGCGGCGGACGGGGAATGGGTAGTCCGCGGCTTGACCATCGGAGTTGAACCCGGTCGGATGGTTTGCCTCGCCGGACGATCGGGCAGCGGCAAAACGAGCGCCCTCAACGTCGCTGCCTGGCTGCTCCAACCGACAACTGGATGCGTGCTGTGGGGCGAGGTCGAGCCGGCGAGCCTGCGTGGGCGCGATCTTGCCGCTGCACGCCGGGCCAACGTCGGCTATGTCTTTCAGGGAGACGGCCTGATCCACTCGCTGACCGCTCGTGAGAACGTCGAGATCGCGAACCGGTCCGATCGCATCGCGGTCGACGACGCCCTCACACGCGTCGGTCTGACTACCAGGGCATCGCATTACCCATCGCAGCTCTCTGGCGGTGAGCAGCAGCGCGTCGGGATAGCGCGTGCGTTGGCGAGTGGTGCCCGAGTGCTCGTCGTTGATGAGCCGACGGCCAACCTCGACCGGCGTCGCGCAGACGAAATCATCGCGATCCTCACGCAGGTCGTCGCCGACGGACAGTCAGTGCTCGTCGCATCGCATGACCCCCACCTCGTCGATGCCGCGACCGAAGTAGTGGAGCTCTCGTGACCATGGGACGGGACACTCGTTGAGGCGTTAGTGCCGCCAGCGGTGCGGGCGGTCTCGGAGGCGGTCGAGACCCCATTCGTCGCAGAACGCGTGCCACGCCGCCTGCGGTGCACCGAGCCACTCCAGCTCCGCGGCTGAGCCCTGCGGGAGCGGCGCGTCGAGGCGGAGCCGGGCGAGCTCGCGGTACAGCACCACGTCGGAGACGTGGTCCTCGAGGGACGCCGCCAGGAACGGCGCGTTGCGGAGCCCTGGCACCCGCCACTCGCTCGTATGGCGTGGGATCGCCTCGAGCGATTCGTACACGCCGAGGACGGCGGCAGCCGACTTCGCGCCCCAGCCCGGGATGCCGGGATAGCCGTCGGCCGCGTCGCCGACGAGCGCGAGGTAGTCGGGGATGGAGACCGGCCGGACGCCCCATTTCGCGAGGACGCCGTCCTCGTTGTAGGTGATCTGGCGCCGGCGGTCGCGCAGGACGATCCGATCGCCGCGGACGAGCTGAGCCATGTCCTTGTCGGGCGTGCAGACGAGGATGCGGTCGACCGCCGGATCGTCGCCCCAGCGGGCGCAGGCGGTCCCGAGCGCGTCGTCGGCCTCCCACTCGACCATCGGCCAGCAGACGAGGCCGAGCGCCTCGATCGCCTGCTCGGCGATCGGGAACTGGGCGAGCAGCTCGGACGGCATCCCCGCCGACGACTTGTAGCCGGGAAAGCGCTCGTTCCGCCACGACTCGATGACGTGGTCGGTCGCGCAGCCGACGTGCGTCGCGCCCTCGTCCCGCAGGAGCGTGAGCAGCTGCCACGCGAGGCCGGCGACGCCGGAGAGGACGATTCCGTCGCGCCCGCGGACCGGTGGGCGCGGCGCGTAGTGGGCGCGAAACAGCTCGTACGTGGCGTCGACGAGGTGAAGCTCCACGTGGCGCTCAGCCCGGACCGGGCGATTCGAGGAGTCGCCGCAGGCGATGGAGGTCGGCCTGGAAGACCGCGCGCAGGATCGGTCGTTGCAGCACCGCGGCGAGGTGGGGGAGGACCGGCGGCACGAGCCGTTCGCGCCAACGGACGATCGTGGAGCGTCCGTCTGCGCCGGGCTCCAGCGTCATGACGCCTTCGCCGCCGAACGCGCCGTCGTGGCGGATCGCGAACCGGGTCGGGGCGTCGAACTCCGTGATCGTCACCGGATCGCGGACGGGGATGCCGAGGATCCGCACCGTCCCCTCCGCGCGGCTGCCGGCGCCGACGGGGCCGTCGTCGAGCAGGCGGACCGACTTGAGGTCGGTCATCCAGCGCGGCTGGCCCTCGACGTCGGCGAGCGTTCGCCAGACGCGCTCGATCGGCGCATCGACCACGGCGAACGTCTCGATCGGCGCGAGCGCCGCCGTCGCCCGGCGCCGGCCGAGCAGGCGATCGGCGACGACCGCGGCGATGACGCCCAACGCGCCGAGCGACAGGAGCCGGCGGATCACAGCTCCTGCTCGTGGTGGACGCGGCCGTCGTCCCATTCGTGGACGAGCGTGACGCCGGCCTCTTCCATCTCGGCGATCGCCAGGTCGCCATCACCGGGCTTGAGGTCGACCGCCCGAACGCCATCGGCGAGGACCGAGGTCAGGAAGCCGAGCCGGACGGCGTCGAGCGCGGTGGCCTTGACGCAGTAGTCAGTCGCGAGCCCGCAGGCGACGACCGCACGAACCGCGCGGCCTCGAAGGAGCGCTTCGAGCTCCGTCGCGATCGTCTCGCCGGAGACCGGATCGCGCATCGTGAACGCGGAGTAGCCGTCCTCGCCGTTCGTGCCCTTGCGAACGACGGGCCCATCCACCGTCAGCGCCTCGTGGAACGCGGCCCCCCAGCTGTCCTGGACGCAATGGACGGGCCAGATCCCGCCGTCCTGCGCGAAGTGCGGCGTGTGCTCGGGATGCCAGTCCTGGCTGTAGACGACGAGCGCGCCGCCATCGCGCGCCGCACGGACCTGGTCGTTCACGAATGGGACGATTCGGCCGGCGTCCTCCACGGCGAGGCTGCCCCGCGGGTCGGCGAAGTCGTTCTGGAGGTCGACGACGACGAGCGCCGTCGTCGCGTCGTAGCGCTGCACGGATCGAGGCTAGCGCAGACGCTGGTGCAGGCGTCGTTCCGGGTCGGGCAGCAGGACGCCCCCGGCGGCCGAAGCCGCCGGGGGCGTCTGGTGGGTCCTCGCGGTGAGCCTAGTAGCGCCGATCGTTCGTGGCGGTGCTGCTCGAGGCAGTGTCATCGGCCGCGTCGCCGGCCTTGTCTGCGTCGTGCTTCGCGTCGTCGCCGAGATTGCCGAGGTTCTTGCGCAGGTCGTCGCCGGCATTTCCGACGGCGTCCGCCGGGCTCTCGCCGTCGCGGTTGCGCCAGGCTTCCTTCGCCGACTCCTCGCCTTCTCGGAAACCCTTCTTCATGTCGTCCATCGGAGCACCTCCGTGCTGGTGGGCGATCTGCCCTGTGCCAGGAGCCTAGGTGCTGCCGCGTGCCGGCCACAGCGACTTGGCGGACCTTCGACGCGACGGAGGCCTTGCAACGCGTGCGATGCCGGTGCAATCGCGATCGGCGGCGCCGATGCACGTTCGGCTGGGAGCCGTCGCTACCGTCCGGAGGGACCAGGAAGCTTGGAGGAGAGAGACATGGCCACGGAGACGATGAACGACGCGGCGGGCGACGAGACGGTCGATCGAGCTGACGACGAGCGCTCGAACCGGCCCGACCCGCGCGCGATCGCGAGCGATCTCGCGGCGCAGGCGCCGGCGGCGATGAACCAGGCGATGGGGAGTGCGGCAGACGCCCTGAACGAAGGGGCGGCGGCGATCCAGTCCAGCTCGGATGAAGCGCTGGCGATCGGCACGGCACTCTCGACCGGGATCGCCATCGGGCTGATCCTCGGCGGCGCGAACCGGCTGCTCGTCGGCGCAGCGCTCGTTCCGACCGCCGCGATGGGGTTCACGCTTCTCAGCCGGTACACCGAGGTCCGGCCGCGCGGCATGGCAGGGGGCGCCCGAAAGAACGGGGGCTGACCGCCGTCGCCGCACGGCCGGGGACACGACAACGCCGGCGGGGCAGGGCCCCGCCGGCGTTGTGATTCCGGGACGCCGTCAGTGCGTCGTCGACTGCTCCACGTCGCCGCGCCACGCGCCGGACGGCGTGTCGCGCGACTCGATGAACTCCTTGAACCGGTCGAGGTCGCCCTCGATTCGCCGGTCGACGAAGCCGAGCGCGTCGCCGGCGTTCTCGATCGGACCCTCGGGATCGATGTCCAGCTGGAGCGTGACTCGCGTCTGGTTGTCGCCCAACCGATGGAAGGTCACGACACCGGCGTTCTTCGCGCCTTCGATGCTCGTCCAGGCGATCCGTTCGTCGGGATGCTGTTCGGTGATCTTCGCCCGCCAGGTCTCCTTCTTGCCGGCGATGTCGGCCGTCCACTCGAGCGTCGTGTCGTCGAGCTGGACGACGCGATCGACGCCTTCCATGAAGCGCGGGAAGTCCTCGAACTGCGTCCACTGGTCGTAGGCGACGCGGACGGGCACGTCCACGTCGATCGAGTGCTGCTTCTGACTCATCGGCCACTCCTTGCTGCGGGTCTCGTTGGTTGGGGTCTCGTTGGATCGCGGGGCTGACGTGCGAGGCGCCCGCCGCGCGTCGCGCGGCAGGCGCCGGTCGCTGTGGTGACTAGACGGCGCCGCGGCCCGCGCGGCTGCGGCCCATGACCGCATTCACGACGACGACGACGATGATCGCGCCGATCACGGCAGTCACGATCGAGCTGACGTCGAGCGCCCCGTTCACCGGGTTCGTGTTGAACAGGACGCTGGCGAGGAACCCGCCGACCAGCGCTCCGATGATGCCGAGCACGATGTGCCCGACGACCCCGAGGCCCTCGTCACCGCGGACGAGGAAGCCGGCGAGGTAGCCGGCGATCGCGCCGAGGACGATCCAGGCGATGATGCTCATGCGCGCCTCCTGCGCTGCTCGGTAGCCGCACCGGCGGCTCGTTCGGTCAACGATCGGGTCTCGATCGCCACGGTCGGGCTACGCGCCTCCGACCGCGTATATCGACCGTGTGTCAGGGCCACCCGACGTGCCGGGAGATGCAACCGGCGCGGTCGCGGGCGGGCGACGCCGAGCGCATCGGTGGACCGGTCTCGGACGTTGTGCCTCGGACGCCGATTGCCTGGTAGGTCATGACTCCGACACCGATCGGTCGGACCGGTGCCTGCGAAGACCCGAACGGCCACCGAAACGCGCGTGGCGATGTCCGGCCATGGCCCAGTGGGCAACGAACCGACGTCCACGTGCGAGCTTTCTGCCCTGGCAGGCAATGGCGCAACCCGGTGCCGGGCCCCTCGCCAGGGGCAGACTGAGGGCCCCGGCATCGCCGCCGGGGCCCGTCGGTCGTGTTCGGGATCTGTCCGGTTAGGTTCGGCTGTCAGCGCTGGCCCAGCCGGCCGCGGAGCGCCTGGAGCAGACGATCGGCGTGGTCTCGCTCCTCGGACAGCAGCTGCTCGAAGAGCCCGTCCGTGTCGTCCTGTGCGTAGATCTCGTACGCCTCGATCGCCTCGAGCTTCGAGGTCAGCGCCTGGAGCAGGTTGTAGGTCGCGTCGTCGACGGGCGACTCGCCCTCGACGCCCGGCTCACTCGTCTTCGTTTCCATGCGCTCCTCCTGGTGTCGCTGTCGGTGGTCCCGAGAGCGTCGCCCGGTCGACGTCTCGCCCGGGTCACGCCGGTCGGCCGCGCCTTGCAGGAGTCTTGCCGCCAACCGCCCGCTCCGCCGCCGTCAGATCAGGAGGACGAGCACGACGATCGCGAGGATGAGGATCGCGACGACGAGCGGCAGGAGCTCGGCCGCGAGGTCGAGCTCGGTGACCGCGTCGCCGAGATCGGATCGGTTCACGACGTCCTCCGAGTCACGCGCCCGGGGCGCCGGGGTGCAATCTCGACCGCGAGGTGGCGCACGGGTCGACCCGTCAGTCGAGCGATCGGATTCGGATCCGACTGACGACGTCGACGACGCCGGTCGCGCGGGATGCGACGTCGAGGACGTTGTCCTCGTCGTCCACGTCGTCGACCTCGCCGGAGATGAAGACGCGTGCGCCCTCCGTGTCGACCGACAGCCGGTCGACGAGCACGCTCGTGGACGCGTCGCTTCGAAGGGCGTCGAGGACCCGTTCCGTCCGCTCGTCCTCGTCGCCGACCGGTTCGCCGTGATGGTCGGCATCGAACGGCTCCTCGCCGCTCGTCACTCCGAATCCGGCGGCAACGAGGGGCTGGCCGTCGTCGCCGGGGACGACCGGCGGGTCGCTCGGCGGGATCCAGACCATGCCTTCTTCGGCTGCGACGTTCGGATCCTTGGTCTCGCCGGCGCGGAACTCCCGTTCCACCAGCGTCTCGAGGTTCTCGCCCAGCGGCTCGTCGGGCTGGTCGCTGTCCGCCGTTCGGGACTCCAGCTCGCCCTGGTAGATGTCCGTGTCGGTGATCGTGCCGAGATCGTCGACCTCGTCGCGGGCCACCGGATCGCCCTCGTCGTCGGCGTCGCGAAAACCGGCAAGCTCGCGGACGTCCTCGTCGCGGACCACCTCGGATACGGGATCGACCTCGGGTTCGGCGCCGGTTTCGGCGCTCGCCCGCTGCTCCGTCACTGCTTGTCGCCCGCCTCGCGCACGGCTGCGTCGTCCGCCGGAGCGCCCTCGCGGTGGCCGTCCGGCGGCGGTGTCGCCGTCGTCGGGTCGCCCGGCTGGGTCGCGACCGCCGACACGCGACGGTCCTTCGGCCCGAGCCCGCCGGGGATCGTCTCCGTTGCCCGCTCCGGCTTGCGGCCGATGTAGGCACCAGGATCGAGGTTCGCCCGCGGCTCGGTCGGATGGCGGCCCGCGGCAGCTCCCGTCGGTTGGCGTCGGTTCGTCTCGCGTCGCGTCGACTGGCTCGGCATCGCTGCCTCCTCGATGCACGCAGTGGCTGGTTGGTGATCGTCGGTCGATAGCAGGCGTGGGTCGAGTGACAAGGGTCGAGCGCGCGGCGTTCCGGCCGTTGCGGCCCCGCTCCGGGCAACCCTTGCAATCGCGCATCACGGACCGCGCCTCGACACGCCGCTGCAACCGGAGACCGGGCGACGCTGCTGCCGCCGCCATCGGCGATGCGCCAAGGTCGACGCCATCGACAAGGAGGCCCGATGAACGACGTCCCACGGCGGCCACGCCCGCCAGCCGGTCCGGGTGCGGACGGTGGCCCGGAGGCGGCGCCGCCGGAGCTCGCCTCGGTCGACCAGACCGCGCTCGCGCCGACCGAACGACGCTTCGGCGAAGGCCTCCGGACGGACGGCCCGAACATGCAGGGCAGCACGCCGCTGCGCGTCGCGCGTCCGAGCGATCCCGGTGCGACGCCGGGGATCGAGCCCGGCGTTGCGGCCGAGGGCGCAGCCGAGGTCGCCGCGACGGCCGCGACGTCCCTGCCACCGCGCCACGAGCCCGTTGAGCAGGTCGAGGAGGACGACGATCGCTCCCCGCGGTGACACGCAGGCGAAGGCCCCGAACGCGAACCGCGACGAGTGGGCGTTCCTCGAGAAGCTCGCGCGGCGGCGACCGTCGCGCTAGTCGATCGACAGCGCGAGCGGGGCGTCGACGGTTCGGTCCCGAACGGTCGTCGGGAGCTCGAGGTGCCAGGCGCCTGACGGGATGAGACCTGCCCCGCCGGCACGGGCCATCACGCGGAGCTGGGCGAGGACGTCCTCGCCGACATGGCTCGCCGGCAGGTCACGCCAGAACTCGAACCCGCCGGCGTCCCGCAGCGCGGCCGCGTCGTAGAGGACACAGCCGCCGACCCAGGCGACCTTGTAGAGGCGCGGCGGCCAGCGCGGAACGTCGAGCCGCCGGGCGACGTGGAGCAGGTTCGACGCATTGTGGAGGCGGTGGCGCTGCCAGCCCGCCCCGCCGGGCGTCACCCGCTCCGGCTTGACCGGCCCATCCCAGAGCTCGATCCGCTCCTCGTCCGGCCGGACGTCGTCGACGAAGCTCCAGCCGAGGAGCGCCGAACCGACGAACCCGCAACGCTCGCGTTCGATCGCCGCGACGAGCCGGCCGACGAGATCGGGCTCGAGGACGACGTCGTCATCGACGAACAGGGCATACGGGGCGCGGACGCGGTCCAGGAGCGACTGGCGGTGCTCCGCAAGGCCCCGACGGGGAAGGTGATGCCCGAGCTCGACGATCCGGTCCTGCGCTCGGAGGACGCCGGCAATCGCCTGGACCTCGGATGTGAAGTCGCTGTGGTCCTGGCTTGAGACGATGACCCGAAGGCGCACGTACTGCTGCGCCGCGAGGCCCGCGAGCGTGATCGCCAGCGCGGCCGGTCGGCCGAATGTCGGGACCAGGACGTCGACCTGCGGCTCCGCCTCCGGCGCGTCCGTGCCCCAGGCGCCCGGCTCAGGCGGCACGACCGACCGGGCTTCCGAGCAGCCGATCGACGGCCGCGATGGCCTCCTCGACGGGCACGATCGAGCGTGATGGGGCAGGCTCGGCCCCTTCTCGCAGGCAGCCCGCGGCGGCGCAGTCTGGGTGGCCGGGCTCGCCGGAGCGCGAACATCGGGGGCCGAGGTCCGCCGGCACGAGTGCCGCGTGCCGGGATTCGTCGAGCGCCGCCCAGCGCTTCGGGTCGGATGCCCGGAAGATCCTGACACTCGGCGTCCCGAGCGCATCCGCGAGGTGCCCCACGCCGGTGTCGTTGGTGACGACGAGGCAGGCGCCCTCGACGAGCGCACCGAGCGCGCCCAGGGACGTCCGGCCGGCGAGATCCACGATCGGCGCCGACATCGCGGCGGCGACTGCAGCAGCCTGCGCGGCCTCGCCCTCGACGCCCGACACGACGACGGCCAGCCCCTGCGCCGCAAGGTGGTCGCCGACGGCCGCGAAGCGCTCCGCCGGCCAGCGACGAATCGGGTCGCTGGCGCCGGGGTGGAGGACCGCGTAGGCACCGGGCTGCGGCGCCGCATGCGTCGCGACGATGCCGAGGGCCATCGCGAGCTCCGCGCGATCCTCCGGCCGGACCGGCCACTCGAGCCGTTCGTCGGCCACGTCGACGGGGTCGGCGCCGAGCGCGGCCGCGAGCCGGAGGTGCCGCCGAACCTCCGGTACGTCGCCCGGGTACTCGATCCACGTGCCCGGCGGCGCACCGCGTCGGGGCAGGACGAAGCCGGCGATAGCGTTCGCGCCGAGGAGCGCGACGAACGCATTGATGTCCAGGCCGCTGCCATGCGCCTGGATCGCGAGGCCGGCCGGCTGGGCCTGGGCCGCGCGGAGGAAACCGAGCGTCCGCGCGGCGTCGAACGGAACCTCGGGCACGCCGGGCCAGCCCGGGAACTCCGCCAGGTGGTCGAGGTAACGGTCGAACCGATCGACGAATGCCGCCGCCCAGGGCAGTCCGATGAGCGTGATCCGGGCGTCCGGGTATCGGTGGCGAAGCGCGCGCAGGAACGGCACGGCGCAGAGCAGGTCACCGAGGGCGAGGGCGCGCAGGACCAGGATCTCGTCCATCCGCAGGGACGGCCCGATCATGACGCGCGGACCGACGGGCCGAGGCGATCCGAGACGAGCCGAAGGTCTCCCACGAGCCGCGCGAAGCCGACCTCGCGGCCCTCGCCGTCGGGGGCGCGCAGGATGGCCGACGGGTGGAGCGTCGCCAGGACGAGCGGAGCGAGCGGTGATTCGACCGGCGTGAGCGCGAGCTGCGACACGCGCACCTTCGGACCGAGCAGCGCGTCGGCCGCCGTCGCACCGAGGCAGACAAGCGCCTCCGGTCGGACCAGGGCGAGCTCGGCCTCGAGCCACGGGTGACAGGCGGCGACCTCGACCTTGTTCGGCTTCTCGTGGAGCCGCCGCTTGCCGCCGGGCCGCCACTTGAAGTGCTTGACGACGTTCGTGATGAAGACCTTCTCGCGGTCGACGCCGGCCTCACCGAGCGCGCGATCCAGGAGCTGCCCGGCCGGCCCCACGAACGGCGTACCCTCGACGTCCTCGCGGTCGCCCGGCTGCTCCCCGACGAGCATGAGCGGCGCCGGCCACGGCCCCTGGCCGAAGACCGTCTGTGTCGCGCGCGCCCAGAGATCGCAGCCCCGGCAGCCGGCGGCGAGCTCGGCGATCGCGTCGAGCGGAGCGCCGCGGGTCGCCTCCGCCAGGCCGAGCGCCGATCGCGCGGCCGGATCCGTGGCATCGGGCGCAACCGCGTGCCCGGCCGACGTGGTGCTCATTGCGCCACACCAGCCACGGGCGCGAAGGACCCGACGGGCGCCGGCACGCTCAGGCCGACCTCGATGGCGACATCC
>DASSHA010000196.1:0-11710 GCA_035693145.1 Candidatus Limnocylindrales bacterium
CGTCCCCAACCCACCCTGCTCCTCCTCGAAGAACAACCCAAAAAGGTCGTTCTCCCGATACAGCTCCACCACATCCCACGGAAACTCGTGCGACTCGTCGATCTCCGCCGCCCGCGGCCCGATCCGCTCCCGCGCCAACACCCGCACCAACTCACGCAACTCCCGCTGCACCGACGTCAGGCGATCCCAGCCCGTCACAGAGCGCGACGCCAGTCGACAACCGCGCTGGTGATCTGGGCCGGAGACCGCCGGCATGACAAACGGCACCGGGATCTCATCGGCTGATGCGCAGCGGGAGCAGCTACGTGTGCGTTGGTTCGCGAACGGCTTGGTACTGGCCGCGATAAAAGATCAATGGTCGACCGTTCGAATCCGTCGTGCCGGTCAACACGTCGCCGATGACGACGACGTGATCACCCCGACGAAGCTCCGAATCGAGACTGCAGACGAGGTGGGCGAGGCAGCCCTTAATGACCGGTACGCCGTCTTCCACTCGATACTCGATCTCGGCGAACTTCCCCGACGGGTTCCGCTTGCTCGCGAAGATCCGCGACACTTCTTCCTGGTGCGACCCGAGCATGTTGATGCAGAACCGCTCGGACTCCCGGACTGCCTTCAGCGTGCGCGAGCTGAGGTCGAAGCACACGAGCGCGAGCGGGGGTGCCAGGGAGAGGCTCGTCAGTGCATTGGCCGTGGCTCCGGCCGGGCCGTCGTCACCGCATGCCGTGAGGACGCTCACGCCCGTCGCCCAGAAGGCCATTAGTTGCCGGAAGGCGTCGCCGTCGAGCCGCGTCAACGTCTGACCCGGGTCGACAGCCTGCTCGACCTGCCGAGTGGCCATCGCCAAAGTATGGCAGATTATGGAACCATGTTCCACAAAGAGGCAAGCGAGGAAGCGACGCTCGCGCCTACCGTGGCGGTCCTCAACATCGGGAACGAGCTCCTCCGCGGTGAGATCCGCAACACGAACGGCCGCTGGCTCGGCGCGGAGTGCGACCGGCTCGGCCTCAGCCTCGTCACCGTCGGAGTGGTCCCCGACGACGTCGCTCGGATCGCCGACTTCGTGAACTGGGCGAGGTTCCGACATGACGTGGTGCTCTGCACCGGCGGTCTCGGGCCGACGCCGGACGACGTTACGCGAGAGGCGGTCGCAGCTGCGTTCGGTGTCCCGTGCGAGACCGACCCGGAACGCCGCGCGGAGCTCATCGCTGCAGGAGGACATATGGACCGCCTCGCCGATCCGTGGTCGCGGCGCCCGGCGGGCGGCCGCTGGCTGGCAGGAATCGAGGGCGGCGCCCCGTCGTTCGCGATCGGCAACGTCTATGCGCTCGCCGGCGACCCAGACGAGATGCAAGGTGCTTTCGAGCGCATGCGAGGTGAGCTGGGCCGGTGGCCCGCCGCGATCGTGTGGCGGCATGCCTACGAGGTCACCGAGGACAGGATCTCCGATGCACTCGATGCGGTTGCACTCGCCTGCGACGGCGTCATCGTGTGCTCGTATCCGCGACGAACATCCGACCGTGACGACGTCGAGATCGTGCTCCGCGCTCTGACGCCAGACGCCCTCGAGCGGGCCGTGGCAATTTTGCGCACGCAGTTCGTCGAGGCCGGGATTGTCGGATGAACGTCGCCCGGCTGCGACGGAGGCGGACCGTTCGCGCGGTGTTGCGGCGCTGGATCGAGAGCTATGCCACGTGGACAGCGGTCGAGATCGACGCCGGCGGATGGCCGGAGGAGGACATCGACGTTTCCCCTCCGACGGACATCGACGTTTCCCCTCCGACGGAGCGAACGCCGATGATCCTCCCCGTCACCGGCGATCGCGTCTACCTGGTCATCCACGACGGTTCGACGACGTGAGAATCGTGTTCCACGACCCCGTGCGGATCCGGATCGACCCGTGATCCCGGCTTCGCTCTCTCGTTGGCTGGCCTCCCAGCCGCCCGGCTACACGATGACGATCCGGCGGCTGCTCGCGATCTACGCGGGACTGATGCTCGTCGTCTTCATTGCGATGGCCGACCAGACGATCGTCGCGACCGGTCTGCCGCACATCGTCGCCGACGTCGGGGGCTTAGCCGAGTACTCCTGGATCTTCAGCAGCTACATGCTCGCCTCGACCGTGACCGTTCCGGTGTGGGGAAAGCTGAGCGACGTCTTCGGCAAGCGGCTACTGCTGCTCTGGGGAATCGGAATCTTCGTCGTCGGCTCGGTGCTGTGCGGTCTCGCGCGGTCGATGCCGGAGTTGATCGCATTTCGCGCCCTGCAGGGGGTCGGCGCCGGCGGCCTCAGCCCGCTGGCGATGGCGACGATCGGGGCCATCGTCCCGCTCCGCGATCGCGGCCGCTTCCAAGGGCTGATCGTCGCTGCCTTCTCGAGCGGCGCCGGCGTCGGGCCGCTCGTCGGCGGGTTCATCGTCGACCGCTACCACTGGGGCTGGATCTTCTTCGTCAACGTACCGGTCGGCATCGTTGCGGCCGCTGTGATCGCGTTCACGATGCGGGCACCCCGCGCCCGTGTACGCAGACGCGTGGACTGGGAGGGAGCTCTCGCGCTGGCCGGCGCGTCGACGCTGTTCATCCTCGGGCTCCTAGACGGAGGGAAGTCCGCACCCTGGACGTCGCCACAGATCGTGCTCGAGCTCGGCGGCGCCGTCGTGCTCGTCGTCCTCTTCGTCGTGCTCGAGCGGCGGGCGTCCGAGCCGATCCTTCCGTTCGAGGCGCTGCGCCGGAAGACGGTCGCCGCAAGCGTCGCCTGCTATGCGCTCGGCGGCATGCTCACGCTCGGGGTGATCACGTACGTACCGCTGTTCGTGCAGGGTGTTATCCGTGCGAGCGCGACGGCGTCGGGCCTCGTGCTGTGGCCGCAGATGCTGGCCGGATCGCTCGCGAGCTTCGTCGTCGGCCACTGGATCGCGCGCACCGGCCGGCTGCGCCCGACCGCGGTCGTCGGACCCGTCGTGATGACGCTCGGCATGCTCTCGCTCTGGCGGATGAACGGCTCGACGACGGCGGCGACCGTCGCCCGCGACACGGCCCTCGTCGGCCTGGGGTGGGGGATGATGGCCCAGGTCTTCATCCTTTCCGTTCAGAATGCCGTGCCCCGGTCGCTCGTCGGCTCGGCGACGGCGCTGATGGTGTTCTCCCGCCAGCTCGGGGCGGCACTCGGTGTCGCGGCGATGGGGGCGGTCGTCAACAGCCGTCTCCCTGGCGGTACGCGCCTCGATCCGACAAAGCTCGGCACGTCGGCCACCGACGGCCTTACCGGTTCCGTGCTCGCGCATGCGATCACCCCGGTCTTCCTCGCCGCGGCCGGCGTCGCGGCGCTCGTCTTCCCGATCGCCCTCTGGGGCGTCGAGCAGGTCAACCTCCGTCGCGTCGTCGAGATCGAGACCCCCGCGACGGAGATCACCACGCAACCGGCTCCCTGAAAGGACACCATGGCGATCACGGTCAGCGACACGATCCTCCCGTACGTCGGCGGCGCGCGCAGCGCCTCGAGCGAGGCGGTCGCATTCACGCTCATCAATCCCGCGAACGGCGAGACGTACGCCGAGCTGGTCTGCTCGGACGAGCGGCAGGTCGACGAGGCGGTCGCTGCCTCGCATGCGGCGCAGCGCGAGTGGGTGAAGCTTGCGCCGGAGGAGCGTGGCGCGCGGATGGCACGCTGGGGCGAGCTCGTGCTGCGCGAGGCGGACGACCTTGCCGCTCTCGACACGCTGACGATGGGACGGCCGCTCCACCAGTCGCAGCGTGAAGCGCCGGCAATCGCGAACCGCATCCGCTACTGGTCGGGGATGGCGGACAAGATCACCGGCCGCCAGCTGCCGATCGCGCCGGGACATCTCACGTACACCGTGCGCGAGCCTGTCGGCGTCGTCGGCGTCATTGTCCCGTGGAACGGGCCGCTCGGCATGTTCGTCGGACGGGTCAGCGTCGCGCTCGCATGCGGGAACGGCGTCGTCGGCAAGCCGAGCGAGTACACGCCGCTCTCGGCGCTGCGCGTCGCCGAGCTGACCGTTGAGGCGGGCATCCCGGAGGGCCTTGTGAACGTCGTCACCGGCGACGGGTCGGTCGGCGCGCTCGTCGCCGCCCACCGCGACATCCAAGGGATCCAGTTCACGGGTAGCGTCGAGACGGGCCGCAAGGTAGCGGCGCTCGCGGCTCCGACGTTCAAGCAGGTCGTGCTCGAGCTTGGCGGCAAGGCACCGAACATCGTCTTCGAGGACGCCGACCTCGACGCGGTCGCGCGGGGGACGGCGTGGGGCGTCTTCTCGAACACCGGCCAGGCGTGCGTCGCCACGTCGCGCCTGCTGGTTCACCGTTCGGTCGCGGACCTGCTTGTCGAGCGCGTCGTCGAGGTGGCGCGCAGCCTGCGCGTCGGTGATCCGCTCGACCCGGGCGTAGACCTCGGCCCGCTGGTCTCCGAGCGGCAGTTCGCGCGCGTGAGCTCGTATCTGGAGATCGCCCGGCGGGAAACGCGGCCGCTCGTTGGCGCGACCTCGCACGGGCCGGGGTACTACGTCGACCCCACCGTGCTCGTCGACGTCGACCCGAACGGGCGGATCGCGCAGGAGGAGATCTTCGGCCCGGTGCTCGCGGTGCTCGCGTTCGACACCGAGGATGAGGCGCTCGAGCTCGCGAACTCGGTCGAGTTCGGACTGTCCGCGAACATCTGGACGCGCGACGTCGGCCGCATGCTGCGCGTCGCCGACGCGCTGGAGGCGGGAACGATCTGGGGCAATACCGCGCGGTTGCTGCATCCAGGCCTGCCCTTCGGCGGCTTCAAGGACAGCGGACTCGGCAACGCGTCGGGCGAGGGCGCGATCGAGGGCAACACGCGCCTGAAGCGCGTGTCGATTCTCTACGGCGCCGGCACGAGGGGGCCGTCCTTCTAGGACGAGGACGGTTGCGGCACGTTGACCGTCGTGCTCTGCAGGAAGCCACCGTCGGCGACGATCTCCTGGCCATTGACGTAGCCGGCGTCGGCGCCGAGGAGGAACGCGACGACGGCGGCAACCTCGCCGAGGTCGGCGATCCGGCGCAGCGGGATCAGCTGTGCGCGCCGCTCCTCGAGGCCGGAGACCGCGTAGCGGTCCTGCGTCATCGCGGTCTTCATGAAGCCGGGGCTGACGGCGTTGACCCGAACGCCCTGCGGTCCGAGCTCGAGCGCCGCCTGGCGCGTCAGCGCGAGCACTCCCGCCTTGCTGACGCAGTAGCTGCCGGCGCCGATTGTCGGGATCGTGGCGCCGATCGAGGCGATGTTGACGATCGCGCCCCCTCCGGCCTCGACGATCGCCTGTCCGAACGCCTGCAGACACAGGAAGTAGCCGGTGACGTTGACGGCAAGCGTCTTCTGCCACGCCTCGAACGATTCGTCGAGCAGTGAATTCTTGACGAGGATCCCCGCGTTGTTCACCAGCCCGTCGACCCGGCCGTGCCGGGCGAGGACATCGCGCGCTGCGCGCGCCACTGAACCTGGGTCGGTGACGTCGGCCTGCACAGACGAGGCCTCGTGCCCGGCCCCAGTGAGCGCCGCCACGGTGGCGGCGGCCGCGTCTGCGTCCAGGTCGAGAGCGACGACCGTCGAGCCGCGCTCGGCGACGGCCTGGGCGGTGCGGCGGCCGAGGCCGGAACCAGCGCCGGTGATCACGACGACGAATGGGCTGCTCATCGTTCATCCTCCATAAAGTGAAATGGCTTATCGCATTACGGAGAGTTGGCATATCATAGGCGCATGGCTGTGCTCGATCCAGAGGCGCTGGACTCGCGCGCGCTCTTCGCTCCGCACGTGGTTGCCGATCCGTTCCCGCTCTACCGGGAGCTCCGCCCGAGGACGCCTTTCCGCACCGCCGATGGCCACTGGGTGGTGATGAAGCACCGCGACGTGTTCGCGGCGCTTTCGAGCCATCGCGTCTTCTCGTCCAATCTGAGCCACATCGACAACGAGGTCCTGCGAGAGACACCGATCATCTTCGAAGACCCGCCGGGTCACACGCGTCACCGCAAGCTCGTGCAGCCTGCGTTCACGCAGCCTCGGATCGAGGCGATGGCGCCCTGGGTCGAGGCAGTCGTCCAGGACGTCATCGGTGCGCTGGCCCCCGGCGAGGTGGAGGCGATCTCGGCGCTCTGCGACCCGCTGCCTGTCCGCGTCATCGCGCAGGTGATGGGCGTGCCTCCGGAGCGGCATCTCGACTTCAAGCGCTGGTCGGACGAACGGACGTACCTCGTCGCGCAGCGGGGTCGGGCAACGTCGCCGAAGCACGCGGCGCGCATCGAGGAGGCACGTGATGCGAACCGGCGGCTCCTCGACTACTTCGTCGCGGAAGCGCGCTCGCGCCGCGCGCAGCCGCTCGACGATCTGATCACCGACCTCGTCGTCGCCAACGACGGCGACGACGCGCTCACCGAGAGCGAGGTGGCCGCAGTCTGCGCACTGCTGCTGACGGCCGGGAACGTGACGACGACGAATGTACTTGGGAATCTGCTCGCGCAGCTCGCCGACCATCCTGAGGTCTACATTCGGCTGCGGGATGACCGCTCGCTCATCGACGAGGTCATCGAGGAGTCGCTCCGTTTCGAGGCACCCGTCCAGTGGCTGTACCGGCGGACGCTCAGCGAGACCGAGCTCGGAGGCGTGAAGATCCCGGCGGACGCGTCCGTGCTCGTCTACTTCGGCGCCGCGAACCGCGATCCCGACGCATATCCGGAGCCTGATCGCTTCGACCTGGTGAACCGGGCCCGGCGCCACGCGGCGTTCGGTCACGGGATCCACTTCTGCCTCGGTGCCCCCCTCGCCCGGCTAGAGGTTGCCCTGGCGGTCGACGCCGTGCTCGACCGGTTCTCGGGAGTCGAACGCGGCTCGACCCCGGCGCGGCGGATCGACGACGCGGCCACACACTGCGGCCATGTCGAGCTGCCGTTGATCCTGCGCGACTAGCTCGGCCGCGGAAACGTCTGCGACAGCGTCAGTGTGACGCCGCCGTCGATGGTGAGCGTCGCTCCCGACACGTACGAGGACTCCGGCCCGGCGAGGAAGGCGACGACGCGGGCCACCTCGTCTGTGGACGCGATGCGCCGCACCGGGACGCGCTGCTCGCGCTGCGCGACGATGTCGTCCTCGCCGAATGACGACGACATCGGGGTCATCATGAAGCCCGGGCTGATGGCGTTCGCGCGTACGCCTCGAGGTCCCCATTCGAGCGCGGTTTGCCGCGTCAGTGCGCCGACCGCCGCCTTGCTCACGCAGTACGACACGGCACCGATCGTCGGCCCGCGCTCGGCGATCGAGGACACGTTGACGATGCTGCCTCCGCCGCGTTCGAGCATGCTGCGGCCGAAGGCGCGGGTGCAGAGGAAGTAGCCGCGCAGGTTGACGCCCAGCGTCAGGTTCCAGAGGTCGAGTGAGTGGTCCTCGAGCGGCGCGCGCTGGTACACGGCGGCGTTGTTCACGAGCACGCCGCAAAGACCGGCCTCCGACGCGACCGTGGCTGCGACGCGCTCGACCGCGTGGGGGTCGGAGACGTCGCATTGCAGTGTCAGCGGCCGACGGCCCGTCTTCCGCTCGAGCGTGTCGGCGAGCGGATGCAGCGCCTCGAGCGAGAGATCGAGGAGCGCGAGCGACGCCCCGGTGCGGGCCAGCTCTTCGGCGACGGACGCGCCGAGCCCGCCGGCGGCGCCGGTGACGACGGCGACGAAGTCCTGCAGCTCACTCACGACGCCGCTCCTTGCCAGCCACCGGCGCGCGCCTGGGCAAGCGCGCCGTCGACAGGGATGTTGATGCCGTTGAGATACGAAGCACCGGGGCCGGCGAGGAACACCACGACCGCTGCCACCTCGCGCGTCTGGCCGATGCGGCCCAGCGGTACGTTGTGCGTTCGCTCGTGCAGGCGCCGCGGGTCGCCGCCGATATCGGCGGTCATCGGCGTCTCCATGTAGATCGGGCTGACCGCGTTCGCGCGGATCCCGTAGGGCCCCCACTCGACCGCGATCTGCCGTGTCAACGCGAGCACGCCGGCCTTGCTCGCGCAGTAGGCGCCGTTCGCCACCGACGGCGCTTCGGCCGCCGCGGACGCGACATTGACGATCGCGCCGCTGCCGGCCTCGCGCATCAGCCGGCCGAATGCCTGCGCCGCACGGAAGTAGCCCGTGAGGTTGACGTCGATCACGCGGTCCCACAGCTCGACCGGATGCTCCTCGAGCGGCGCGCGTTCGAGTATGGCAGCGTTGTTGACGAGGATGTCGCAGCGGCCGTGCTCGGCGAGGGTGACCTGCGCCGCGCCTTCGAGCGCCTCCGCGTCTGTGACGTCGCACGCGATCCCCAGGGCACCGTGCCGCTCGGCTGCGGCGCGGACCGCCTCGGTGTTCGCATCGAGGAGAACCGCGGTGGAGCCGGCAGCGGTGAACGCCTCGACGATCGCAACGCCGAGCCCACCTGCGGCGCCCGTGACGACCGCCACCGTTCCGGCGAGCTCGCTCATGCGAACCGCTCCCGCGTCTCCTCGCGCTCGACCAGGTGCACGACGAGTCGCGACGGGTGATGCCTGTCGTGGTGGATGCGATGTCGGGCGCGGCGCAGCGCGGTCGTTTCGGAGGGCAATGCGCCCGTCTGCGGGTTCCGCTCGTAGCGTGGGAAGCTGCCGCCGGTCACCTGCACGCGCAGCCGATGCCCGGGCTGGAAGACGTGTGCGGTGCCGCCGAGGTCGACGACGAGCTCGTACACGGCGCCCCGAGAGAGGAGCGCGCTCGTCGTGCGGCCGTTGCGGTAGCGCGCACGGACGATCCCGTCGGCGACGTTGAGCGCCGGGCCGCCTGGGGCGACGTCCACGAGCGTGACGGCGAAGTCGGCGTCCGGCGCCTCGGAGGACACGTGCAACTCGAGCAAAACGGGGCCGACCAGCTCGATTGGCACTCGCACCGGGTCGCCCGTCCAGCAGAGGACGTCGCGGCGCGACGCGAGCGCCGACTGGTCGCGAGGGCCGGAGTTCGCCGCGATGTGGAGACCGGGGAGGAACGTCGTGCCGCCTACCGTCGGCGCCGGGTCATTCGGGTCGTACTCGAACTCGTCCGCCCGCTCATCCTTCGGCGCGTCCTGCGTCAGCCCGCCGCCGCCCCGGAGAAAGAACGACGTCTCGACCGCATCGGAGGGCGGCCAACCGTCCTCGTCCCGCCAGTAGTCCGCACCCATGACGAAGAGCCTGACCGGAGCGTCGTGCTCTGCGCCGTTCTCCTCGCCCTTGACCCAGCGGTCGTACCAGCGAAGATGGAGTGCAGTGAGGTTGACGGTCGCCGTGTCGGCGGCGATGCCGAAGCTGCGACCGGAGTAGGCGCCGCCGAAGACGCCGTGCGCCCACGGGCCCATGACCAGGCGCCGTACGCCGCCGCGTCTCGATGTGTAGCCGGCGAGCGAGCCGAGCTGGAAGACGTCGTACCAGCCGCCGATCGAGAGCACGTTCGCGTCGACGTCGGCGTCTGCCGCAGCGCGCAACGCGCCCCAGCGTCCGTTCGGCAGCGGTTCGCGCAGCCAGTCGCCGTAGTACGGCGTGACGCCGTCGAGCGACGGCTGTCGAGTCAGCGGCAGGTGCTCGTACAGCTCGTCGATCGCGTCGCCCGCCTCGATCAGCGGTCCGAGGTCGGCGCCCTCGCGCACCGCATTCGCCGGCGCGATGTTGCGTAGCGACCACATCAGGTTGAAGCCGAGCTCGAACACGCCGTGGCGGTAGATCCAGCCGTCATAGGCGTCGTTCGTCGCAACGAAGGGCGCGATCGCGGTGAGCGCCGGCGGCCGCTCGCGTGCTGCAGCCCATTGCGTCGCGCCGGCATACGAGCCGCCCGCCATCCCGACGCGACCCGACGACCAGGGCTGCGTGAGGATCCAGGCGATCGTGTCGGCGCCGTCGGACGCATCGTCGAGGAACGGCGTGAACGAGCCTCCCGACGCGAAACGGCCGCGGACGTCCTGCACGACGACTGCGTAGCCGGCTTGGACGGAGCGGTGCGCGTCGAGCGAGAAGTTGACGATGCGCGGCGCCTCGCGGCTGTACGGGACTCGGTGGAGCAGCGCAGGAAACGGCCCGCGGCCCTCCGGGAGGTACACGTCGGCGACGAGCTCGACGCCGTCGCGCATCGGGACGGCGACGCCCTTCTCGATGACGATCCGCATGCGCGCGGATCAGGCGACCGCTGCGTGCTTGCCGGCGAAGTGCGGGATGACGTGCTGTCCGATCTGCCGGATCGACTCGAGAATCGCACCCTGCGGCACGGTTCCCATCTGCATGATGAACATGATCTCGTCGGCGCCCGCCTCGATCAACCGCTCGATGTAGGCGATGGCGTCGTCTGGGTTCCCGTAGGCCTGGTTGATGTTGTACCGCTGCAGGCCCGACGTGCGGATTTCGTCGATCGAGATCGACTTGATGTCCTCGGAGCCGAACTTTGCCTTCAGCGTCGCTTCCTGCATCGCGAGCAGCGCGGCCTCGTTGTCGACGTCGTAGGTGTCAGGGTTGGGTGGAGGGCCGCCCTTCCACTGCGCGATCGCCTCGACGAAGAACCGCTGGCCACGGAAGCCGATGTGCTGCGCCTCGTCGCGATCCTCGAGCACGATCGCCGGACAGAGCGCGACGAGCTTGTCGTTGGCGAACGCACCGACGACGTCGTCCTCGTTCCGGCTCGCGATCGCGTTGCGGTAGAGCTTGTTCTTCGTCGCCACGTCGTCCGGGCCGGCGAAGCCGAGCGCTAGGGCGCCGAGGCCGTGCGCGCCTGCGTACTCGAACATCTCGGAGCGCGTGCACGCGAGGAACATGGGCGGATGCGGATCCTGCACCGGCTTCGGGAGGATGCGCCGAGACGGAATCGTCAGCAGCTCGCTCTCCAACTCGAATGTCTCTTCTTGCCACATCTTCGGGATGATCGACAGCGACGTCAGCACCTCGTCGTACGCCCGGTCCTTGTCGACGCCGAACGCGTCCAGCTCCTGGTCGGTCGAACCCTTACCAAACCCCACGTCGAGGCGGCCGTTCGAGAGGATGTCGAGCATCGCGGTGCGCTCGGCGACCCGGATCGGGTGGTTGTACTTGAACGGCAGGCAGATGACGCCGTGTGCGATCCGGATGCGGGACGTCTTCGCTGCGACATACGTGAGGAAGATCTCCGGTGCGCTCATGTGCGCGTACTGGTGCAGGGTGTGGTGCTCGACGGCCCACACACGGTCGAAGCCCATCTCCTCCGCGAGCACGGCCTGCTCCACGCAGTCGTGCATCAGCTGCCGTTCGGACTCCGGCGTCGGGCCCGCGATCTGCGCTTCGAAGATCATCGAGAATTCCATCGGGCTCCTTCCACTGCCGCGGGCATGTCGCCGCGGTTGACGAAATGTGGAACGACTATAAAATATATGGAGTCAGCTGTCACGTCATGAACTCGGCGAGAGCGTCGCTTGCGAGCGCGAAGCGCGCCAGATGGTCGTCGACGCCGTAGATCCCGAGCCGGATCGTGCGCACCCCGATGTGACTCGCCCCGAGTTCTTGCCACTGGCGCACCGTCTCCCGCCAGTCGTCGGGTGACCGTTCGAGGTCAAGCGTCAGCCGCGCCTCGAAGCCGACGTCGCCGGGCAGCCCGGCCTCGCGCCGGCAGGCGCGCATCTCCTCCATCGTTTCCGGCCACTCGCTTTCGAGCGGTCGGTCCGGGACCGGCATCTGGAGGATAAGGCCGTCGCC
>DASSHA010000197.1:0-17178 GCA_035693145.1 Candidatus Limnocylindrales bacterium
CGCGTTCTCGATGTCGCGACCGGAAGCGGCAACGCCGCGATCGCGGCCGCCCGCGCCGGAGCGGTCGTGACGGGCCTCGACTACGTCCGGGCCCTGCTCGCCCGGGCGCGCGCGCGGGCAGCCGCCGAGGGGTTCGAGATCGAGCTCGTCGAGGGCGACGCCGAGGCGCTGCCGTTCGCGGACGCGTCATTCGACGCGACGATCTCCGTCGTCGGCGTGATGTTCACGCCCGACCACGCCCGCGCCGCGTCCGAGATGCTGCGCGTGACTCGACCGGGCGGGACGATCGCCCTCGCGAACTGGACGCCCTCGGGCTTCGTCGGCGAGATGCTCCGAACCGTCGGTCGTCACGTCCCGCCGCCGGCGGGTCTCCGGTCGCCCTCCGAGTGGGGCACGGAGCCCCATCTCGAGGAGCTGCTCGGCGACGGCGTCTCGGAGCTGCTCGTACGCCCCCGAACGTTCGTGTTCCGGTTCCGCTCGGCGGACGACTTCGTCGACTTCTTCCGGACGAACTACGGGCCGGTCCACACGGCGTTCGCGAAGCTCGACGACGCAGGGCGAGCGGCATTGCACCGGGATCTCGCGCAGCTTGCGGCGACGCATGACCGCGCCGTCGGGCCCTCGCCCGCAATTCCAGCCGAGTACCTCGAGGTCCTCGCCACACGACGCAGCTGACGGACAATCGTCGGACGACCTCAGGCGGCGCGGACGTCGCGCCGCGTGAACCCGACCAGCCCGAAAATCGTCAGCGCGACCGTCGGCACGACCAGGCTGACGTAGCGCCACGGCTCGGCGGCGTTCACGAGCGGATCGCCGCCGAGCGCCCACTCCCACGGCGAGAGCGCCTGGAGCGGCTCGAGGACGTCGCTGAGCGGGAAGAGCGCCGCGACGAGGTAGCCGGCGACGACGACCGCGACGCCGATCGACAGGACGAGCGCCGGGCGCGCGGACCAGCCGGCGACGGCGAGCGCGAGCGCGCCGTGCGCGAGCGCCAGGAGCCCGCACAGGACGACCGTCGCGACGACGAGGCCGGTGTCGATCGCGAGTCCGACGATCGAGTCGCTCGCCAGCTGGACGGCGAGGATCAGGATCGTGATCACCGCCACCCACGCCGCGACGGCGAGCGCGCGGCCCAGGAACAGCGCGCCCCGTGAGACCGGCTGGGCGAGGTAGATCTCGAGCCGCCCCGAGTCCTCTTCGGCCGCCGTCAGCCCGTTCGCGGCGGCGATCGCGGCGATCGCGAGCAGGAGCGGGACGATGAACTCGTAGAGGTTGCCGCGGAGGAACCCGGCCGGCGTCCCGAAGTCCTCCAGCCCGAACGCCTCCACGAGCCCGGACGGCAACGAATCGATCGCCTGGCTGATGCCCGACGAATCCCGGAAGGCCGGCCAGAACGCGACCGTCAGGCCGACGAGCGCGGCGAGCCCGATCCCCCAGCCCAGCGTCGACCGGCGGAGGTGGCGCAGCGGTCCGGCAACCAGCTCGACGACGCGGCTCACGGCGCCTCCGCGTAGAGGCCGAGGAAGGCATCCTCGAGGTCCGGTTCCTCGAGCACGAGGCTCGCGACGGGATGGCGTGCGAGGATCGCGAGGAGTGGCGCGGGTGAGCCGGACAGCGTCGCGGCGAGGCGACGCCCGTCGATCAGCGGATCGACGATGCCGGGCACGGCCCGAATCTCGTCCGCCGGTGCCTCGCCGACGAACCACGCCTCGACCCGCTGGCGGGCACGCCCGCGCAGCTCGTCGACCGTGCCCTCGACGACGACCCGGCCGTCCTTGAGCACCGCGACGCGATCGGCAGCGCGCTGCACCTCGCTCAGGACGTGCGACGAGAGAAAGACCGTCGTCCCCGCGGCCCGCGCCTCGCGGACGAGCCCGATGAACTCGTGCTGCATGAGCGGGTCGAGGCCACTCGTCGGCTCGTCGAGGATGAGGAGCTCGGCACGCGCCGCGAACGCGAGGAGGAGGGCGACCTTCCGCCGGTTCCCGGTCGAGAGGTCGCGCATCCGCCGATCCAGGTCGATGCCGAGGCGCTCGACGACATCGTCGCGGCGCCGGTCGTCGAGGCCGCCCCGGAGGCGCGCGATCGACGCCACCAGCTGGCGCGACGTCATCCGCTCGGGCAGCCGCAGCTCGCCCGGCACGTAGGCGATCCGGCTCCGCATCTCGACGCCCTGGGCGCGAGGATCCAGCCCGAGCACCTCGATCCGGCCGCTCGTCGGTCGGATGAGGTCGAGCAGGCAGCGGATCGTCGTGCTCTTCCCGGCGCCGTTCGGTCCGACGAAGCCGAAGACCTCGCCGTGCCGGACGTCGAGGTCGATCCCGCGGACCGCCTGGAGCGACCCGTAGTGCTTCCTCAGGGCCTCGACGCGGATGGCCGAGCGGTCGGCGGTCGTCACGCTCGCATTGTGCCGGCTCCCGCCGCCCGTCTGCCGGTTGTGTTCATTCCGGGCCTCAATGCATACACTGGCGGGACCTCCGCCCGAACCCATCACGCACCCGCGGGAGAGACCGATGACGATTGCAGAGCAGGTCCCAGCCGCGGTCGGCGGCGAGCCGAAGACGCACGCCTCGTTCGTCGGCGGACGCTTCGAGGAGCCCGAAGGCGACCCCATCGAGGTCCGGGATCCCGCGACGTGGCGGGTCATCGCGCGTATCGCGGACGCCGGCGAGGCCGGCGTGGCACGCGCGGTTACGGCGGCGGAGGGCGCGTTCGGCGCCTGGCGGAGGACGCCGGCACGCGAGCGCGCGGCGATCGTCGACGAGCTCGCCCGCCGAATCGGTGAGAAGGCCGAGGAGATCGCCCAGCTGGACGCGCTCGATACCGGCAATCCCCTGGTCGCGATGCGCGCCGACATCGCGAAGGGCGTCCGGAACATGCACGAGGCTGCGGGTCTGGCGCTGGAGATGAAGGGCGACACGTTCCCGCTGCCGGGCCTCCACTACACGTCGCGTGAGCCGTGGGGCGTGGTCGCCCGGATGGTCACGTTCAATCATCCCGCCATGTTCACGGCGCAGCGCATCGCGACCGCGCTCGTCGCCGGGAACTGCGTGATCGTCAAGCCGTCCGAGCTCGCGCCGCTCACGTCGCTCGTCGTCGCGGAGCTCAGTGCGGGCGTCGTGCCCGACGGCGTCGTGAACGTCGTCGTCGGTGGACCGGCAACCGGCTCGGCGCTCGTTCGGCACCCGTCGATCCAGCGGATCACGTTTACCGGGAGCACGCCGACCGCGCTGAAGATCCAGGCAGCGGCCGCCGAGAGCGGCCGAATGAAGACGATGACCTTCGAGCTCGGCGGAAAGAACCCGATCGTCGTCTTCCCCGACGTGGACCGGGACGAGGTCGCCAAGGCGATCGTCCGCGGCATGAACTACACGCGTGTCCAGGGCCAGAGCTGCGGCTCGACGAGCCGGCTCGTCATCCACGAGTCGATCGCCGACGATGTCCTCGAGCGCGCCGTCGCGCTGGCCCGCAAGATCCGCGTCGGCATGCCGACCGATCCGGCGACCGAGATGGGCGCGATGATCACGAAGGCCGCGCGGGCACGGAGCGTCGACATGGTCGACCGGGCGGTCTCCGCCGGCGCACGCGTTCTGACCGGTGGCCGCGCGATCGATGAAGGTGAGCTCGCCCCCGGCGCATTCCTCGAGCCGACGATCGTCGACCGCGTCGCCCCCGGCAGCGAGCTCGCCGACGTCGAGGTCTTCGGTCCCGTGCTCGCCGCGCAGACGTTCACGAACGAGGACGAGGCGGTTGCCCTCGCCGATGCCGGCCCGTTCGGGCTGACGGCGGCCGTCTGGACGCAGGACATCGACCGGGCGTTCCGGGTCGCGAACGCGATCGACACCGGCTACGTCTGGATCAACGACGTCGAGACGCGCTTCCCGGCCGTCCCGTTCGGCGGCTGGGGCGATTCGGGCGTCGGCCTCGAGCACGGGCTCGAGGAGGTCCTGTCGATGACGCGGGTCAAGGCGGTGAACGTCCGCCTTCGTTGACGCCCGGCGTCGTTGAGGTGCGGCTCGCTGAGCCGCCTTCTCAGGCTGGCGTCGTGCGGACGTCGAGGAGGACGGGCTCGCCCGATCGAACACGGGCGACAGCCCGGCCGAGCGCGGTCTCCAGCTCCCCGTAATCCTCGATCGGGCCCTCGGCGGCGATGCCGAGCGACCGCGCGAGCGAGGCGTGGTCGACCGGAGGATCGTCGATCGTGATGCCCATGCCCACCCGCTCCGGCGGCCGGCCTCGGTGGCGCGCGACCGCGCGCTGGTGGCGCTCGTCCTGGAAGTAGCTCCGGTTCGAGTCGATGAGCACGAGCAGCGGGATGTCGTGGTGGGCCGCGGTCCAGAGCGCCTGGGGCGTGTAGAGGAAGTCGCCGTCACCCTGGAGGTCGACGACGACGCGGCCGCTGCCGCGGAGCGCGAGTGCCGCGCCGATCGACGCGCCCGCGCCGTACCCGAGCCCGCCGGCAAACGAGCGGCCGAGGAACTGGTCCGGCCGCTGGAACCGGAGCGTCCGCCGAGCCCAGGTCCCGAGGAGGCCGTTCGCGATCGTCCACTCGCTGCCTCCGAGCGCCGCGGCGAGGGCCCGGCCGACGTGGCCGCGATGGATGCCTCGTGCATCCGACGTCGAAGCCGGAAGCGCGGGCGGCGGCGTCGCCGCTGCCTCCGCCAGGGCTCGATCGAGCGGGCGGCGGTCGTCTCCCCACGTCTCGAGCAGCGCCGCGAGCGCGAGCTCGGGATCGCTCGTCAGGTCGACCCTCGCCGGCCCGGCGGATTCGGTGACCATCCACGTCTTGTCGAGGGCGCCCGCGAGCCCGATGCTCGCGACCGGCGTCCGGCGCCAGCCGGTCTCCACTCGGCGGCTCTCGAGGTCGACCGTCCCGAGCGCCCATGTCGGGTCGCGGACCTCGACGAACAGGAGGTGGTCGGCGGCGCCAATCGCGGCGTCGGCCCCTTCGGTCACGTCGAGGGGATGGCCGACGGGGAACGAGACACCTCCGCCGAGCTCGAGCAGGCCCGCACCGACCCGGCTCGCCAGCTCGACGAGCAGCGCCGACGCGGCCGTGCCGAGGGGTCGATCGGTGATGAAGACGGGCGCGCGCGATGCCCGAAGATCGCCGACGATGGCCTCGACGACGGCCGGATCGGGCGCGATTCGGCTCGCCCGAACGGCGGCCGCGGTGAGCTCGGCCTCGAACGCTCCCGGCTCGACCGCCGCTTCCTGGACGTCGACGTCGAGCGCGATCAGGCCGGGTCCGACGGGCTCGCGATGGATCGTGCTCCACGCCCGATCCGTGCTCGCGAGAAGGGCCGCGACGCTCGTCGGCTGGTCGTTCCAGACGGTGAAGTCGCGAACGAGCGCGGCCTGGTCGGTGACGGTGTGGATCCAGTCGATCCACGGCCGCCGGTGGGCGGCGTCGAGCGGGCCCGTGCCGACGAAGGCGAGGATCGGCGAGCGGTCGGCCCACGCGTTGAACAGCGCCATGCTCGCGTGCAGGAGGCCGACGGTGTCGTGCACGGCGACGGCCATCGTCCCGCCGCCGGCCTTGGCGTAGCCGTGCGCGATCGCGACCGCGATCTCCTCGTGGAGCGCGAGGATCAGCTCCGGGGCTCGCCCCGTGGGGTTGACGAGTGAATCGTGGAGGCCCCGGATCGACGCGCCGGGGTTGAGCGCAATGTGCTCGACGCCGAGGCTCGAGAGACGCTCGACGAGCACGTCCGAGCCAAAACGGGAACCCTCTGTCACGCGATCAATGATGCCGGAGGCGGGCGGCGGCCGAGGGTGGCACGGGTCCCGGAAACGTTCGAAGCGGCTCCCCCGTGAGGAGGAGCCGCTTCGTTGCTGTCCCGGTGAAGTTGCCCCGCCCGAGGGCGGAACCCTTCTGCCACGCGCCAAGGGCATCTATCACGTCGGCTGCACCGACTACCCTGACCCAACCTACCCATGACCCTGGTGCTGGGGCAGCTTGGCTGACTTGCAGCCTGCAAAGTCTATCGGACGCCTTTCAGCGCGCCAAGGCCAATCCCGAGCGCCGCGGTTTGTATTCCTTAATGTTCGTTGCGGATGCAAACGACTCGCAGCACGAGCGGACCCTTCGACCGTTACACGGGCGTAACGGTCATCACGCCGGGTGGCCGGCGCCCGGAGTCAGGCTGGCGGCTCGTGGACCTCGACCGACGACATCGCGACCGGTTCGGCCGGTCGGTCGTTCGCGCCGATCGTGCCCGAGGCGATCGCATCGACCACGTCCATCCCCTTCGTGACGCGACCGAAGATCGTGTAGCTCTTCGGCAGCCGGCCACCGAGGTCGGCGAGGCAGATGAAGAACTGGCTCCCGTTGGTGTTCGGGCCTGCGTTCGCCATGGCAAGCGTGCCGCGGTCGTAGTCGCCCTTGAACGGCTCGTCCTCGAACTGATAGCCCGGGCCGCCGCGACCCGTTCCCGTCGGGTCGCCGCCCTGGATCACGAAGCCCGGCACGACCCGGTGGAAGATGACGCCGTCATAGAAGCCCTTCCGGGCGAGATCGAGGAAGTTGTTGGCGGCCTTCGGGGCGTCGTCGGCGAAGACCTGGACGTCGATGTCGCCCTTGTCGGTGTGAATGGTCGCGCTCGGCATCGGGGGCCTCCTACGGGTTCGCGACGGTCACGGCGTCCATCGCGACGGGATGACTTGGAATCTCGGCATCCGCCGCTGCGGCGATCGCATCGGCGACCTCCATGCCGCTCGTCACGTGGCCGAAGATCGCATACGTGTTCGCGCTCTCGAGCGATTCCCTCGCCTCATCCGAGAGCACGATGAAGAACTGGCTCCCCTCCGAGTGCGGCTGCGAGGATCGGGCCATCGCCACGACGCCGCGTCCGTACGTCGCCGTCACCGGCTCGTCCGCGATCGTATAGCCAGGCCCGCCCGCACCGACGTGCGCGCCCAGCCGGTCGGCTCTCCCGAACTGCCCGTCGCCGCCCTGGATGACGAAGCCCGGCACGACCCGATGGAAGACGACGCCGTCGTAGTAACCGCACGAGGCGAGCGCCACGAAGTTGCCGGCCGCGACCGGGCTCAGGCTGGCCTCGACGCGAATGACGATCGTGCCCTGGGCGGTGTGCACCGTGACGCTGCGAGTCTGGCCGGCGGAGAGCGGCGCCGGCTGGCTCGTCGGGCAGCCGGCCGGCGCACCAGCTCCACCGTTGGAAGGCGCCGCCGAGGCTCCGGCGCAGCCGGCGATGACGAGTGACGCGGCAAGCGCCACGGCCGTCCGGCCGATCGCCAGGACCTGGCGCCCGGTCATGCCGCTGCCTCGAGTGCCGCCTCGTAGTCGAGCGCGCCGCTCAGCAGCGGTTCGCCGACGATCGCCGCGCTGACTCCGGCAGCGCGCAGGTGACGGACATCGTCGACGCTGTGGACGCCACCGGCAACGAGCAGGTCGGCATGGAGCGTCCGCGAGAGCCGTTCGAGCAGCGCGAGATCCGGCGCAGCGGGGCCGTGCCCCAGCACGAAGCGGGTGACGCCCGCGGCGAGCAGCTCGTCGAGCAGCGAATCGAGCGTCGGCGCGGTGGGCCGGCGCCATGGAAACGCGGCGAGGCGGTCGGGACGCGCGTCGAGCCCTACGGCGAGCCAGTCGCCGGCCGCGGTCACGCACGCAGCGAGATCGTCGGGTCGGTCGGCGAGCGCGACCGAGACGACGACTCGCGTCGCTCCGGCCGCGAATGCTAGGCGGATCGCATCGGCGTCCTCGAGCCCGCCGGCGAGCTGGAGCGGGATCGCGACCGCCGCGGCAACCCGGGCGACGGTCTCGAGGTTGCCCGGCCGGGCCGCTCGCGCGCCGTCGAAGTCGACGAGGTGGACGGCGCGCGCGCCGCGCTCGGCGAAGCGTGACGCGATGACCTCCGGACGGTCCGTCGGCGCCCCGACGCCGGCCGAGGCTCCGGGCCAGTAGACGAGGCGCGAGCGGCCACCCTCGACGTCGATCGCGGGGATCACCTGCACGACGTCACGATGGCGACGCCGCCCGGCGCACGGCGCTCGAGCCAGGCCCGGGCTGCTCCGCCGGCGCCGCTGCGGCCTCGGCCAGCAATCGCCGGTGGAAGCTCACCGGCAGGCTCCCGTTGCGGAGCAGCGTGTCGTGGAACTCGCGCAGGTCGAAGCGGCCTCCGAGCCGTCGCTGCTCGTCGGAGCGGAGCTGGAGCAGGAGGACCTTGCCGAGCAGGTAGCTCAGCTGGTAGGTCGGGGTGTAGGTGTAGCGGACAACCTCGGCCCGGGCGTTCGACTCCTGGAAGCTCGTCTGCTCGACGAGGAACCTCGTGGCTTCGTCGACGCTGAGCTCGCCGCGGTGCATCCGGACGTCGAGGATGATCCGGCAGGCCCGCCAGATGGCGTCCGTGTGCATGTTCAACCGGAAGTTCGGGGCGTCGTCGAAGCCCTGCTCGCGCATCAGCTGCTCGGAGTACATGCCCCAGCCCTCGGTGAACTCGGGTGCGTCGGCCATGAGCCGCGTGAGCGACGGATGCTTCGCCGCCACCGATAGCTGGAGGTGGTGACCGGGATAGGCCTCGTGGATGCTGGTGTTGCTGATCGAGCTTCGGTTGTGCTCGCGCATGGCGTCGGGGTCGTGCCTCACCGACGGCGTGACGATGTACAGCCCGGTGGGTGCGCGGTCGAACTTCGGCGGATCGAAGTAGGCGGCAAACGGGATGACATTGCGGAGGTACTCGGGCGTCGGCACGACCTCGATCCGCTCGTCGTCCGGAACGGTCACGATGCGATGGTCGATGAGGTGCTGGCGCGAGCGCAGCATCGCGTCGCGGTAGGCCTCGAGCGCCTCCTCGAACGTCGCCGGGTGATCCGACTTGAGGCGGTCGATGACGGTCGCCTCGTCGGCGTCGGGGTCGATCTCCTTCGCGGCCCTGGTACGGGCGGCGTGCTGCTCGCCCAGCTGCTCGTGGCCGATCTCGAGGATCGCGTCGGCGTCGAGCCCGTCGAACGCCCGAAGCGACACGAGCTCGTCGTAGCGCTCGGCGCCAAGCGCCCACTCGTCGGTCCCGCTGCCGAGCGTCTCCTCCAGCCATGACCCGTAGTCGACGAACGCGGCCTTCGCCCGGTCGCCGGCACGCTCGAGGCGGCGCTGGGCGACCTCCGCCAGGCTCGCGGCCGAGCCGGCCGCCGTGATCTCGTCGACGAACGGGACGAGGTCTCGCGACGTGTCGAGCTCGATCGACTGCCACAGCCGAACCTGCGGCCCGACGGCACGGCTGCGGTTCTCGTCGAGGAACGCGGGCACCGCCTCGAGCCGCCCGGCGAGCGTTTCGAGCCGCTCGTTCAATGGCGCGAAGTCGCGCGCGAAGACGAGGAACAGGGCGTCGCCCACCGTGTCGAGCGCCGTCGACCGCCGCTCCCACGTCCGGATGACCTCGTCGCCGAAGATCGATCGCCGGACATTGTGGAGCTCGAGGTCGCGCTCGAAGCGCGCGCTCGGCGACAGGGCCGCCGGGTCCAGCGCCTCGATCGCCGAGAGGTGCGCATGCTCCTGTTGGAGCTCGTCGAGGACGGCATCGCGGCTGCCGTCGCCGAGATCCGAGTCGCGCTCGTGGAGGCCGAGGTACGTGCCGATGAGGGGGTGGTCGCGAACGATTCGCCGAAAGCGCTCCTCGACGAGGTCGTAGAAGCGGGCGTCGAGCGGTCCCGGCACGGGATCGGGCGCAGGTCGCGTGAGCTGGCTGGGGCGCGATTCGTCGATCACTCGTTCCTCCATCGAGGCCATCCCTGCCGCTCGCCGCCCCGACGGCCGCCTCGCGCCCGCGACCCGAGCCGGGTCGCTCAGCGCCCGGCGACCGCCGTCGCGTGCGACTGGGGGGCTCGTGCCTCGTCGAGCGTCTCGCGGCTCGCGCGGACCGCGGCGTCGACGTCGTCCGAACTGACGCCGTAGTGGGTGACGGCGCGCACCTGCCCGTGCGGATATTCCACCATCAGCACGCCCCGCGCACGAAGGCCGGCCAGGAACGCCGCCCGGTCGGCGGCGACGCGGAAGACGACGAAGTTCGTTCGGACCCGCGTCGGGTCGAGCGGTCCGGCCTGTGGCTGGGCGATGTCGCCGGCCGATTCGATGCCCGGCAGCGCGGCCAGCCCCTCGGCCAGCCGGCGGGCGTTCGCATGGTCCTCGGCCAGTCGCTCGGTCATCCCGGCCTCACCGTCGCGAAGGGCGACGAGCCCGGCCGCGGCGAGGATGCCGGCCTGGCGCATTCCGCCGCCGACGAGCTTGCGGGCGCGGCGGGCGCGCCAGATGAAGTCGCGGCTGCCGACGACGACCGAGCCGACCGGGCACGACAGGCCCTTGCTCAGGCAGAAGCTGACCGAATCGGCCGGCGCGGCGAGCTCTCGCGGGCTGACCCCGAGGGCCACGACCGCGTTGAAGAAGCGCGCCCCGTCGAGGTGGAGCGGGACGCCGCGCTCGTGCGCGATCGCCGCGATCCGCGCCTCGTAAGCCGGCGTCAGCGGCTGACCCATCGAGTGGGCATGCGTGTTCTCGAGCGCGACGAGGCCACTGATCGGCTCGTGCGGGTCACCGGGATCGCGGAACGCCTCCGCCACGTCGGCCGGGTCGATCGTCCCGTCCGGCCCTTCGCTCAGGCTGCGGACGCTCGCGCCGACGACGACCGCGTGGCCGGCCTGCTCGTCCATCACCGTGTGCGTCTGGCGCCCGGCGATCAGCTCGGATCCGCGCTGGAGGTGCGCGACGAGGCTGACGAGATTGCCCATGGAGCCGCTCGCGACGAACAGCCCGGCCTCCTTGCCGAGCAGCTCGGCCGACCGTTCCTCGAGAGCGTTGACGGTGGGATCGTCGCCGAAGACGTCGTCGCCGACCTCGGCCTCGTACATCGCGCGCCGCATCGCGGGCGTCGGCTGCGTGACCGTGTCGGAACGAAGGTCGATCAGCGCCATGGGCTGGCGAGTCTAGCGCGGACCTTCGGTCGAGGCCGCCGCCGGCCCGCCGCCTAGCGGGTGCCTCCGTGGTGTCGTTCGGCGTCGCGCGGCTCCGCGCCCGCCCACGGCGCGGCGGCGTCCGCGTCGCGGCGCGCCGGCGTCCGCGTCGTGGCCGCTCCGCGTCGTCGCGGCCGAAGGGTTGCGCGACGGGACCCTCTGCTATTCTCCCCGTTCGGCTGCGGACCCGTGGTGTAGCGGCCCAACATGCCAGCCTGTCACGCTGGAGATCGCCGGTTCGAATCCGGTCGGGTCCGCCATCATCCGTCGTCGCTCTCGCTTTTCCCCGACGCCCCGTCCATTCCCGCCCGGACGGGGCGTCTCCCTGTCCAGGGTCCAGCGATGATGGCGGCGAAAACACAGCGCGACGACGAACGCGCGTCGGTCGCGCCCAAATCCCGGGCGGCGCCGGTCGGGTCGTGCATCCTCGTTCGCGAATTGTGGTCGAGCCGCACGATGTGGTCCGTCCCGCCGCGGCCGGCCGGTCCGCCATGCCCAGCCGGTCCGCTATGCCCAGCCGGTCCGCTATGCCCAGCCGGTCCGCCATAGCTGGCCGGTCGGCTGCGGCCCGCCGCTCTGCGACAATGCTCGCCCGTGAGACGGATCGTCGCGTTGCTCGCCGTCGCGGCGCTCGTCGTCGCGGGGCTCGTCGTCCAGCTGGGCCTCGGAGCCGGTCCGCCGACGAGATCTCCCCACCCCAGCGGCGTCGCGGTCGGCCCGCTCCCCGGCGCGACCGGTGCGACCGGCGGGACGGGCTCCTCAGCCCCCTCGCGGTCGCCCTCGACGGGGCCGGTCCCGTCCGCAACGTCCGCGACCCCCTCGCCGCCCGCGTCCGGGCCACCGGCCGACGTGCCGATCGTGCCCGTCACGGCATTCCGCAACCCCTGGGCGACCACGTCAGCGGCCGAGGTGACGCGTGTCGCCGCCGGGACGAGCAGCCGCTACGGCGCGCTCGAGCTCGTCGAGGCCGAAGCCCCGGCCATCGTCGCCGCGCTCAGGGTCGAGCCGTCGAGCGCGGCCGCGCACCTCGTCCTCGCTGCGGACGTGGGCGCGCTCGGGCGGGACCTGTCGGCACACAAGGACCGGCTGGCGTTCGTTCGCGCGGATGAGGTCGGGCCGAACGTGCGCGCCCTTGCCTGGGGTGACCGAGCCCTGTTCGGCGTGGATCGCGTCAGGGTCGCGGGCGATTGGCCCCTCACCGCACGACTGCCGCAGAACCCGGGCGGCGGCACGCCGTTCGACCCAGCGACGACGTGGACGCTCGTCGCGGGCGGCGACATCCTCCTCGATCGCGGCGTGGCGAAGGCCGTCAAGGTCCAGGGCAAGGGCGTCGACTTCCCGTTCGCGGGCGGCACGGTCGAGATCACGGGCCATTGCAAGGACTGCTCGCCGCTCGGCTGGGACCTGCCGTACACGAAGCGGACCGGAAACGCGGGTGCGATGCGCCACCTGCTCACCACGGCTGACCTCGCGGTTGCCAACTTCGAGAACCCGGCGCCGGATGCGTTCCGCTACCACACTCAGGGGACGACGTTCTCCGCCGATCCCGCGCTGATCGCGGGGCTCGCCCACGCCGGCATCGATGCCGTGTCGATCGCCAACAACCACATTGGTGACGCCGGGCGGCTGGGCGTGATCCAGACGCGACGCAACCTCGCGAAGGACGGGATCGCGGCCGCCGGGGCCGGCGCGAACGCGGCGGAGGCACACACGCCCGCGCTCCTGCACGCGGCGGGGTCGACGATCGCGCTGCTCGGATACGACTCGATCGCCAAGGGCTACACGGCCGGCGCGTCGAAGCCCGGCAGCGCACGGCTGTCGGCCGCGGCACTCAAGGCCGACATCGCGGCCGCCCGGCGTGCGGGCGCGAAGGTCGTCATCGTCTACCCGCACTGGGGCACCGAGTACGACGCGACGCCCTTCGGCGCACAGCGCACGCTGGCCAAGGCGGCGATCGACGCCGGCGCCGACATGGTCATCGGCAACCACGCCCATTGGGCAGGCGCGATGGAGGTCTACAAGGGCAAGCCGATCTGGTACGCCCTCGGCAACTTCGTGTTCGACCAGACCTGGTCGGAGCCGACGTCCGAAGGCCTGACCCTCGAGCTCACCTTTCGGGGCGCGCAGCTCGTCCAGATCGCGATGCACCCGCACCTCATCCTCGACGGCGCTCAGCCGAACTTCCTCGATCCGGCCGGCGACGGTCGGGTCGTCATGGGGCAGGTGTTCGCCGCCTCGAAGGGGCTCCTGCCCTGGTGAGCGGTCAGGCGGGCGTGGCGACCTCGACGCCGGCGAAGACGTCGTCCTCGGGCGGGCTCGCCGGGACGCGCGAGTCGCGCAGGACGTAGGCCTCGGTCGCCCAGTACTCGCGCCAGCCTTCGAGGCCGAAGCGGAGGAACGGCGCGGCCGGGCTCATCTGGCTGACATGCCGGTTGAGCGCCGCCCATTTCCGCTCGAGCGGCTCGCCCGAGACGTCGATCCAGGTCGTGATCGACGCGTCGGGGATGAGCATCCGTGACATCCGGGCCTCGAACTCCGCGAGCTCCTCGGGCGAGGCACCCTCCGGAGGCGCCCACCACGATTCGCCCGCGGCCTCCATCCGTGCCTGCATCGCGCGGCGGGTCGATTCGGGGATCGCCGTCTCGTAGAGCTTGAGCGGGGTCCACGGCGCGAGCCCGCCGTCGACGACCGACGGCCCGCTGCCACCGTGTTCCGGGGCCAGCTGCTCGGGGTACCAGCTCGGGTCGCCGGCGCGGTCGAACGCCCGGACCGCGACGTCATGGGTCCGGATGTGGTCCGGGTGGCCGTACCCGCCGAAGTCGTTGTACGTCGTCATGACGTGCGGGCGGTACGTCCGGACAAGCCAGACGAGGCGACCGGCGGCTTCGTCGAGGTTCGCCCGCCAGAACGAGCGGGCGTCGGCGTTCCCGACGCGGCCCATCATGTCGGAGTCCCGGTAGCCGAGGTTCTCCCATTCGGTGACGCCGAGCTCGGCCATCGCCGACTCGAGCTCGGCCGCGCGGATCTCGCCGAGGCGCCGGTGGTTCTCGGCCGTGTCCATCTCCGGGACCACGATCTCGCCGAGCTCACCGCGGGTGCAGGTCACGAGGACGACGCGCCGGCCGGCGAGCACGTTCCTGGCCATCAACCCACCGGCCGAGATCGTCTCGTCGTCGGGGTGCGCGTGGACGGACATCAGGGTCAGGCGGTCGTCGGACATGAGATGATCGTAGTCGCCGTCCGCCGCGCCGTCCGTCGCGGCCCGTCCCACCGTCGCGTGGTTGCCTCGGCCTACCATTTCGCGGCCATGCCGCCCGACACCCCGTCCGGTCCGCTCGCCGGCATCGTCGTCGCCGACCTGTCGACGGTCCTCGCCGGACCGTACGCGACGATGCTGCTCGGCGACCTCGGGGCGGACGTCGTCAAGGTCGAGCCGCCCGACGGGGATCCGACCCGCCGCTGGGGACCGCCGTGGGTGGGCGAAGGGTCGAACCGAACGGCCGCGTATTACCTCTCGGTCAACCGCAACAAGCGCTCGATCGTGCTCGATCTCCACGACCCGGGTGCGAAGGACGTCCTCGCCCGGCTCCTCGCCCGAGCCGACGTTCTCGTCGAGAACGCTCGAACCGACGGCCTCGCGCGGCTGGGCTTCGACGACGAGCGGCTGCGGACGTTGAACCCGGAGCTCATCCACCTCGCGATCACGGGCTATGGGACGAGCGGGCCGGACGCAGACCGCTCGGGCTACGACTTCGTCGTGCAGGCCGAATCGGGGCTCATGTCGATCACCGGGTTCGCGGACGGGGATGGCGGGCGACCGACGAAGGTCGGCGTCGCGATCGCCGACGTCGTGACCGGATTGCACGCGGCCGTCGCGATCCTCGCCGGGCTGGTAGGACGGACACGTACGCGCCGCGGCGGGCAGCGGATCGACGTGTCTCTGCTCGGTGCGACGCTGTCGGCGCTCGTCAACCAGGCGCAGAACGCCTGGATCGGCGGCGATTCGCCCGAGCGACTCGGCAACGCCCATCCGAACATCGTCCCGTACGAGACCTTCGCGACCGCCGATGGCGACGTCGCCGTCGCCGTCGGCAGCGAGCGCCAGTGGCGGCGGTTCTGCGAGGCCGTCGAGCTGTCCGCGCTCGCCGGCGACGCGCGCTTCGCGACCAACGGGGAGCGGGTCGCGAACCGAGGTGTGCTTCGCCCGATCCTGGCCGACCGGTTGGCCGCGCGATCCACCGCCGAGTGGCTCGTCCGCCTGCGGGCGGCCGACGTCCCGGTCGGTGCCATCCACGACGTCGCGGCGGCATTCGAGAGCCCGGCCGCCGACGCGCTCGGCGCCGTTCGGTCGATGCGCCATGCTGTTCTCGGCGAGATCCGCCAGGTCGCGCCAGCCGCGACGTTCGAGGCGACGCCGGCGACGCTCCGACGTCCGCCGCCGCTCGCCGGGGAGCAGCGCGACGAGATCCTCGCGGAGCTGGGCTACGACCCCGCCGAAGCCGAGGCACTCAGGGCGCGCGGGGTGCCGTGAGCGCCCGGGTGGCCTCTCCGGCGGCCGTCGCCGACCTGCTCGCCGCGGCCGCGCTGTGGGGTGGCATGTACGTCGTCAGTGCCGGCACGTTCTCGCGGATCCCGCCGCTCACGCTCGGGCTGCTCCGCCTCGTGGTGGGCGTCGCGGTGCTCGCGATCGCGTTCCGCTTGAGGCTCGGGTTCCGGCGGGCCAGCGCCCCACGCGTCGTGGCTGCCGGCGCCGTCGTCGCGCTCACCCTCGTCCTCCAGTTCGTCGGGACCGACCTGACCGGCGGAGCGGAGGGCGCGCTGCTGACGACCACGACGCCCGCCTTCGTCCTGCTCTTCGGCGTGACGCTCGAGCGGGAGCGCGTCCCGTCGATTGCCTGGGTTGGCGTCGCGCTCGCCCTCGCCGGGGTCGCGGTCGTCGCGGCCCGAAGCTCGGCGGCCGTGGCGGCGTCGCCGGAGGCGATCGTCGGTGACCTGCTGCTCGTCGCCTCGGCCGCGACCTGGGCGCTGTTCAGCTCCGTGGGCCGGCCACTCGTGACCGAGGTCGGCGCATTCCGGGCGATCCTCCAGTCGAGCACGGTCGCGATCGTCCTGCTCGTGCCGCTCGCGGCCGTCGAGCTCGCCCGGACGCCGATCCCGCCGCTCGACGCGCCCGGGCTGGCGGCCGTCGCCTATCTCGGGATCGGTGCGACGGCCCTCGCCTGGTCGCTCTGGTATCGCGGCTACGCGAGCGCGCCGCCGGCCGTATCCGCGGCCGCGTTCTTCGTCCAGCCGATCGTCGGCGGTGCGCTCGGTGCGCTCCTCCTCCACGAGACGCTCGACGTTCCGTTCATCGTCGGCGGGCTGCTCATCGGGGCCGGGATCCTCGCCCTCGTCGTTCCGCTGCCCGGCCGCCGGGCCGTCACCGGCTGAGCGTCGCCGCTACAGCTCCTCGCGTTCGAACGCGCCGACGGCGAGGATGATCGCGACGACGATGACGACGACGGCCGAGGCGACCGGCCGCCAGTCCACGCCCGACGACCCGAGGGCAACGCTGCGGGCGGTCGCGACGAGCCCGGTCGGCAGCGTGGGCCCGATCGTGGGCAGCACGCCGAGAACGCCGAGCAGGATCAGGAAGGCGAACCCGAACCCGGCCGCCGCGAGCGCCGAGCGAGTGAGCGCCGACCCGAGGAACGTGAGGGCGAGGAAGACCGCGAGATCGAGCCACACGAGCCCCCCGAGCGTCGCGAACGACCCGATCGGCAACGGCTCGAACAGGATCGCGGTGTAGAGCCAGGCGGTGACCGTCGCGCCCGCTACGGCGACCGCCATCGTCACCCCGATGGCGACGACCTTCGCGACGAGGAAGGCGGCACGGTCGGCCGGGCCGGTGAGCAGCAGTGCGGCCGTCCCCTGGTCCTTCTCGGACGCCACGCTTCCCGACGCGAGCAGGATCGCGATGAGCGTGCCGAACTGCGTCAGGTTCTTGAGCAGCTGATCGACCGCGTCGCTCGCCGTGGGTGGCGGGAGCTGGATCGCGAGCTGGCTGCCGGCGAGCTCGCCGACGAGCTCCGGCGTGAACCGCGCGAGGACCGGCGAGCCGAAGCCGATGATGAGGAAGACGACCACGACGATCGGCAGCCGGAGCGTCCGCCAGGCCTCGATCAGCTCCTTGCGCAGCAGCGGCCCGAGACCGGTCAGCGCCATGGCGACGTC
>DASSHA010000198.1:0-25528 GCA_035693145.1 Candidatus Limnocylindrales bacterium
CAACGGTGGGGCTGTTCACTCGGTCTGCCTCCGGTGCGACTTAGGTTGTCGCCCGGTTGGCTCCACCCCTGTCCTGTCAGGCAGGGTGTCGTTCCACGCTCAGATTGGGCCTAGCCCTGACTTAGGCTCTTCCCAAGCAGAATGTCGCGGGTTCGAATCCCGTCTCCCGCTCCACTCCCCTCCCGGACCCTGGCTATCCCTGTGTCCTTACGGACGAACGCGGATGACCGTCTTTCCCGTGTGTCGCCGGGTCGGGTTGAGGGCCGCCACGCCGTCGGCGAGCGTGGCGACGATGCCGATGTTCGTGCGTAGTCGACCGTCACGAACGCGCTGGACGATCTCGGTGAGCTGGGCACGATCGGACTCGACGACGAAGTCGACCGCCCGACCGTCGTCCGGACGCGCCTCGGCCGGCCCGGTGATCGTCACCAGCGTTCCGCCGGATCGGATCAGGCGTGCCGACCGCTTCTGGATGTCGCCGCCGATGACGTCGAAGACCAGATCGACTGCGCCGACGTCCTCGAGCCTGTCGTAGTCGAGGTCGACGAACTCGTGCGCGCCGAAGTCGAGCGCCTTCTGGCGGTCGGCGGCGCGTCCGGTGCCGATGACATGGGCGCCGGCCTCGCGCGCGAGCTGCGTGACCATCGTCCCGACTGCACCCGCCGCGCCGTGCGCGAGGACGCTCTGCCCGGCCTGGAGATGGCCGTGCTGGAACAGGCCTTGCCACGCGGTGAGGCCCGAGATCGGCAGGCTCGCGCCGACCGTGAAGTCGACGTCGCCCGGCAGCGGCGCGAGGTTGCGTGCCTCGATCGCCACGTACTCGGCGAGGGTGCCGTCACGATGCCAGTCGGAGATTCCGAACACGCGCTGCCCCAGCGACAGCCCCGTCGTGCCATAGCCGAGGGTGGTAACCACACCGGCCAGCTCGTGCCCGAGGATCGACGGCGCTCGGTCGCGGTTGGCACGATCGGTCCACGTCGAAGACCAACCGACCTCAGTCGGGACGAAGCCCGATCCGTGAACCTCGACGATGACGTCGTTGATCGCTGCCAGCGGTTCGGGACGCTCCACCAGCTTCATCCCGGCCGTGCCCGCGGCCCTGTCTGTCACCACGATCGCCAACATGTTCGGCACCTCCTCCGGGCTTGACGGATTCAGCCCGCTTCGGACTGGAGACGTCGTGCGTTGACCCTGCGCGGGACCGAGCGCTACCGTGCAAGCATCGTTCACGCTCCGGTTGGCGGCCCCTCGCGAGGGCCGCCTGCCTCCCAGGCACAATGTCGCGGGTTCGAAAATCCCGCCCCCCGCTCCACCATCCGATCACCACCAGTCGAGTTTGGCCATGACCGTCAGCGTCCGCTACATCGTCGACGACGTCGACGCGGCAATCGCGTTCTACCGCGACGAGCTGGGCTTCGAGGTCGCGATGCATCCGGCGCCGACCTTCGCGGCGCTGGACCGCGGCGAGCTGCGGCTGCTCCTGAGCTCACCGAGCGGGCAGGGCGGCGGCGGACATACCCTCGCCGATGGGCGGCGTCCTCAGCCGGGTGGCTGGAACCGGATCTCGCTCGAGGTCGAGAACGTTGCGGCCGAGGCGCGCCGCCTGACGGCGGCCGGGGCGTCACTGAGGAGCGACGTCGTCCACGGCGTCGGCGGCGACCAGGTGATCGTCGACGATCCATCCGGCAATCCGATCGAGCTGTTCGAACCCCGGCGCTGATCGCCGCCGCGTCCGGCGCAGTCCGTTCGGCCGTTACGGCAACGCGGCGAGCACCGTCTTCGCGAGGTCCGCGTCGCTCGTCCCGACGTCGAACACGACGTCGCCGTGGACGTAGACGTAGTCCGTCGGGCCGCCGTCGCCCTGGCTCACCTTGGTGACCTTCTTGCCGCCGATCGTCGCGGTCGTGCCGCCCGTGCCCGCCGACCCCGCGCCCAGCCACTCGCCGACGATCACCGGACCGAGCTTCGCACCGCTCACGCCGCTGATCCGGAAGGCGTCGATGTAGATGTCCTTCGCCCCGCTCTCGTCATAGGCCTCGGCGATCACGAGATCCTGGGTGGTCTTGCCGAGTGCCTGGAGTGCCGTCGTCAGCGCGTCCCCGGGATCGGCCGGCCCGAGGACGTCCCCGGCCACGTAGCTTTCGTGGGCGAACGTGACCCCGCCCGCCTTCGCGGGCAGCTGCTGCTCGAGATCCGCGGCGGCGTGGCTCGTCGTCTCCTCGGGCGATGCCGACGGCGAAGCGGCCGGCGGCGGGGACGATCCGGGGCTCGCGCGCGCGACGTCGGTTGCCGCCGGAGCGACCGCTGCCGCGCTCATCGCCGAATCGACCGCCCGGGCCGCCGTCTCGAGATCCCCGACGCTCGTCGCATCCGTTGAGGCGAGGCTCGCGACGAGCTCGCCGCGACGGACGAAGACCGTGTACTGGCCCGACGTCGCGTCCTGGAGCGCGAACGACTCGTCCCCGACGGCCGGGAACGAGATGTCGGTCGAGCCACCGGACAGTGCGACGTCATGCGATCGCGCCAGACCCTGGGCGGCGTCGGCGCCGTAGCAGCCGACACTGACGAAGATCGCCGGCTGCGTTGCGTCGCTCGCCGTGGGCTGCGGTCCGGTCAGCGTCGTCCCCACCGAGTCGATGTAGATGCCCGATCCGGACATGGCCCAACCAGGAGGCAGTGCGGTACTCGACGGCAGCGATCGCCAGGCGGCCATCCGGCACGAGTCCGGCGAGCCCCCGCGCACGACGACCAGCAGCAGGGCTGCGCCGCCGAGGAGGACGCCCGCGAGCCCGAGCACGAGCGCGGCGACGAGCGGGGAGCGGCGGGCAGGTGGTTCGGGCTTGCCGCGTTGTCGGGACATCGGCCTCCGTCAGCGCCGGGTTCGGGCGCCCGACCATTGCACGATCGGCTGAGAAGCGGCTGACAGCCGCCGGCGCGTCAGTAGTAGTCGCTGCAGGACAGGAAATACCCGCAGGTGCAGATGAGCTTGCACTTCCGCTCGATCATCCGGGCGCCACAGTTCGCACAGGTCGTCATGACCGCACCGGGATCGTCGAGCGTGACCCCCGCGTCGTCGTCGACGATCGTGAGCGCGATCCCGGCGGCCGAACGATCGACCCGGGTGGCGGGGACTGGCAGCTCATCGACGGACAGCTCCTGCACGACCACCGAATCCTACTCGTCGGCGCCGGCGCGGGTCCGACCGATCAGCGAGCGCGCATCGGCGAGAGGGCGATCCGGTGGCGATAGACGAGCTCGCCGCCGAGCCACCCGGTCACGAGGAGGAGGCTCCCGCTGGCGAGCGAGAGGGCCAGCCCGACCGGGAGCACGCCGCGTTCCGGGTCCTGGGCGCGAGCCGCGACGCTCGCCGTGCCGAGCGTGACGACGAGGACATTTCCACCGGCGTGGAGCCACGCGATGGGCAGCTCTCGGATCTCCCGGCGCGTGAGGAAGTCGGTCGCGCCGAAGGCGGCCGACAGCAATCCGCTGACGACGCCGCCGGCGGTCAGCGCGCGAGCGGCTCGCGCCCAGAAGCGGTCGCGCGTCGCGACGTAGGCGATGTCCGAGGCGAGGGCACCGACGAACAGCCCGATCGGGATCGGAACGAGCATCGGGTGGATCGGGTGCCCGCCGATCGCGGCCGTGCTCGGCACGCCATCGAGCGACGGCTCATCACGCTGACTGAACGAACGCCAACCGCGGCGTGCCCGGGACCGCTGTTCATGGAGCGTGGCCTGGACCTCCGGATCCATGACCCCGACCGGGGAGCGACGCTCCATGAGATCCGGCGTTTCCGAAAGCGCCCGATCCTCGATCTCGGTCGCGGTGCCGTCGCCAGCTCGTGTGTCGTCGGACATCGTTCCACCTCCAAGCGTCGGACCGAGGATGCGACGCCCGACGAGCCACGCCAATTTCGCGCCGTGGCATCCCGTTGCAGGCCCCTGACATCGGGGCCCGGGGGCCGGACCAGGCGGCGCCCTGCGGTCGCACCCCAGGCCGCCGTGCCCTCAGTGGGCCGGTCCCGATCTACCCCTCGCCGGATGCGTCGCTCACGGGAGCCGCCGAGACGGTCAGCTCCTCCGCGCCGCGCACGATCGTCACCTCGAGCGGCAGGCCGGCGTTCGAGAGAACCGAGTGGAGGTCGTCGGCCGTGGTGAGCGGCCTTCCCGCGGCGGCGACGAGGAGGTCGCCTTCGCGGATCCCGGCCGCAGCCGCGGGGCTCCCGTCCTCGACCCCACGGACGAGAAGTCCGTCGCGGTCCGGCAGGCCGACCGAGCGGCGCAGGCGACGGCCAAGCTCCGGCGGCGCGACCGCGACGCCGAGGCGCGGTCGTCGAACGGATTCACCCCGGGCGAGCACGCCGAGACGGTCACGGAGCGCGGCGGTCGCCGGCAACGCGAGGTAGAACGCGTCGCCGAGGCGGTTCGTGTTCACCCCGACGAGCCGGCCACCGGCGTCGACGAGCGGTCCGCCCGACGAGCCCGGAGCGAGCGGCGCCGTGTGCTCGATGCTGCCCTCGATCCGGCGGCCCCCGGGTCCGCGAAAGGCGCGCTCGACGGCCGACACGAGCCCGAACGTCACGCGCGGGCCGCCATCGGCCGTTGCGCCGAGCCCGAAGACCGCCCGGCCGACGGCCACGCCTTCCTCGGACTCCCACTCGAGCGGCACGGCACCCGACGTGTCGACAGAGACGACCGCGAGGTCGCCGTCCGCGTCGACGCCGGCCACCGGTCCTCGCTCGACGCGGCCATCGGCGAAGCGGATCGTCACCTGATCGCCGCGCAGGTTGTGTGCGTTCGTCGCCACGGCACCGTCGGCGACGACGAACCCGGTTCCCCGGAGACGAGAACCGATGCCGACGACCGAGGGACCGAGTCGCGTCGCGATATCCGTGATCGTCGTCGAAAGATCGTCGAGTGCAGCCATGCGTTGCTCCTGATTGCTCGCCGGGCGCTGGCGTCCGGGTTGTGACTTGCAAACCGCAAGTTACACCCAACGGCTCCTCGCGCAACCCCTGCCGTACGATCGAACCGTCATGGCTGGACCTGGACCGGCATCTCCCGGATCGCCTGTGCCGTCGTCGGCGCTGGCAGCGGCGCTCGACCGCGTCGGCGATCGCTGGAGCCTCCTGATCGTCGAGGCGCTCCTCGGCGGCGCTCGACGTTTTGGCGAGCTGGGCGAGGCCGTGCCGGGGATTGCGCCGAACATCCTCGCCGACCGGCTGCGCCGCCTCGAGCGGGCCGGCATCGTTCGCGCGATGCCGTACCAGCGCCGTCCGCCACGCCTCGACTACACCCTGACCGCCGATGGCCGCGAGCTCGCGGGCGCCGTTCGGCTGCTCGCCGACTGGGGCGCTCGGACGGGCGGTGCCGAGACCGAACCGCTCCGTCATGCCGTGTGCGGCACGGACCTCGAGGCGCGCTGGTATTGCCCGACGTGCGAGCGCGCCGTCGACGGTCCGGACGACGAGATCCTCAGGCTCGTCTGATCTCGTCGGTCGCGGCAGCGAGGTTCAGGCAGGCGCCCGAACCGCGAGTGGATCGAACGTGTCGGTCCGCTCGGCGACGGCGCCGGCACCCAGGCCCCGAACGCCGACGGCGGCGGGCGCGTCGCCCACGACGGATCGCCAGCCCTCGTTGGCGAGCCGATCGAGCGTGTCGCGCGCCGCGTGGAGGATGAGGTCGGCGTGCTCGGCCGACACGCCGGAGAGTGTCGGCGGGGCGAGCGCGCCCGTCGCCGCCATCCCGATCCGGACGGCTGCCCGGAGCGAGCCGATCCGGGCCGCGTCGCTGCCCCGCGACGAGCGGGCGATGACGAGGGCCGTGCCGCCGGCCGACGGGATCCCGGCCGCCGGCAACGAGGCGGAGACGAGAAACGGCCAGGCAGCGGCCGACGCGGTCCCGAGCGGCGGCTCGTCGAACGCGAGGCTGTAGTCCGGGAAGAGCCGACGCCGGAGCGCGACGCCGGCGATCGCCTGCAGCGTCGGCTCGCGTGCATCCGCCACCCACGGTGGGATCGCGCCGACGACGATCTGCGCCGCCGGAACGCCATTGGCCCGCGCCATCGCGACACCGACGAGCTGGAGGGCGAGTGCCCGGCCGGCCAGGATCGCCGCGCTCGACGGTGTTCCACGCGCGAAGTCCGGACCGACGACCAGCGGCCCCGCCCCCGCGAGGACGATCCCGCCTGCGCGGGCGGTGAGTCGCTGGGCGAACGCATGGTCGGCGAGCGCCCGGTCGGGGTCGATCCCGTCGACGATGTCCGCCATCGCATCCGCCTCGATCACGTCGATGCGCTCGAAGGCGGCAACGACGGCCTGCTCGGGCGCCGCAAGCGGCGGAGCCGAGGTCCCGATCCGGACGAACGAGCGGCGCTCGGCTGCCGCCTCGTCGAGCGCCTCGCGCAGCCGGCCGAGACCACGCTGGCTGCCGGCCGGGGCGACGTCGTCGGGATCGCGGAGCCGACGACGCGCGTCGGGACGCGCGTGCCATGGCTCGAGCTCGATGCCGACGGCCTGAAGCCGATCGTGCAGCTCGCGGCCGGCCGGAACGTCGACGCGGACGAGATCGGCGCCCGCGGCGACGAGGGACCGCGCCTCGACCAGTGCGTCATCAGCCTCTGGCTCCGTGACGGTCGCCGCGATCCACGGCTGGGCCGGATCGCCGAGGACGTCCACGAGCTCGCGCCGCGCCGTCCGGTTCGCGTCGATCCGATCGAGCGCGGCGACGGCCCAACGCGCGATCTCGGCCTCGGCGTCGGCTCGGCGATCGGGATGGGCGAGCAGCTCGGCCTCGAGCCCGAGGTCCACGGTTCCGGCCGACACGTCGAGGGCGAGGTCCTGCGGCGGCGCCTCGTACTCGAGGGCCGCGACCGCGAACGCGGACAGGATTCCGCCCGGCAGCCGCTCCGGACGACCGGTGAGGTAGCGGTCGACGACGGACCAGGCGAGCGGGCGGCCGTTGCGGTCGAGCCCGTTCACGCCGGCGAGACGCAGGAGTGCGCGCTCGCAGCCGGGCGTCGTGCTCGCCCGCGCTCGGGCACTCCACGCACCGGCGAGGACGTCGGCGAGGTCGACGAGTCGGTCGATCGCCCGTCGGTCGAGGCTCATCGGGCGAAGTATCGTCCCGCGCCGGGTGGGACCGGGCGGCGAGCGCGCCGCGGGCAGGGCCGAATCTTCCGCCTCAGTCGACCGTTCCGGCCAGCCGAACGCCAGCGAGGAAGCCGCGCCAGGCGACGACCGGATCGTCGGACACGAAGCGAACCGTTCGATCGCCGAGTCGCTCGGCGCCGGGCACGATCGCGGCATAGTCGGCCTCGAGCCCACGGCGGTAGTCGACCTCGATCGTCACCGGCCGCTCGACCTGCAGGAGCGCGAGCTGCCCGCCGGCGGCGTGTTGGGTCGCCCGTGTGGCGGCCGCTCGGATGAGGTCGCCCGCCGCCGTGGGGTGAAGCGATGCGGCAGCGTTCGTCCCGTGCCCCTCCTTGACGATCACGCGTTCGGCCCACGGCAGCCACTCGCCGACCTCGGCCGCGAGCGCGTCGTCGCCCGCGACGAGCCCGACCGGCACGCCCCAGGCGCCAAGGACGAGCGCGTTGAGCCCGTACTCCCCCGTGGCGCGCCCGTTGAGCCGCGTCTCGACCGGAGCGCCCGAGTACGTGTGGGCGATCGTCCCGGTCGGATGACCGGCGCGCGCGTGGTAGCCGATGAAGAGGGCGACGTCGAACGCGGGGCTGCCGGCCGCCGTGGCCGCCCCCGCAACCATGGACCACGCCTTCTGGCCCTGGAGGACCCGAGCAGCAGGGTGGAGGTCTGCCGGTCGAAGGTTGTACATCCCCCCGTGGCTGTCGTTGACGAGAATCGTCGTCGCGCCCCCGGCCAGTGCGCCCTCGATCGCCGCGTTCGTCTCGCCGACCATGAGGTCGACGGCGGCGGGATAGCCATCGTCTCCGCGGCGGGTCGGGTTCGGGTGGCTGATCCCGGCGAGCCCCTCCATGTCGACGCTGACGTAGACCCTCATCGCCCCTCCGCGTCGTGGCGCTCGGCGGCCGCGCGTGCCGGCTCGCCCGTCCAGACGTGGCCCGATGCGAAGCGCTCGGCCTTCCAGATCGGCGCGCGCGCCTTCGTCTCGTCGATCGCGTACCGCGCGGCATCGAAGGCGGCGGCCCGGTGAGGAGCGGCGGCGACGATCGCAACGCTCGGCTCGCCGAGCGGGACGACGCCGGTTCGATGGACGATCGCCAGCCTCGTGACACCGAAGCGCTCGCGGACCTCTGTCGCGATCTCGGCGAGGATCCGGAGGGCCATCGGTTCGAGCGCCTCGTAGTCGAGGCCCTCGACGCGCTCCCCCGCGTGGCGCTGCGCCTCGACCTCCTGGCCCGGCGCCGGCGTACCCGGGGTGACGCGAGTGACGCCGAGGAATCCCACGACCGCGCCGTCGCGGGGCGTCGCGAGGCGGTCCCCGAGCGCGGCGAGAATCCCGGCGTCGAACGGCTCGGCTCGCAGCTCTAGGATCGAACCCGCGGGTTCGCCCGTGTCGCGTTTGCGCGTATCCGGCACGTCTCCACCACTGACGGGCGGGATCATCGCGACCTCGTCACCTTCTGCCAGTGGGTCAGTGGCCTCGGCGTAGGTGCCGTTGCGCGCGAAACGGACCGATGCCCGACCCGGTGCGAGGATCGGGTAGCGGGCAACGAGCGCCTCCCAGGCGTCGCCGACGGTCGCCCCCTCGGCCAGGTCCAGCGTGAGCTCGCGCGTCCCGGCGAGCTCGCGCTGGAGGGCGAACAGTCGGACGTGGACGTGCAGCAGCTGATGGTTCGAGGCCATCAGACCAGGATCCCGGCGCCGAAGTAGAGCCCGGCCGCGAGGATCGTCCCGGCGGCGATCGTGCCGACGTTGATGTAGAGCAGCCCTGTTGCGGACTCCATTGACCGCGTCCGCGCGGTCTGGACGGCCGCCCACGAGACCGCGATCGGGAAGGCGAGCCCGACGATCAGCCGGAGCCAGGCGAACAGCGCCCACGGCCCCACCAGGACCGCGAAGCCGCCGGACGTTTCGGCCCCCGGCGCGCCGGCTCCCACGGCGGACCAGGCGACAAACAGTCCGAGCTGGAGGACGAGGACCGCGAGGAGGAGCCGAGAGATGAGGACGAGCGGGCCCTCGGGCAGCTTCGGCGTCACGAGGTACCAGTGCCCGAGGATCATCGCGGCGAACACGCCGCCGGTCGCCGCACCCAGCACGACGAGCTGGACGAACAGGAGGACCGAACCGGGAAAGCCCCCTCCCCACGCCGCTGCCGCGAAGAACCAGGTCGCGACGCCGCTGACGAGGGCCGCTCCACCAAGCACTGGCGCGCGTCGTCCACGCGCGAGCACGATGACGTAGCCGGCGGCGAGCACGACGAACAAAGCGAGGGCAGCCAGGCGCGGCACGTCCACGACGGCAGCGTCGGGACGTGTGAGCCGCGGCGGCAGGCCGAGGTCGGACAGCACCGCGAGAACCGCGAAGCCGACTGCGCAAGCCGCCGTGAACGCGAGGAAGCCACGCGTCGCCGAGGTTCGCAGGCGGGCGACGAGGACGGCCGCGAACGCGCCGATCGCGAGGCCGGTCAGCAGCGTCCAGTTGATGTAGGCGAGGTTCTCGGCGATCTGTTGCGCAGGCACGGATCCGAGTGTATGGCCGCCGGCGCTAGCATCCGGGCCTGGAGGTGATTCGAACGATGGCGCTCGATCGCGATACCGCGTTCACCTGGCTGGGACACTCCGCGCTGCAGATCCGGACGCCAGGCGGGAAGACAATCCTCGTCGACCCCTGGCTCAGCAACCCGAAGAGCCCGCTGTCGGTCGACGACGTCGACGGCTGCGACGTCCTGCTGCTGACCCATGGGCACTTCGACCACATGGGCAGCGGCGGGAGCGACGTCCTGCCGATCGCGGCGCGGTTCAGCCCCACGTGGCCGATGATCCACGAGATGAGCCTGTGGGCAGGTCGACGCCTGCCCGGCGGGATGGACGCCGTCATCGGGATGAACGCCGGCGGGACGGTCGACGTCGGTGGGATCAAGGTGACGATGACGCCGGCAATTCATTCGGCCGGCGACTGGAACGCCCAGGGCGAGACGACGCTCTACCTCGGCGAGGCTGTCGGGTTCGTCATCGAGATGGAGAACGGCTTTCGGGTCTACGACTCGGGCGACACCGACGTCTTCGGCGATCTCGCGCTCATCGGCGAGATGCAGCGGCCCGACCTCGCCATCCTGCCGATCGGCGGCCACTACACGATGGGACCGCGAGCGGCGGCGAAGGCAGTCGAGCTACTCGGCGTGAAGCAGGTGCTGCCGGTCCACTACGGGACGTTCCCGATCCTCACCGGCTCACCTGACGAGCTCCGCGTCGAGCTCGATGCCCGCGGGCTGCCCGACGTGGAGATCCACGCGCTCCAGCCGGGCGAGACCCTGCACTGACCCTCGCCCGGCGCCTCCACAGCCGCGACGTCAGCCGCCGGCGGACACGTGGGCGGCCGCGAGCCGTCGAACACGACGCGACACGTGGTTACCGGGATCGAGCACGGCTCGACTCGCAAGCCAGTGGTGGTCGACGTCCGGATGGAGGACGTTGATGACGATCAAGTCGAAGGATTCGCGCTCAGGATGGGCGATCGAGGACGCCGTCTCGCCACCCGGCAGCCGAACCGAGGCGACGAGCGGATCCGAGAACACCGCAGTCACGCCGCGGCGGCGAAGGCCCTCCAGGATCTCGAGCGCCGGAGACTCACGGACGTCGGCGATCCCGGCCTTGTAGGCGACGCCCAGCACGAGCACCCGCGCCTCAGCCGGGCGGACGCCGAGGTCGGCGAGGCTTTCGATCGCCTGGCGGACGATCTCACGAGGTCGCGCGGCGATCTCGTCCATGGCGAGCGCGATGAGGGGTGCCTGCCCGCCGGACGCGCGCAGGGACCAGAGGAGGTAATGGGGATCGCACGGAATGCAGTGCCCACCGACGCCGGTTCCGCCGTAGAAGGGCATGAACCCGTACGGCTTCGTCTCGGCCGCCTGGACGACCTCGACGGCATCGACGCCGAACGTTCGGCAGATCTCGGTCATCTCGTTCGCGAGGGCGATGTTGACTGCCCGGAACGTGTTCTCGTAGAGCTTCGTGAGCTCGGCCGCCTCGAGTGATTCGACCGGAACGACGCGCGAGACGCGACCGAGCACCTGTGCGGCCCTGGCGGTGCTGGCCGGGGTCACGCCACCCAGGACGCGGGGCACCGTCTCCTGCGGAAAGCGCGTGTTCCCGGGGTCGATCCGTTCGGGGCTGAAGGCGACGTGGATGTCCGTCCCGACGTCGAAGCCGCGGGCGGCGAGCGGCTCGACGAGCATCTCGCGCGTGCAGCCGACGTGGACCGTCGAGGTCAGGATGATCGTCTGCCCCTGGACCGCCTGGGCGACCACCATCTCGCAGGCGCGGCGGACGAGCGTCAGGTCCGGCGCGAGGTGGCTGTCGACCGGTGTCGGAACGCAGATGATCACGGTGCCCGCATCGGCCAGCCGGGTGGCGTCCGTCGAGAGCACGAACCGTTCGGATCCGAGGGCGCCGGCCAGGCGCTCGCGGTCGGCGGCGACGAGGTCCACGTCGGCGTGGCGGATCCCGTCCAGACGGGCCTCGCTCACGTCGATGCCGATGACGCTCGCGCCCGACACGTGGAGCGACAGCGCCGTCGGCAACCCGACGTAGCCGAGGCCGACGATGGCGACCGGGCGAACGGTCGTCATCACCTCCGCGAACAGGACCGCCTGCTCCGCCGCGATCGTTTCGGTCTGGAGGGTGAGGATGTCCGTTTCTCCGGACGAGTCGCCCGCATGATCGGGGCGAGAAGGCGTCAGCAGCGACACGAGTCCCCCTGGCAAGAGATCTCTGCGCGGAAGTCGCCTCCTCAAATCGGAGGACCGAGGCCACGCGCAGCTGGTTGGATAAGTGCCCCGGAAGCAAACCAGTACGAATGGCCGGCGTCAAGCGAGTACGAATGCCCAAGGCACGACGGTGTTGATCATCGTCAACAGGTCGCTCGCAACGTTGTCGGTCGATGTCGCTGCCAGCGCTTCTCGCCAGCGTGAAACGTGTCAATGATCTCGCTGTTTCGTACGACACGACACCTCGCCCTCACGGCGAGCGGTTCGGACCAAGGTGCGCGACAGCGCTACGAGGAGGCCCTCGGGGCCGTGGGTATACTCGGCCACCGATCGACGCTTGGGAGACATCGTGGAGATCCGCCGGTTCCTTGCGCTCGTCGCGTCGCGCTGGCCGGCCATCGTCGGCATCACCGTTGCGGCGGCCGTCATCGCCCTCGCCGCGTCGATGATCCAGGCGCCCACGTACGAGGCCCGGGCGCGCCTGCTCGTCACGGCAGGGCTCGGGACCGGAGCTGGCGGAACGGACGCCGTCATCAACGCACCGCGCGTCGGGCAGACCTACGCGATCCTCGCGACGACGCGGCCCGTGCTGGAGGACGTGATCGCATCGCTCAAGCTCGGGACGACGCCCGAGGAGCTGACGACCCGGGTGACGTCGAGCGCCGCCTTCGATGCGCCGTTCGTGACGATCACCGTCGATGACCGTGACGCGGCGCGATCGGCGGCAACAGCGAACGCGCTGACGGCACAGCTCGTCAAGCTGTCGACTCCGCCTGCGGGCTCGAGCGCCACGGCCCCCCTCCTCGAGGTAGCCGAACCGGCCGCGGTGCCCGACGGCCCGATCGCTCCACGCGTGGTCTTCAACACCATCCTCGCGACCAGCCTGGGCTTCTTCGTCAGCCTCGTCCTGGTCATGCTCTGGGCGTACCTGCGGAACGATACGAACGACGAGACGCGCGATCCCGACGTGCCCGTCCTCGGGACGATCCGGCTGCCTCGAGCGCGCCGTACGGGATCGTCGGATTACGTGGCGGAGCTCGAGGGACTCTCGGGGCAGTTCGCGGAGACGCTCGAGGTTCTCGCACATTCGCGGACCGCGACGATCACCGGCTCCGGCGACCCGGCGCTGGCACGGATCGTGGCGATCGGTCTCGCCGTCGCTGCGGCGCGCGCGGGGCGGCGCGTCCTGCTCGTCGACGGCGACGTTCGCGCTCCGATGATCCACGAGGACCTCGGGGTGACGAACGATCCGGGCTTCACCACGCTGCTCGCTGCCGACGGGACCGCCGCCGGTCGGGTTGCCCGCCCGACGACGATTCCCCGATTGCGGGTCATCCCGGCCGGGTCGGCGGACACGCTCGCGGCTGAGCTCGTCACGTCACCACGGTTGACTCCGGTCCTCGCCGAGCTCGAGAGCATGACCGACCTCGTCGTCATCCTCACCGCTCCGGCGGAGCGGGGTGACGAGGCCGCGCGCCTCGCGTCGCGCGGGGATACGGCGCTGGTCGTCGCCGAGGCCGGTCGAACGGCGGACGCCGACGCGGCCGTGCGCTCGATCCGCGGCGCTGGGGCCACGGTGCGCGGCGTCGTCACTGCATCCGCTTCTCGAGCGGGCGACGGCTGGAGCGTCCGATCGGCGCGACCCCTCCGCGAATCCCGGTGACCGCGCGCGCGGCAGCCTTTCCGGGCGTCGCCCGGGCGATCAGCGTCGCGCGTCCCGAGCTCCTCGACGTCGAGCGGCTCGAGGTCGTCGTCGGCGCCGCCGCCGGCGTCGGATATGTCGGCCTCCTGTGGCTGGGCGCGGGTCCACTGCTGCTCGCGGTGCTCGCGATGGTCGCCGTCGCGATCGTGAGCCCGGTCGCGGGTCTCGCCACGCTCGCGGTCATCCTGCCGATCCCGGAGCCCGACCTCCTGATCCCGATCCGGGTAGTCGGCGCGGTCGTCGGCGCGACGGCGTTCGGCACGCTCGTCCGCGCCGTCATCCGGCCGGTGCCGATCCGGATCTCGCCCGGGACGCTCATCGCGGTCGGCTACCTCGCGCTGAGCGCGCTGTCGGTCATCCCGGCCGTCACCGGATATCCGGACGAGTGGGAGAAGTCGGCGGCTCTTTCCTTCATCCACGTCGCGACGGGGATCGCCATCGTGATCCTCACCTCCCACCTCCTGCGCGATCGCTCGAGCGCCCCGATCGTCGCCCTTGCCCTGGCCAGCGCGTGCGTCGTCGCGGCCATCGGGATCGCCGACTTCGTCAACCTCGGCGGCGCGACCGGTGGCCTCGCCCAGCTCCTGCCCCCGAGCGACGAGACGCGGTCGAGCGGCGTCTTCTCGAACTCGAACTACCAGGGCTTCTTCCTCGCCCAGGCAGCGATCCTCGCCCTCGCGATCGCGACTGCCCGCCGAGGCCCAGCCGCGCTCATCAGCGGGTTCGCGCTGATCGTGATCGGGGTCGGGCTCGCCGCCACGCTCTCGAGAGGCGCGTTCCTCGGCCTTGCCACGGGCGTGGTGATCGCCGCCTGGATCCGAAGCCCGCGGTTCGCCATTGCGCTCATGGTCATGCTCGCGGCGGCCGTCGCGATCGGCTATCCGATCTTCCTCGCGGCCCGTCTCGATCTCACCGCGGGTTCGACCGACCTCGGCGCGTATCTCGGGCAGGCGAGGAGTGAGTTCGAGCGGACGACGGCGTTCGCCGCCGGCCTGCGGCTGTTCCAGTCGGCACCGATCTTCGGCGTCGGATTCGGCGTGTTCGAGTTCACGAGCTCGCAGTACCTGACGTTCAGCTTCGCGACGTTCTCGCACAATCAATGGCTCGACATCCTGGCCGAGCAGGGTGTCGTCGGGATCGGGCTCGTTCTCGCCGCGCTCGCCGGGTTGGCGTACGCCATCTCGAGGTCGCAGCATCGACTCGCGAGCGGAGCGCGTGCGATGCTCGGGGCCTACCTCGTGGGATCGTTCTTCATCGACTCCACGACGTCGATCCAGATCTCGGGCCTGACATGGCTCATCCTCGGCATCGTCCTCTCGCGGCGACCACTCCCTGCGCTCGAAGGGGCAACCTGATATGCGTGCGCTCGTCACCGGTGGCGCCGGATTCATCGGCCATCACCTCGTTCGCGCCCTGCTCGACCGCGGTGACGAGGTCGTCGTCATCGACGACTTCAGCACCGGGATCCGGAGCCGCCTCGACCCGGTCGCCGATCGAATCGACCTCCACCAGGGCGACCTCCGGTCGGCGCCGGACGTCGCGGCGGCGGTCTCCGGCGTGGACGTGGTCTTTCACGAGGGCGCCATCCCGTCGGTCGCGCGCTCGGTTGCCGATCCCGTTCGCTCCAACTCGGTCAACGTCGAGGGGACGATCCAGCTGATGGTCGCCGCCGCCGAGGCCGGCGTCCGGCGGGTCGTCGTCGCCGGTTCGTCGTCCATATACGGCGCGAGCCCCGAACTGCCGCGGCGGGAGACACAGGTTCCCGATCCGCGCTCGCCGTATGCCGTGAGCAAGCTCGCGAGCGAGCAGTACGTCCACGCGCTCGGGGCGCTTCACGGCGTCGAGACGGTCGCGCTGCGGTATTTCAACGTGTTCGGTCCGGGCCAGGACCCGGCGTCGCAATATGCGGCGGTCGTCCCGCGCTTCGTCACGGCCGCGCTCAATGGCGAGCAGCCCGTCATCTTCGGCGACGGCGGGCAGTCACGGGATTTCACCTTCATCGACAACGTCGTCGCCGCGAACCTCCTCGCGGCGACCGTGCCGAACGTCTCGGGCCTCACCGCGAACATCGGTTGCGGGGGCAGATACACGCTGCTCGAGCTGCTCGATGCGGTCGGTGTCGCGATCGGTCGCCGGCTCGAGGCACGGTTCGAGCCGACGCGCGCCGGCGACGTCAGGGATTCGGAAGCGGACATCTCCCGCGCCGTCGACGCCCTCGGCTACCGCGTCCTCGTCGGTTTCCACGACGGCGTCGAGCGAACCGTCGCGTGGTACCGGTCGAACGCGTTGGCCGAGCCGATCCGCAGGCCATCGTGACGTCTGGCGCCGCAGTGCAGGTCGGCGAGCGACCGCTGGACAGTCCGGCAGCCGACGCGGTCGACACGCCCGCGGGCGGCGCAAGCCGACGGATCACGCTCGTCATCTCGGCCCTCGGCATCGGTGGCGCAGAACGCGTGATGGCCGCACTCGCAAACCGCTGGGCGGAAGCCGGCTGGCACGTGACGATCGTGACCTTCTCGTCGCCGGGAGATCCGACATTCTTCGTGCTCGACGATCGAGTGACGCAGCGGCAGCTGAACCTGTTCGCGGGTTCGCGCAATCGGATCGAGGGCGTCCTCAAGAACGTTCGTCGCGTTCGCTCGCTTCGACGTGCGATCGCCGCGACCCGGCCGGACGTCGTGCTTGCGTTCCTCGACCGGACGAACGTCCTCACCCTGCTCGCAACCGTCCGCCACCCCTGGCCGGTCGTCGTGTCGGAGCGAAGCGCGCCCCACGCCGGACCCGGTCGAGGATGGGGCCTCCTTCGCTCGCTGTCGTACCGGCGGGCGCGACGAATCGTCGTCCAGACGTCTGCAGCGCGGCAGGCGCTGCCGAGCGCGATCGCGCCGCTCATCGAGGTCATTCCGAACCCGGTCCTCGCGCCTCGTGAGACCGAAACCACCGAACGGCCGGCCGAACGGGCCGCCGCGTCCGGCGCGCCCGTCGTCGCGCTCGGCCGGTTCGTCCGCGACAAGGGCTTCGACCTGCTGATCGAGGCGTTCGCGAAGGTCGCGGCGACCCGACCCGACGCCCGTCTCGTCATCTGGGGCGACGGGCCGGAGCGCGCGGCACTCGAGGCGCGGCGTCATGAGCTCGGGCTCGACGAGGCAGTCGCGATGCCAGGGACGACGCGAACGCCCGAGGACGCGCTTCGTCGTGCCTCCCTGTTCGTCCTGTCGTCGCGCGTCGAGGGCTTTCCGAATGGCCTTCTCGAGGCGATGTCCCACGGCGTGCCGGCCGTCGCATTCGACTGTCGCCATGGCCCGGCCGAGATCGTCCGGGACGGCACCGACGGGATCCTCGTCCCGGCCGAGGATGTGGACGCGCTCGCGGCGGCGATCGGCCTCGTTCTCGACGACGACGACCGACGCGCCGAGATGGGACGGCGCGCGACCGAGGTCCGCGAGCGCTTCTCGTTCGAACGGATCGGCCCGCTCTGGGACGGCCTCATCGCCGAGGTTCTCGCCGAGAGCTCGCGCCGGCGCGCTCCGGGAGCCGTCGCTTCCTCGTGACGGCTCAGCCGCGAGCGCGGCTCCGGGTCATGTACCCCGCGGCGCTCTTCCCCGGCGGTTCGGAGCGCCAGATGCTGCTCCTCGCCCGCCACCTTCCGGCAGACCGGTTCGGCGTCTCGTTCGTCGTGCTCGGCGAGAACACGCCGCTCGCCGACGAGGCTCGCCGGCTGGGCGCGACGGTCCACGTCCTGGGGTCGCCGCGGCGTGCCGGCACGCCGACGACGCTGTTCGCGGCGCGCGTCTCGAGACGCGTGCTCGCGTTCGTCGCGCTCTGTCGCCGCGAGCGCTTCGACATCGCCGACGCCTGGCTGTTCATGGGCTACGGCCTCGTTGGCGTCACGCGACCGCTCACTCGAATCCCCTCCTTCGTGTCGGGTCGCCGGAGCCTCAGCAGGTTCAAGGAGCGGTTCGGGCCCGCCGAGCGCGTCGTCGACGCGATCGCACGACGGAGCTCGGACGCAATCGTCGCGAACTCCGAGGCCGTCCGCCGCGACGTCGCCCGCCGGGAAGGCATCTCCGAAGACCGCATCCGCGTGATCCGCAACGGGGTGGAGCTTCCCGCGCCGACGACGCCGGCGTCGATTGCCGCTGCCCGGGCGACGCTCGGGCTGCCTCTCGAGGGGCTGATCGTCGGAACGGTCGGGATGCTCAAGGCCGGCAAGGGCCAGGACCGGGTCGTTCGAGCGTTCGCCGCCTCGGGCGCGGCCGCCGACGGCGGGCTCCTCGTGCTCGTCGGCGAGGGTCCCGAGCGGCCGGCGCTCGAGGCGCTCGTCGCGTCGCTCGGGTTGTCGGGACGCGTCCGGCTGGTCGGCCTCGTCGAGGATGCCCGAGCGCTCTATCCGGCGTTCGATGTCGTCGTCTCGGCATCCTCGGCCGAGGGACTCCCGAACGCGGTCCTCGAAGCCGCGGCAAGCGGCCTCGCGATCGTCGCGACGGATGCCGGCGGCACGCGCGAGGTGATCACCGACGGCGATTCCGGGAGGCTCGTCGGCGTCGACGACGACGACGCGCTCGCCGCCGCGCTCCGTCAGCTGGTACGGGACCCGCAGGCCCGGCGGATGCTCGGCGCCGCCGCTCGGCAACGCGCGGCTCGGGACTACGGCGTCGATCGATTCGCGGCCGAGACTGCCGCGCTCTACGAGGAGCTCGCGAGGGCGAAGGGACGCGTGCCCGACGGTGTGACGCGGTGACGCGGCGGCGCATCCTCCGGGTGATCACGCGGCTGGCTGCGAGCGGCGTCGCGACGCATGTCACGATCGCGGACCGCGGATTGGCCGAACGCGGGTGGGAGACGCTGCTCGTCCACGGCCGGCTCGAGCCGGGCGAACAGGAGATCGAGCTCCCCGTCCCGGGCGTTCGGACGCGGCGCCTGCGCCACCTGGCTCGCCCCGTGGACCCGGTCGAGGACGCGCGCGCGGTGGTCGAGCTCGCCCGGGTCATCGCCGAGTACCGGCCGGCCGTCATCCACACCCATCATTCCAAGGCTGGCCTCGTCGGCCGGACCGCGGCGATCCTCGCAGGCGTTCCGCGGGTCCACACGTTCCACGGACACGTCTTCGAGGGCTACTTCGGTCGTCGGACCTCGAGCGCGATCGTGACGACCGAACGCCTCCTCGCCCGGAGGACGTCACAGCTCATCGCACTGAGCGAGCGCCAACGCGCGGATCTCGTCGCTCGCGGCATCGCGCGCGAAGAGCGGATCCGGATCGTCCCGCTCGGCCTCGACCTCGACCGGTTCGCCGGCGGCGATCGGGCGGCGTCGCGAGCGGCTCTGGCGGTCGACCCGGCGGCGTACGCGATCGTCATGCTCGGCCGCCTCGTCCCGATCAAACGAGTCGACCGTCTGCTGCGCGTGGTCGCCAGCGTCGTCCGCGTGCGCGACGACACGCGCCTCTACGTCGTTGGCGACGGATCCGAGCGCGAGTCGCTCGTCGACCTCGCCGCCTCGCTCGGGATCGCCGACCGGGTCGAGTTTCGAGGCTGGTCAGGCGATCCGGCCGCCTGGTATGCGGCCGCGGATGTCGTCGCGCTGTCGTCCGACAACGAGGGCACGCCGTTGACCCTGATCGAAGCGGCGGCGGCCGGCCGGCCGGTCGTCGCGACGGCCGTCGGCGGCGTGCTCGACATCGCGGCCGACGGGGCGACGGGGTTCGTCGTCGACGCGTCCGACGAGGACGCATTCGCCCGCCGGCTTCTCGAGCTCGCGGCCGACCCGGGACTTCGCGAGCGGATGGGACGCGCCGCCGTGCCAACGGCGGCCCGGTTCAGCGCCACGCGACTCGTCGACGATCTCGAGGACGTCTATTCGACGCCACCCGTGCGGCGGACATGACGGCGGCGATGCCCGGGCTGAGGGGTCGGCGTCAGCGAAGGACGCCGCGGCCCGCCGCGCCCGGAAGGAAGCGGCCGAGCCGGAGCCGTTCTGCCACATAGACCGCGATCCCGACCGGAAGCGCGGCCGCCCAGAGCGCGCGTGCAGGAGCGTTGCCGAGCGCGGCGGCCTGCTGTCGGAGTCCCTGGCCGCTCAACAGCGCGCTCCGAACGTACTTGGCCGCCTTCAGGTAGAAGCCCCACGGGTCGTAGCGGAAGTAGCGCATGTCGTGTTCGAGCAGCGCCCTGGCTTCGAGCGCCTCGCCCGGCGCGTTCCGGCGTGGGTCGGGCGACCCCTTCGTGAGCGTGTCCGGCTGATCCTGCGTCACGATGCCCAGGTACTCATTGATGTATCTCGTCCTGTAGCGGCGCCCGATCGCACCCCAGAGCAGCTGGCCCGAAAACATTCCCGTATAGCCGGGGATCGTCGGGTAGCCGAATTCCCGCATCACATCGGTGCGCTGGAAGCCCCACCGCTCACCGAGGCGCTTGTAGCGATAGCGCATCTCCGTCGAGTTCGAGTCGGTGGGATCGAACGGGAACGGGCCCCCGAGTGGATCGCCGCGCTCGTCCCGGCACAGCGCGGTGACGCCAACGAAACCCTCACGCTCGTCCGGCGGTATCGATTCCCAGGCCGCGAGGAACCGCTCGAGCGCATCGGGCACGGCCGCGTCGTCCGAATCGAGGATCGTGAAGAACCGACCGCGGGCTTCGACCACGGCGCGGTTGACGGAACCGTGGTGGCCGACGTTGGTCTGCCATTCGTAGCGGATCGGAAAGTCCGCTTCGGCCTGCCACTGCCGCACGAGCTCCGGCGTCCCGTCGGTCGACTCGTTGTCGATGATGAGCCACTCGAAGTCACGGAACGTCTGGGCGCGCAGGCTATCGTACGGGCGATGGAGCGTCGCCGCCCGATTGTGCGTCCCGGTGAACACGGTGAAGGTGAATTCGGGGGGCGCGGCGCTCTCGGTCACGGGTCCCCTGCTGTGCTCACGAGCGGACGCCCGGATTGTACGTGAGGCTCGAGCGGCCAAGCCGCGACTGCCCGTCACGGTCACCGCGTTGACGAGGCGGCCGTCCGTCCGTGTCGTCGTGCACGACCCAGTCGTCCCGAGGTGGGCCGCGCAGCTCGTCGAATCGCTCGTCGCCGACTGGTCGGCGGACGTGGTCGTGCCCGAGCGGACGCCGGGCACGGATCCAGGACGGACCAATCCGGCGATCACGGCGTACCGACGAGCGGACGCCCGTGTGTTCGGCCGGAGCGACGACCCGACCGTCCCCGTGCGACTCGGCCGACGTGGCGCCGCCGCAGGTTCCGGTGTTCAGCCCTCGGCGGGGCGGCCACGCGGCGGTGCCGACGTGACGATCGAGCTCGGCATCCGCCCGACCGATGCAGCTCTGCCGCAGCCGAACAACGTCGTCTGGCAGCTCCGCCAGGCGTCGCTGTCTCCCGCCGTCGACCCATCCGTCGCCTCGTCGGACGCCGACGTCGCCGACGTCCTGACCCGAACCGTCGTCGCGATCACCGAGCTCGTGGACATCCGGCCCGACGGGATGGCCACCGCGCTTCGGCGCATCGTCTCGTCCTCGGACCCACTGTCCGCCCGCCGCGGGGGCCGCGATCACTTTCCAAAGGTGACGGCGATGGTCCTGAACGCGCTTCGAGACATGGCGATCGATGGTCGGCTCCATCCGGCGCCGCCGCTGTCCGTCCCCGACGATCGCGGTGCGGGACGGTGGCCGCAATCGACGCCACGCGCGGCGCTGGCGATCGGCCGCGTCGCGATCGGGTACGTCGCGCGCCGAGTGGGCCGCCTCGGGTCGCGCGAGCGATGGTTCGTCGCGATCCACGACGAGGCGCCGGCGGCCACCGGGAAGGCGATCGTGGCCGATCCGCACGCCACCGCGTTCAGGCTCCTCCAGCCACCGTCGGGACGCGAGTGGGCAGATCCGTTCCTGGTGGCAGGGCCCAACGGTCCCGTGCTCTTCGCCGAGGAGTGGGTCCGCTCGCGTGGCCGAGCGAGGATCGTCGTCCTGGACCGCCCGGGGGACGGCAGCGGCGCGACCGCGCGGCCCGTGCTCGACCTGGACCAGCACGTGTCGTACCCGTTCGTCTTCGAGTGGCAGAACGACTGGTACCTGCTGCCCCAACGCGACGGCGAATCGCTCGAGCTGTACCGCGCCGCCCGCTTCCCCGACAGCTGGAGGTGGGATCGAACCCTCCTCGCCGAGCGTGCCGCCGACGCGACGCTCGTCGAGCATGACGGCCGGTGGTGGCTGTTCACGGCGCGGCCGGGACCCGGCGGCCGGACGGCCGACGAGCTCCACGTGTACATCGCCGCTTCGCCGCTCGGTCCGTGGCGCGCGCACCCCCGCAATCCGGTCGTCAGCGACGTTCGGACGGCGAGACCCGGCGGCGCGTTCTTTCGCCACGCTGGCCGGCTGTACCGGCCGGCCCAGGACGGCGGTCCCACCTACGGGTACGCGCTCGTCGTCATGCGCGTCGATCGGCTCGACGAGGACGGCTACGCCGAGACCTGCGTCCAGCGGATCGAACCCACCTGGCGGCCCAGGATGATCGCGACGCACACGCTCAACTCGCTCGGCGAGCTGACCGTCATCGACGCGGCGATTCGCGAGCCCCGACGTCCCCTGCCGAGGCGTGGCGCGCGGACCTGATCGCCGGCCGCTCGCCGGCGAACGAGGGACGACCGAAGGTCCCATCCATGTCCCGGCCTCTCCGTTACGGCGCGGGACGCCCTCGATTCGGGCCCTGACCATCGCTCTATAGCGGCAGTGAAGCGCCTCGGGCGAGACTGCCGACCGAGCGACGCTCCTGCCATGTCGCTCCACGAACGGGCACACCCGCCGCGAGGCGGGGCCGCAAAGCCACGGGACTCTCCGAGTCAGCCGGGTCGCCGAATGGAGCGCCGACGACATGTTCTGGGATGGCATCCGATGGGTCGCCTCGCCTGCCAGGAGCTCGACCCGGCGTCAAGTGCGTCCCCGGAGCGCGGCGATCATCGCGCTGGCGGTGGGCGCGAGCACGCTGCCGCTTCTTGTCACGAGCATCGGCTCCGCGCCGACTCCGAGCCTCGTGCCCGGCTGGTCGGGACCGGTCGAGACCCTCCAGGAGGACAGCGCAGGCATCACCTATGCCGGCCGCTGGACGGCGACGGGCGGAGTCGGCTTCCTCGACGGCGCCGCCACGTCGTCGTTCGAGCCGGGCGCGCGTGCCGAGGTGACCTTTGTCGGGGATCGAATCGCGTGGCTCGGCCCGGTCGGCCCGAATCAGGGGGCGGCCGACGTGACCGTCGACGGAGCTCCTGCGGCTGTCGTCACGCTCACCGCGCCCGAGCGCCGCGATCGCGCGGTGCTCTTCGAGCGCACGTTCGAGACGTCCGCGCGGCGAACGCTCGCGGTCGTCGTCCGGCCGGCGAGCGAGCGGTCCGTGGTGACGATCGATGCCTTCGCCGTCGGCGGTGGGTCCGGCGGCGACCCGACCGTCGCGGGGGCCGGTGGCGTCGACGCACGTCCCTCGACGACGCCTCCCGGCTCGGCGGCGCGCAGTCTCGTTCCGCCGACGCAGACGCCCGAAGCGACGCGCGGCCCGCGAACGTCGAAGCCCTCGGCGAGCGCCAGCCAGACGCCGCCCCCGACCACCCGGCCGGGGGCGACAGCCAGGCCGCGACCGACGCCATCCGCCCGGCCGACCGCGAGCCCGACGGCGAAACCCACCCCGAGACCGACGCCGAAGCCGACGCCGAAGCCGACGCCGGCTCCCACGCCCAAGCCGACCCCCGCCCCGACACCGAAGCCGTCCGCCTGCGATGCCTCGTTCGGCGAAGCGCCGACGACGAGCCGTGACCAGTCGGCGGCGATCGCCGCGTTCCTCAGGCACAACGAGGGCCGACGTGCCTGCTTCAGGACGGGGACGTACCGGGTCGATGCGCGGATCACGCTGATCGGCTGGAGCGGCCAGATCCTCGGCAACGGTGCCACCTTCCGACGGCTGAGCACCGGGGCCGGCGGCGAGATCCTGCAGATCGTGAACTCCCACGACATCGTCATCGACCACCTCTCGATCGTGGGCCCGGCGAGCCTGAGCCAGATCCGCAGCCGCCACTTCGGGTCAGGTGACCGCGAGGACGAGCACGCCCTGGCCCTCGAATCCGTGAGGCGGATCGTCGTCCGAAGCAGCCGCTTCACGAACACGTGGGGCGACGGCATCTACGTTCGCGCGAACACCCAGGGCCCGAGCGCGGACGTCACCCTGAGCGGCGTCGTCATGAACACGAACGGCCGCAACAACGTGACCGTCATCAGCGTCGACGGCCTGCGGCTGACGGGGTGCAGCGGCACGAACTCGTCCCTGCACGCGTTCGATGCGGAGCCGAACCGTTCGTCCGACGTCGTCGAGGACGTGCTCATCTCGGGCTGCAGGTTCGGCAGCTACGACGCGGCGCGAACGGATGCGGGCCCCGGCTACGCGATCGCGATCTCGCCGGGCTACGCCGACGTGCAGGCAAAGCGGATCACGATCAAGAGCGTCGCGATGGACGTGCCCGCCGTGCTCGTCGAAGGACCGTCATCGGGTCGCCCGGCGCTCGACGTGACGATCACCGGGAGTCGACCCTCGTCGAGCAGCGGCCGTGGGGCGCTGCTCGAGCACATCCGCGGCTTCGCCTGGTCGGACAACGGTCTCCTCGTCGCGCACCGGAGCGACGTGCAGTAGGGCCGGTACCCTTGGCGGCGTGCCCCAGCGACTCCCGGACGACGTCGCCGCCGCTCCGGATTCGGCGCGGATCCGGGTAGGGATTCGCCTTCCCGGGGAGGTCGTCCCGGCATACCTGGCGACAGCGCTCGGACGCGTCCTCGCCGTCGCCCGCGAACGCATCGAGATCGTGGCGGTCGTCGTCCAGCCACGACGACTGGATTCGCCGTCGTCCGCTGACCGACTGTACGAGGCACTCGACGGTCTGATCTACGGCCGCGGCATCGATCCGCTGACGCCGACTCGAGCTCCGGCCGGCCTTCGATCGGTCATCCGTCGCGGCCATGTGCCGGAGGCGGACCCGACGCATCCCTTCGACGGCGCGGACGTCATCCTCGACCTCGTCGGCGAGCCATATTCGGGACCGGTGCCACCGTTCGGACGCTGGCACCTCGTCTTCACGGCAGGACTGCACGGTGCGCCGGAACGCGCGCTCCGATCCGCCGGCGCCGACGGCCTCGGCATGGCGGCACTCGTCGCCGATCTCGACGATCGGTCGGTCGCGATCGAGCAGATCGTCGGCGCCCTGCCGTCAGCCGGCTTCGGTCGGAGCCGCGCCGCCCTGTACTGGGGTTCCGCCTCGTTCATGGCCCGGGCGCTCGAACGGCTGGCGTCGTCCCGGTCGGTCGAGGGCGCGCGCTCGGGCGCGGCGCTCGACGGGTCGACGATGATCGCCGACTCGGCCGGCGGGCAACATCGAAGCCGCAGCCCAGGCGGCCGACGCTGGGCGGAGCTCGCCACCGTGACCGCCCGCCGCTCGTTCGAGCGCGCGGTCTACCGGGAAGGCTGGACGGTGCTCTACCGACGTCGCGACGCATGGGACGCGTTCGCGCCGCCGCGCGACCTCCGTGGGTTCCGCCGCGTTCCGGCGCCCGTCGACCGGTTCTTTGCGGACCCGTTCGTGGTTGCGGAGGACGGTCGCCACTGCCTGTATGTCGAGGAATCGGCGGCCGGCCAGCACGCCGGCGTCATCAGCCAGCTCGAGCTCGACGGCGACCGCTGGTCGGCGCCGGAGACGATCCTGTCGACGGGGCGCCACCTCTCGTACCCGCACGTGACCCGCGTCGACGGACGGCTCGTCATGGTCGTCGACGAGAGCGCCAGCGGCGCGGTGACCGTCTACGAACGCGAAGACGTCGGCTGGCGCCCCGGCCCCGTGCTCGTCGACGGCATCCGGGCATCGGATCCGACGCTGTTCGAGCACGGCGGTCGTCTCTGGCTGCTT
>DASSHA010000199.1:0-18664 GCA_035693145.1 Candidatus Limnocylindrales bacterium
GCGATCGTCGGCGATCGGCCGGACGACGAACGCGCGTCGTTCGTGGAACGTGCCCTTCGGATCGGGCTCCTTGCGCTCCAGAGCGCAGGCACGACGCTCAACGTCGACCTCGTGCGGGCCGAGTTCGACAAGCTCGTCCGCCAGAGCGAGCAGGCGAACGAGCGCGCGGCGCAGGCGCTGGACCTCGCGCTTCGGACGAACTTCGCCGACGGCGAGGGCCGGCTGCCGCGGACGCTCGACCGGTTCCTCGGCGAGCACGGACAGCTCCAGGCGCTCGTCGGCGAGCTGTTCGACGAGAAGAAGCGTGATTCGGCGATCGGGCGGATCGGGACCATGCTCGAGCGCTACTTCGACGGCGACGCCTCGAAGCTCGCGCAGCTGCTCGACCCGACCCGGGCGAGCTCGCCGCTTCACCAGTTCCGTGGCGAGATCACCGAGCGCTTCGACAGGCTCAGCGAACGGATCGTCGCTCTCGAGGCCGCGGGCCAGGCGCGCGGCGCCGAACGCGCGAAGTCGGCCGCGAAGGGCGCCGACTTCGAGGATCTCCTCGAGGCGCTCCTCGCTGACGTCGCCCGGGGCTCGGGCGACCTGCTCGACCGCACCGGCGGGGAGACCGGTGACGTCATGCGCTCGAAGAAGGGCGACTTCGTCCTGAGCGTGAGCGACGCCCTCGCACGCGGTGCCGACCTCCGGATCGTCGTCGAGGCCAAGGACCGCGCGGTCTCCGGGCGCGAGATGCGCGAGGAGCTGCGCGAGGCGAAGGCGAACCGCAACGCGTGCGTCGCGCTCGTCGTGTTCACGCCGAGCCATGCTCCGTCGGGCATCGCACCGTTCGACGTGCGGGCCGGCGACGTCTACTGCGTCGTGGACCCCGAGGCGCCCGACCCCGCGTCCCTGGAGGCTGCGGTCCGCCTCGCCCGCCTGCTCGCCCTCGCCACGCTGCGTGAGATCGAGGCCGAGATCGACGCCGAGGCGCTCGCCGCGGCGCTGACCGAGATCCGCCAGCAGCTCGACGTCGTCAAGGGGATCAAGGCGACCCTGACGTCGATCGGCCGGAACGCGGCCGAGGTGAGCGTCGGGCTCGACCGTCTTCGTGAGGCGATTCTCCAGCGGGTCGCCGAGGCCGAGACGGAGCTTCGAACGCGGCGCGCCGTCCAGGTGCACTGAGCCGAACGCAAGGCGACCGCAAGTCGGGGCGCCGCGCGCTCATCCTGCGGAGTTGATGGGCCGTGTTATCGTCGCCGTCCGGCGACCCGTGAACACCGGGTGATCGCCGTGCGGAGGATCTGCCGTGGCGCGCGCCATGTGGAAGGGGGCCATCCAGTTCGGGCTGGTGACCATCCCGGTCAAGCTCTATCTCGCGACCGAATCGGGCTACCAGGTCCGTTTCCACATGCTCCACGAGACGGACAACGCCCGCATCCAGATGAAGGTCTGGTGCCCCGAGGACGAGAAGGTCATCTCGCGCGCCGACACCGTCAAGGGCTACGAATACGCGCCGGACCAGTACGTCGTCATCACCGATGAGGACCTCGAGAAGGTCCCGCTCAAGACCGTCCGGACCATCGAGATCGAGCAGTTCGTGCCGCGCGACGAATCCGAGGCGGATGAGACGCGATTCGTGAAGCAGGCTTACTACATCGAGCCCGACAAGATCGGTCGAAAGGCGTTCTACCTGCTTCGCGAGGTCCTCAAGGAGCGCGGTCTCAGCGCCGTCTGCAAGGTCGTGATCAAGGACCGCGAGGCGCTCGGTGCGATCGATCCGTACGAGAACACGATGATGCTCTCGACGCTCCACTGGCCCGACGAGATCCGCTCCACGAAGGAGCTCGACCTGCCGGACGAGGCGCCGGAGTTCAAGCCCGCCGAGATGAAGATGGCCGAGCAGCTCGTCTCGGCGATGACCGGTGCGTTCGACGCCTCGCAGTACAAGGACGAGTACCGCGAGGCGCTCATGGAGGTCATCGAGGCGAAGGTCGAGGGCCGCGAGACGGTCGCCGCAGCCGAGGAGCCCGAGGAGACGAACCTCGTCGACCTCATGGCCGCGCTCCAGGCGAGCGTCGAGCATGCGAAGAAGGCGCGTTCGGGTGGTGCCGCGGAGCCCGTCTCGGTCGACGAGGCAAAGCGCAAGCGGGAAGCTCGCAAGGCGGACGAGAAGGGCGGCGCCGCGAAGGAGCGCTCCACCGCATCCGCGAAGAAGGCCGGCAAGGCCGCCCGTGGCGACGAGGCCGAGGAGGAGGCCGCGGAGTCGCGCCCGGCCCGGAGGCGCAAGAGCGCCTGACGCCCGGGTCTGACGCGTGCCGCTCGAGACTTACCGGAAGAAGCGCGACTTCGAGAGGACGCCCGAGCCCGCGGGCGCGCCGAAGCAGCGCGCGACAGCCCGCGGCGGCCGGTTCGTCGTCCAACGGCATCGCGCCACGCGGCTCCACTACGACTTCCGGCTCGAGATCGGTGGCGTCCTCGTCAGCTGGGCGGTCGCCAAGGGCCCGACGATGGATCCCGGGGTCCGGCGCATGGCCGTCCATGTCGAGGACCATCCGATCGAGTACCTCGACTTCGAAGGCACGATCCCGAAGGGTCAGTACGGTGGCGGCGACGTCATCGTCTGGGACTGGGGGACGTTCGAGGCGGAGTCGGAGGCGCCGGACCCTGAGCGTGCCATCGCCGACGGGGAGCTGAAGTTCACGCTCGGGGGCGAGAAGCTGAAGGGCCGCTTCACGATCGTTCGGACGTCCGGCCGCGGACGCGGGCGGCGGACGGGGACGGAGCGGGCGTTCGAGGCCGACGAGGGCGACCAGTGGCTGCTCATCAAGAAGCGCGACGCGGACGCAGTCGCGGGCTGGGATCCCGAGGACCACCCGCGGAGCGTCAAGACCGGCCGAACGAACGACGAGGTCGCCGCGAACGCCGACGCGGTGTGGCTGTCCGGCGCCCCGGCGGCCACGGCCGAGATCGACCTGTCCGCGGCGGAGGAGACCGGCGCGGCGGGATACCTCGAGCCCATGGCAGCGACCCTCGCCTCGAAGCCGTTCGACGACCCCGACTGGCTGTTCGAGGTGAAGTGGGACGGCTATCGCGTCGAGGCCGTCGTTCGCGACGGTCGTGCGCGGCTCTTCACCCGCCACGGCAACGACGCGGCGACGTACTTCCCGAGCCTGGCCGGCCCCGCCCCATGGATCGATGCGCGCGACGCGGTCGTCGATGGCGAGGTGGTCGCGCTCGACGAGCGCGGCAGGCCCGACTTCTCGCTCCTCCAGCAGCGGATCAGCGCGGCGACCGGCGGCAAGGTGCCGGGAATGCGGGGTCGATCCGGCGGCGGTGGCGGCGGTGACGGTTCGGCCCCCGAAGAGCCCGGGCGCGCGCCCCTCGTCTACGAGGTCTTCGACCTCCTCCACCACGACGGACGCTCGCTGCTCAAGGTCCCGCTCGAGGACCGAAAGCGTCTCTTGCGGGCGGTCCTCCGGGACCACCCGCGTGTCCGGTTCGCCGACCATGTCGTCGCCGACGGCAAGGCGTTCTACGAGGCCGCGCGTCGCCAGAAGCTCGAGGGGATGGTCGCGAAGCACCGCCGGAGTCGCTACGAGCCGGGTCGGCGGACGCAGACGTGGCTGAAGATCAAGCTGCGGCCGGAGCAGGAGCTCGTCGTCGGCGGCTGGACGCCGGGCGAAGGGAACGCGAAGGACCTCGGCGCCGTCGTCGTCGGCGTCTACGACGGCGACGCCTTCCGGTACGCGGGCAAGGTGGGCTCGGGGTTCAACGCGAAGACGCGCGCGTCGCTCCGCTCGCGCCTCGACGCGCTCGCGAGCGACGACTGTCCGTTCACCCCGTGCCCCGAGCGGAAGGGCGAGCTTCGGACCGTGCGCTGGGTTCGGCCGGACCTCGTCATCCGCGCCGAGCTCGGCGGCTGGACCCGCGACAACCTCGTCCGCCAGACGAGCTACAAGGGGATCGACGAAGGCCACGACCCCAGGCTCGTCGTGCGCGAGCGGGAGGTCGACACCGCGACGGCCGAGGCGGCCGCCGACGACGAGGTCGAGCGCGAGGAGGAGGCAGCGGCGGTGGTCCGGAAAGCGGTGGACGCGGAGCGATCGCGCGACGAGCAACGCCGGGGCGAAGACGGGCTGGCGAAGGCCGCCCTCCCCGAGGAGCTCGAGGCGCTCGCGGAGATGCGCAAGGACGGCGTCTGGCGCGTGGGCGACGAGGAGCTCAAGGTCACGAACCTCGACAAGGTCCTCTTCCCAGGGCGCGAGGCCCAGCCCGGCTCACCGACGGAGGAGCCCGTGACGAAGCGCGACCTGATCGCCTACTTCGCCCGGATCGCGCCGGCGATGCTGCCGCACCTGGCCGAACGGCCGCTCAACCTCCACCGCTACCCGAATGGCGCCGGTGCGCCCGGCTTCTGGCAGAAGGACATGGCACCCTCGACGCCCGACTGGGTTCGAATCTGGCACGAGACCGGCGTCGAGGACCGCCGGGCGAACGACCATGTCGTCGCCGACCGGGTGGCGACGCTTTGCTACCTCGGGAACCTCGCGGCGTTCGAGATCCACGCCTGGACCTCGTCGATCGCAGATCCGTCGCGCCCGACGTTCGCCCTCATCGACGTCGACCCAGGCGAGAACACGACGTGGGACGAGACGCTCACGCTGACCCGCCTCTACCGGACCGCGCTCGAGCACCTCGGCGTCCGCGGCTACCCGAAGACGACCGGCCGGCGCGGGATCCAGGTCTGGATCCCGATCGAGCCGCGCTACTCGTTCGCCGAGACGTCGGCGTGGGTCGAGGGGATCAGCCGGGCGATCGGGTCAATGGTCCCGGACCTCGTGTCGTGGGAGTGGGCGAAGAGCGCCCGGGGCGGCAAGGCGCGTCTCGACTACACCCAGAACGCCCCGATCAAGACGCTCGTCGCCCCGTACGCCGTCAGACCGGCCGCCGCCGCTCCCGTGTCCGCGCCGATTCGTTGGGACGAGCTCGACGACCCCGATCTCCGGCCGGATCGCTGGACGATCCGGACGATCGTCGGCCGCGTCGACGAGCTCGGCGACCTGTTCGCGCCGGCGCAGGCGGATGTGCAGGTGCTACCGAAGCTCGGGTGAGGCGCGCCGTGTGCGCGGCGAGCCGGTCCGGCGTTTCCCTCAAACGCACGCCACCAGATCATTCGAGACATGGGCGCCGCATTCGCGGCCGGATCGGGGTCAGAGTTAGCCGAATACGTCAAACATTCGGGCCGCACCGCGGGCCCGGCAGCGTCAGCTGTTCCTCGTGACCGTGTGGCGTTCGTATGAGCGATTCTCGCCGTCGGGCGTGCTTCGCTTTCCGCGGACCGCTCACGCGATCTCGAGCTCCGTCACCCACTTCACCCACTCGAGGCCGCGGTGGTCGGGGGCGACGAGACGGCACGGCGCGCCGTTCGCGACGGGGAGCGGACGGCCCGCGACGCCGGTCGCGAGGAGCAGCCGCTCCGCCTCGGCGAGATCGAACGACGATGTCCAGCCGGTTGCCGACCGGACGACGATCCGCCCTGCACGGGGTGACGGGCGGACGAGCGCGAGAACGTCCGCGAGACGAGTTCCGCGCCAGGCGGTTTCGAGCGCCCAGCCCGAGGTGCAGTCGAGGATCGCGACGGCGTCGCGCGCTCCGATCCGTTCGAGGGCGGCGAGGTCCAGGTCGGTCGGCGCGTCGACGAGTCCGTGGACGCGGAGCCGCCACGCCATCGGGTCGAGCGCCGGGGCCGTGTCCGCGATGAACGTCGTTGCCGGCGGGATCCCGCCCGGCGGCAGGACCCGCGAGCCCGTGAAGCGGCGAGCTCCTCCGATCAGTCGCTCGGCGAGGCCGGTCGTCCCGAACCCGGCACCGGCGACGAACGCGAGCGCACCCAGCGCGACGACCGACCGGCGAGTCACGCCGTGAGCGGCCGCCGCCCGCACGTTCGACGGACCGAACAACCGCCAGCGGCGCGGCAGCAGGTGGGCGACGACGAGCGGGACGAGGACGAGGCCGGCCCATGCGTGGAGCGTCATGACCGTCAGCGGGCCCACGGTCAGCAGCCGACCGCTCGCGACCCAGGCGACGCCCCCGACGATCCCGGTCAGCGCCGCGGCGGTGACGGCGAGCCCGAGCGCGAGCCGGCCGAACGAACGTTGGCGGACGGCCCTCGGGACGCTTCGGCCGAGCTTGACGACGACCGCCCCGGCGAACGCGAGCGCAACGAGGTCGTGGCCGACGAACACCCAGCCGCCCGACGGCGCGCCGGCGGTCAGCGCGAGGAGTCCCGTCGCCCCGATCGCGAGGACCAGGACGCCGAGCAGCCGATCGAGCGCCGCCGCGGACATTCCCTATCCGACGAGCGGTCGGACCTCCCGATCGAACCGTTCGATGGCGGCGAGGATCGCATCCGCCGACGGCTCGTCGAAGAAGAGGGCGACCTCGGACACGCCCAGCTGACCGAACCGGCGGAGGTCGGCGGCGATCGCGTCGGCCGATCCGCGGAGCGCGTAGCCGCTGCCGCCCTCGACCCCGAGCTGGACCCGCAACCGCGCGCTGAGCGCGGGCATCGGGCGGCCCGCCGCGTCGCTCGCCCGGCGGAGGTCGCCGAGCCGCTTCTCGTACCCTTCCGGGCCGAGGCTCGTCGAGTGGTAGCCGTCGCCGAGCGTCGCCGCGCGGCGGACAGCCGCCGGGGATCCGCCGCCGACGACGATCGGGAGGCTCGCGCCCTGGGCCGGCAGCGGGTTGAACACGAAGTCCCGGAACCGGTGGAACCGCCCTTCGAACGGCTCCTGCGACCCGCTCCAGAGGTGGCGCCAGAGGCGGATCGTCTCGTCGAGGTACGCGCCCCGGACATGGAACCGATCGGCCACACCGACGTTCCCGAACTCGATCTCGTTCCAGCCCACGCCCACACCGGCCACGATCCGCCCGCGTGACAGCGCATCGAGCGTCGCGAGCTCCTTGGCGAGGACGACGGCGTTCCGCATCGGGACGACCAGGACGCTGGTCCCGAGCCGCAGTCGCTCGTGCCGGGCGCCGACCCAGGCCAGCGTCTCGATGGCCTCGAACGTCGTCCCGTATTCCGCGGCCGATGCGTGCTCGACGAGCAGGTGGTCCGTCGTCCAGACCGAGGACCAGCCGAGCCGCTCGACCAGCGCCGCCGAGGCTTCGATCAGCTCGGCCGATGCGACGTCGCGGATGTTCGGGAGGCAGAGGCCGTAATCCATCGACCGGATCGTAGGAGGTTCGCTTACCGGGCGCCCGAACCAGCGCCCAGGGTGTCCCAGCCCCGGGCATGGCTCGGCGTGTCGCACGCGAGACTGGTCGGGCCCGGTCGCTCCATATCCACCTTCGTGCATGCCCGGGTTGGCGGGTCCGGCTCGCCCGGCGAGCTCCCGCCATCGCCCGCCGTATGCATCCAGTTGGATGCGCACCCGAGGGAGCCGCCCCAAACTCCTCGCAAACCCTAACCTTTACGTGAATGGCAAGGTTCGGTTAGCATACGAGGGGTGACCCAGACGAAAGAGCCCGCTGTTCCCGCGCGCCTCCTCAAGATCCAGGAGGTCGCCGCCGAGCTCGGGCTGACCCCACGACGAATCCGCTACTACGAGGAGCTCGGGCTGCTCCGCCCGGCCGCGCGGTCCGAAGGCGACTACCGCCTGTACGACGCGGACGACCTCGAGCGTCTCTCGTTCATCAAGGGGCTCCGCGACGACGCCGGGTTCGGCCTCGCCGAGATCGGCCAGCTGCTCGAGGACGAGGTGGCACGCGCCCGCAACCGCGAGCGCTACCGCGCGACGGAAAGTGCGCCCGAGCGGCGTGCCATCCTCGACGACGCCGTGGACAGGATCGACCGCCAGGTGACGAGCCTGCGCGACAAGATCGGACGCCTCGAGGCCATGATCCAGGAGGCCGACGCCCGGCGCGCGCACCTCCTCGCCCATCGTGCCGAGATCGACGGGCAGCCGGTCGACCCACACGACCCCGACGCCGTCGCAGGCTTCCGAACCACGCCCTCGGACCGATGACGCTCACGCAGCTTCGCCGCCCGCATCGCGCGGGCGAGACGACCGATTCCTATCGCTGGTGGGTCCTCGTCGTGACGAGCATCGGCGCGCTCGTCGCCTCGCTGACGTCGGGGACCCTGGTCATCGCCCTGCCCGACATCCTGCGCGACCTCCACACCGACCTCTTCTCGCTCATGTGGATCGTCGTCGGCTACACGCTCGTTGCGACCGTCCTCGTCCTCAACGCCGGCCGCATCGCCGACATGTTCGGTCGCGCGCGGACGTACACGCTCGGGTTCGCGGTGTTCACGCTCGCCTCGGTCTTCTGCGCGCTCGCCCCGAACGACGTCGGGCTGATCGCCGGCCGCGTCGTCCAGGGCATCGGCGGCGCATTCCTCATGGCGAACTCGGCGGCGCTCGTGACCGATGCGTTCCCGCGCCGCGAGCTGGGCCGCGCCCTCGGCATCAACGCAATGGTCGTGGGGGCCGGCCTCATTCTCGGGCCGATCCTCGGCGGCTGGCTGACGGCATTCGGCTGGCGGACGGTCTTCTGGTTCAACGTTCCGATCGGGATCCTCGGCACGCTCGTGGCGTGGCTGCTCCTCGTGGAGCAGGCGCGGCCGTCGGCGAGCCGCTCGATCGACTGGTGGGGCTCGGCGCTCTACCTCGTCGGCCTCATGGGCCTCATGAGCGCGCTCGCCTTCGGTGGCATCTACGGCTGGACCACGCCGTGGGTCATCGGCGGGTTCATCGCGTTCGTCGTCGCCGCCCCGTTGCTCATCTGGATCGAGCGCCGTGAGCCCGAGCCGCTCATCGACCTCGACCTCTTCCGCGATCGCCTGTTCACGATGGGCAACATCACCGGGCTGCTCAACGGGATCGCCCGCAACGGGGTCCTGTTCCTGCTCGTGTTCTACCTCCAGGGCGCCGAGGGCGACGACCCGGTGACGGCCGGGATCCTCCTCGCGCCGCTCGCCGTCGGCCTGCTCGTCCTCTCGCCGATCAGCGGCGCGCTCGCCGACCGCTACGGCTCGCGCGAGCTCGCGACGCTCGGGATGATCGTCACCGGGATCGGGCTGGCCGGTCTCATCACGCTCGAGGTCGACACCCCGTACTGGCAGCTCGCGATCTGGCAGCTCGTCATCGGTGCGGGCTCAGGGCTCTTCAACTCGCCCAACACGAGCGCCGTCATGGGCGTCGTCCCGCCGGAGAAGCGCGGGATCGGCGCGGGGACGAGGATGATGCTCACCCAGACCGGATTCATCGTCTCGATCGCGCTCGCGATCGGGCTCGTGACGAGCGCGATGGACCCGAAGGTGCTCGTCGCGATCTTCTCGGGCGCGCAGATCGGCGGGCAGGGGATCAGCCTCGACCCGTTCATGAACGCGCTCCACCTCGCCTTCGCGGCGGGCGTCGTGGCGAGCGCGATCGGCGCGGTCGCGTCGCTCATGCGCGGCGGGCACCGGAGCTGGGAGGAGTCGGCCGAAGCCGCACCCGACCGCGCGAGGGCGGCCTGATGACGTTCGGTCGGCCGAACGTGCCGTCGGTGACCTCGCTCGAGGGCTTTCGAGCCTTCCGCCATCGCAACTACCGGCTCTTCTTCTTCGGCCAGGGCATCTCGCTCATCGGCACGTGGATGCAGTCCGTCGCGCAGAGCTGGCTCGTCCTGCTGCTGACCGGCGACCCGTTCATCCTCGGCGTCGTCGCGGCCTTCCAGTTCCTGCCGGTGCTCGTCCTCGGGCTGTTCGGCGGCGTCATCGCGGACCATCTGCCGAAGCGTCGAACGCTCATGGTCACCCAGACCTTCGCGATGATCGTCAGCTTCGTCATGTTCCTGCTGACGGTCACGAACACCGTCCAGGTCTGGCACATCCTCGCCATCGCGCTGCTCATCGGGCTCCGCAACTCGGTCGACATGCCGACCCGCCAGGCCTTCGCCGTCGAGATGGTGGGCCGCGAGGACATCCCGAACGCGGTCGCGCTCAACTCGGCGACCTTCAACGGGGCGCGGATCATCGGACCGGCCGTCGCGGGTCTCGTCATCGGCGCCGTCGGGGTGCCGCTCGCGTTCCTCATCGACGCGGTGAGCTTCCTCGCCGTCCTCGTCGGGCTGTGGATGATGGACGAGCGCGACCTCCAGCTCCCGCCGGCGATCCCGCGGCCGCATTCGGCGGGCGAGGTCATGGCCAACCTCCGGGAGGGCCTCGTCTACGTCCGCGACACGCGGCTCGTGCTGCTCGCGGTCAGCGTCATCGGCCTCGTCTCGACGTTCGGCATGAACTTCACCGTCCTGGTCCCGCCGCTGGCCAAGGACATCCTCCACTCCGACGCCGCCGGCTACGGGTTCCTCATGGCCGCGTCGGGCGTCGGGTCGCTCACCGCGGCGCTCGGGATCGCATTCAACGGCCGCGCCCGTGCTCTGTGGATCGTCGTCGGAGCGCTCCTGCTCGGCCTCGCCGAGGTCGTCACGGGCCTGACCGACATCTTCGCGGTCTCGCTTGTCGCGATGGTCGTCGTCGGCGTCGGCGGGATCACGATGTCAGCGAACGCGAACACGGTCATCCAGCTCAGCGTGCCGGACGTCCTGCGCGGCCGCGTCCTGAGTGTCTACACGACCGTCTTCGCGGGCTCGACCCCGATCGGCGGGTTGCTCATGGGCGGCATCGCCGGCGCCTGGGGAGTGGAGCTCGCGCTCGTCATCGGCGGCGCGATCTCGGCGCTCGTCGCGATCGTGGGCTGGTTGAGCATCCACGTCGGGGCGGTCCCCGCGGCACCGCCCGCGTTGCTCGGCGCTGAAGCGGCGGTCGGACCCGCGCTGGACGCCGACGACGCCGTGCCTCTGCCCGGGAGTGTCCGGCTGCGGCCCTCGACCTCGCTGGGTCGCCCGAAACCGTAGCGCCCGAGCTGTGACGGCCGAGCGGTGGCGCCCTGCGGTGGCGCCCTGCGGTGGCGCCCTGCGGCGGCGGGCTACCGCTCCCCTCAGATGCTGCCATGGCGTGCGTTAGCCCTTCCCGCGGTGCAAATCCTGCTCATACGCACGCCATCGAAGCATTGGAGGCACTCGAGGCGCCGGCGGCGCGGTCGCCATGGCCGATCCACGCTCGCGTCGCCGTCGAATGCCGCGCGGAACCCAATCGGACTGCTCCCAGTGATCTCCTGGCGTGCGTATGAGCGAACTCGGGCCTGACGACCGCGACCGCTCGCGGCCTCGCCACGCGACGCGGCCAAACCTGCCGGAAGCTGGCAGGAACGCCGCCGATCATCGAGGGATGGAGGCCATCCCGCCCGAAGCGCTGCTCGAGACCTGCCCGCCGTCGATGCGCACGCTCGCGGAGTGCCTGCGCCGGGTCGTTCGGGCGACTCTGCCCGACGCCACCGAGCGCGTTCGGCCCGGCTGGCGGCTCATCGGGTACGACGTCCCGATCGGCCCGCGACGCACCCGCTACGTGTGCTTCGTCCTGCCCGAGCTCGAGCACGTTCACCTCGGCTTCGAGCACGGCGTGCTCATGCGGGATCCCGACCGGCAGCTTCAGGGGGCGGGCATCACGAAGCAGGTTCGATGGGTGACGTTTCGTCCGGGTGACGAGATCGATCCACGTCCACTCGCGACGCTCCTCGCCGAGGCTGCGCGGGTGGCCGGACTGACCGCCGCCGAACGACGGGCGATCGCGGACGAGAGGAGCGCGCGGCTCGACGGCTAGCGGAACGGTCGGGGGTCGGCCGGCGCGTACGGCGGGGCGATGAGGCCGGTGAGGCGTTCGCCGGTCGACTGCTCGCATGAGACGACCGAACCTCCGTCCGACGAGAGCACGACCGAGAGCTCGACGTCGTCGGCTCCCGGATGGTTCGGGTCGTAGAGGCCGAGCGTCAGGTTCGTGCCGTCGATGGCGTAGCGCCAGGCGAGGACCTGGTGATTGTCCGTCACTCGCAAGGGGTTGCCCGAGGCGACGCGGACGAGCCCGAGCATCGAGAGACGGCCGGCGTCCACGTCCGCGAGCACGCGCCGGACCGCCGCCGCCGATCGCCGGGCCCGCCACCTGCTGGGCATGGCCATCGCGAGGTAGAAGGCGAGCGGCAACCGCAGCCAGTCGAAGCTCTGGACCTGGCGACGGACGACGTACCGGAAGCGGGGCGTTCCGGGCGCCGGCTGCGCGTCCGAGGGCATCGGGATGCCCGCCGCGGCGAGGTCGGCGACGGCGAACACCATCCCGCCGCACAGCCCCCGTGCCGCATCCCCGATCCCGATCGAGAGCGACGCAATGCCGACGCGGATTGGGGCGACGTGCGGCCATGCGTTCGACCATCGAAAGCCGTTGCGGGACGGCAGGAATCCTTCGACCGCCCGCTCGATCACCCGCGAACCCTACCTCCCGAACCTTCGCCGGCGCTCGAACACACGTGCCGAACGAATGCGCACCCGTCGCCGGCGATCGCACGCCGCAGCGAGGCGACCCACGCTGGTTCGTTAGCGAATTGTGTTTGGCGACCGGCGTTGGCGGGGCCCGCCGGACCGTACCTCGCCGACGCTCGCCGGGCTCAACCCTGGATCGGCGGGCCGTACCAGACCGACGCCGCGATGATCACGTAGAGGCCCAGCAGGGCGAGGCCCTCCAGCCAGGTGGACTCTCCGTCGAAGACGACCATCGCAGCGAGGAGCGCCGTGAGTGCGACCGCCGCGAGGAGCAGCGGGGTCAGGATCAGGGTGAGCGCGCTGCCTCCGATCAGCAGGCTGATGAGCACCAGCGCCGGCGTGAGCGCGATCGCGACCTGGAGGCTCGAGTTGAGGATCAGGCTGATCGCGAGGTCCATCCGGTTGCGCATCGCCATCTGGATGCCGACGACGTTCTCGACGGCATTGCCGGCGATCGCGACGATCACGAGGCCGACGAACTCCTCGGACAGGCCGAGGCCGGCCATCGCCGGACGAAGCGCCTCGACGAACCAGTCCGACACGAGCGCGGCGCCCGCTCCCGCACCGGCGAGGACGCCGATCGCGAGCGGCATCGCCCAGACGTCGCCCTCCTCGACGCTGACGCCGATCGCACTCGCTCCGGGCCCGCCACCGATCGAGTAGGGGATCGAGGCAGCGAACACGATCAGGAGGACGATCGACACCTCCTCGCTCAGGTCGAGCTGGTGGCCGGCGTCCGGCGCGCCGGGCTGGGTCGCGAGCGTCGGGATGAGGAGCGCGCCGACGGCGAGCATGAGCAGGATCGCCATCGTTCGCACCGGAGCGGCCTGGAAGCGCTGGACACCGTGGCGGAGGCCGCCGAGGAGGAAGGCGAGCCCGAGCACGAGCAGGCTGTTCGCGAGGATCGACCCGATGAGCGCGGTCTGGACGACGCGAACCAGGCCGGCCTGGAGCGCGAAGATCGAGATGAACAGCTCGGGCAGGTTCCCGAGGGCCGACTGGAGGACCCCGGTCGCGCCGGCCCCGAGCCGCGCGCCGATCTGGTCGGTCGCCTCGCCGACAAGACCCGCCAGCCCGCCGAGGGCGACGGCCGAGAGCACGAAGACGAGCACTTCGGCGCCGCCGGCGACGCGCGCGACGAACGTCGCCACCGTCGCTGCGACGGCGACGGTGAGCAGGATCGTGGCGTTCCGACCGAGGGTCTGGGCGAACCGGGAGATCGGCATGCGGTGCCGATGATAGGCGGCGGCCGGTTACGATCGCGCGAGATGGCCGACACGCGCGAGCACCGCAACCGCCTTGCGGACGAGACGAGCCCGTACCTCCTCCAGCACGCCCACAACCCGGTCGACTGGTACCCGTGGGGCGACCCCGCGTTCGCCGCGGCGCATGCCGAGGGCAAGCCGATCTTCCTCTCCGTCGGCTACGCCGCGTGTCATTGGTGCCACGTCATGGAACGCGAGAGCTTCGAGGACGAGGCGACAGCGGCGCAGCTCAACCGCGACTTCGTATCGGTCAAGGTCGACCGCGAGGAGCGGCCGGAGGTCGACCAGCTCTACATGGCGGCCGTCCAGGCGATGACCGGCGGCGGCGGCTGGCCGATGTCCGTCTTCCTCACGCCCGACGGTCGGCCGTTCTACGGCGGCACGTACTTTCCGCCCGACGCGCGCCACGGGCTTCCGTCGTTCCGGGACGTGCTGACCGGCGTCCGCCGCGCCTGGGACGAGCAGCGCGAGGAGGTCGAGCAGACCGGCACGCGACTCGTCGACGCGCTCGTCGCACAGCAGCAGCTGCCGGCTGCTCCTGGCACGCTGACGGCGACGGTTCTCGAGGCGGCCGCCGCGAATGCCGAGACGTCGTTCGACGCGACCAACGGCGGCTGGGGCTCGGCGCCGAAGTTTCCGCAGCCGATGACGATCGAGTTCCTCCTCCGGCGGGCGGTCCGCCGCGACGACCGGTCACTCGCGGTCGCGCGGCGATCGCTCGACGCCATGGCCGACGGCGGCATCCACGACCAGCTCGGCGGCGGGTTCCATCGCTACGCAACCGACGCGCGATGGCTCGTGCCGCACTTCGAGAAGATGCTCTACGACAACGCGCAGCTCGCGCGCGCCTACGTCCACGTCTGGCAGCTCACCGGGGACCGCCGCTACGAGGAGGTGGCTCGCACCACGCTCGAGTACATGGAGCGCGAGCTCGCCACGCCCGAAGGCGCGTTCGCCGCGAGCCAGGACGCCGACACGAACGGGGTCGAAGGCGCGACCTACACCTGGACCACGGACGAGGTCGCCGAAGCGCTCGGCCCCGATTCGTCGGCCTTCGCCACAGCGTACGGCGTCGTCCCCGGCGGCAACTGGGAGGGCACGAACGTCCTGTCGCGCGTCGGCGAGGTGACGCCGGCGGTCGCGGCGGCCGGGGCTCGTCTCCTCGCACTTCGCGGGGCGCGGCCGCAGCCGGCGCGCGACGACAAGGTCCTCGCCGCGTGGAACGGGCTCGCGATCGCCGCCTTCGCCGATGCCGCCCGGGCGTGGGATGGGACGGGCGATCCGAGCCGTGCCAGCTGGGCGCGCGAGATCGCGGTTCGGGCGGCCGACGCCGTGGCGGACCGGCTCGTCGACCAGGACGGTCGCGTCGGGCGATCGTGGCGCGCCGGTCGCGCGAGCGGCCTCGGGGTCCTCGAGGACCACGCGAACCTCGCCGAGGCCCTGCTTGCGCTCTACGAGGCGACGTTCGACGAGCGCTGGTTCGTCCTCGGGCGGCGGATCGTCGATCGCGTCCTCCGGGACTTCGCCGACCCGGCCGGTGGCTGGTTCGATACGCCCGAGGGCGCGACCGGCCTCATCACTCGACCGAAGGACGTCGGCGACAACGCTGTCCCGTCCGGCAACGCGACGATGACGCTCGTCCTCCTCCGGTTGGCCGCGTGGACCGGCGAACGGACATACGGCGAGGCCGCCGAACGCGCCCTCGCGACCGTCAGCCCGTACCTCGCCCGCTACCCGACCGGGTTCGGCCAGTGGCTCCTCGCCGCTGACCTCGCCCTCCACCCGCCCCTCGAGGTGGCCGTGGTCGCCGACCCGCACGCCGAGGACGCCCGACGGCTGCTCGCCCCCGCGCTCGCCGGGTTCCGGCCGAGCCAGGTCCTCGCGGTGGGTGGTGACCCGGCGACCACGGCGATCCCACTGCTCGGCGGGCGGTTCCGCCTCAACGGCAACGCGACCGCCTTCGTCTGCCGCGACTTCGCCTGCCGCCAGCCGGTGACCGAGCCCGAGGCGCTCGATGCGCTCCTGAGGGAGGCCTGATCACGCTGGAACCGCCTCGAAGCGAGGCTATTCGGGCAGGGCCGCACCGAGGTTGCGCAGGAGGTTGAGCCCGGCCGCGACCTGCTCGGTCGGCGCGTACGGGCCGGGCATGACGAAGCAGGGCCGGCCGGCCAGCGCGACCCCTTCGAGCCGCCCCCACGGTTCGGCCAGCCGGCGGCCGGCGGCGATCTCGGCCGCGCGCTTGTAGACGAAGACGACCGCACCGGGGCGCCAGAGCGCGACCTTCTGCCAGAGGACGCCGACGCCCGCGGTCAGCTCGGCGTCGCTCGCGTCGTCGCGCGGCGAGGGGCGCTTGATGAGATCGGTGATCCCGTGCCCCGCCGCGACGAGCGCATCGTCCGCGGTCGCGACGTCCGTCCCGGCGGGGAGGATCCTCGCCCGGATCAGGCGCTCCCAGAACCGCCGCCCCAGCCGACCCTGGTGGTAGTGGCCGGCCTCGACGCTCACCGGCGACGGGTTGAGCCCGACGAAGAGGAGCCGGTTGCGTGCCGGAGGCAGGTCGGCGAGCGTCGCGACCGGCCGGCCGTCGATCTCGATCGTTGCCGGGTGCGGGCCCGGCGCGGCCCGGCTGACGAGCGCCTCGACCTCGAGCGGGAGGCTGCTCCCACCGTTCTCAGGTGCCAGGCGTCGGCCGATCGTCAGGCGGAGCCTGAGGGTCCGCGGTTGGGTCTCCGTCAGTGTGCCGGCGCAGGTCGTCGCGGGCTTCGGCCGCCTCGCGACGCGCCTCCTTCACTCCGCGTCCGAACGCCTCGCCGAGCTTCGGCAGGGTCTTCGGCCCGCGCCAGATGAGCGCGAGGATGAGGATCACGACGAGCACGAGTCCGACGTCGGTCATCGCCGGGGATGGTACGTCGCGGAGCCGGGCATGCGCGAGGGGCTTGTGCCCGCCCGTATCGTTCGATCGCATGACGAGCGAGCCCGCGCCCGGGGCGAGCAACCCCCGGGGAGGCGCCGACGCGATCGCCTCCGCGATGGTGGAGCGCCGGATCGTCAGCGTCCTGTTCGCGGATCTCGTCAGCTTCACGACGCTGTCCGAGCGGCTCGACGCCGAGGACGTGGCGACGATCCAGGACGCGTACTTCACCGTCGTGCGCGAGACGATCGGCCGCTATGGAGGCCAGGTCGAGAAGTTCATCGGCGATGCCGTCATGGCGGTGTTCGGCGTCCCGCGGGCGCGGGAGGACGATGCCGAGCGGGCGGTGCGAACCGGGCTTGCGCTCGTCGCGGCGGTCGACCAGCTGGGCGCCCGTCTGGCGCTCGACGATGGCGGGCTGCGCCTCCGCGTCGGCGTGAACACGGGTGAGGTCGTCCATGCCACCGGCGGGCCGGATGCCGGTCGCGTCACCGGCGACACCGTCAATACGGCCGCCCGCCTCCAGACGGCCGCCGCGCCGGGCGGCGTCCTCGTCGGCGAGGACACGGCGCTCGCCGTCGCCGACGCCGTCGTCCTCGAGGCGGTCGCGCCACTCGAGCTCAAGGGCAAGACCCGACGGGTTGCGGCCTGGCTCGTGACCGGCATCCGTCCCGAGCGGTCGCGGGAGCTCGCCATGGGCGCGCTTCGTGCACCCACGATCGGCCGCGATCGCGAGCTGACGCTGCTCACCGCCAGGCTCGACGTCGTCCGCGAGCAGGGTGTCACCGAACGATGGCTCGTCGTGGCGCCACCGGGCGTCGGCAAGACCCGTCTCGTCGACGAGCTCACCCGGCGGGTCGAGGCAGACCCGCGACCGCCGCTCGTCCGCCGCCTGCGGCTTCGGCCCGAGGCGTCGGGCTTCGAGGCGCTCGCGCCACTCGTGGCAGCGGCGATCGTCGGGCCGGAGGACCTCGTCACGCGACTGAGGGCGGCCGGGCTCGCGCACGCCCGAGCCGGCGTCGTGGCCGACGAGCTGCGCGATCTCGCGAGCGGCGGTGCTGCCGCAGCGACGGCGTCGTCCGAACGTCGCCCGCAGGCGGCAGACCGAGCGGCCCGGTTCGGCGCCTGGCTCGACGGCCTCGACGCGCTCGCCGCCGACCGGGCCGAGGTCTGGATCGTCGAGGATGTGCACTGGGCGGGTCCCGACGTCGTCGCGTTCCTCGACGAGGTCATGGCGCGGTCGCCGCGCGGCGGCCGGCTCATCGTCGCGACCGCGCGCCCGTCATTCGCCGAGGGCGCGGCATGGGCCGACGGGGATGGCGCCGGCGGCCGGAGATCGTTCGGGCTCGCGACACTCCACGAGACGGACGCGTCGGCGCTCGTCCACGAGCTCGTCGGCGACGCCCTGCCCGACGCCCTCGTCGCGCGGGTCGCGGAGCGTTCGGACGGCAACTGCCTGTTCATCGAGGAGCTGCTGCGGTCGTGGGTCGGCACCGGCGCCCTGGTCCGGGGAACCGGCGGATGGACGCTCACGATCGACCCGGACGACGCCGCGCTGCCGTCCACCGTCCAGACGATCTACGCGGCTCAGCTCGACGACCTCCCGACCGGCGCCCGTGCGGCAGCTCGTCGCGCGTCCGTCGCCGGACGCCGCTTTCCCCTTGCGGCGCTCGATGCGCTCGGCGTGCCCGCGGCCGAAGCGGCGGTCGAAGAGCTCGGCCGGCGCGCGCTCGTGAGCGGGCCGTACGCCGATCCAGCGACCGGCGACTCGTTCGCGTACCGACACGCGCTCCTGCGGGACGCCGGGTACGCGAGCCTCGCCCGTGCGGAGCGCGCCGATCTGCACGTCCGGCTCGCCCGCTGGCTCGAGGCAGCGGCCGGCGATGATGGCGACGCCCTCGCGGCGGCGATCGGTGATCATCTCGCGCGCGCCCTCGCGAGCGCGCCGGCGCTCGCGAGCGAAGTAGCACCCGGGCTCGACCGCGAGGCGTGCGGCGAGGAGGCGGCGACATGGTTCGAGCGGGCCGGCACGCGCGCTCTCGCCGACGGCGCGGCCGCGACTGCCGCCGGCCACTTCCGCCGT
>DASSHA010000200.1:0-2817 GCA_035693145.1 Candidatus Limnocylindrales bacterium
CGAAGGCGCGGTACTCGGCCTCACCCTTCAGGGCGAGGTACTTCGTGATCGCCGCGGTCAGGCTCGTCTTGCCGTGGTCGATGTGGCCGATCGTGCCGATGTTCACGTGCGGCTTGGTGCGCTCGAACTTCTTCTTGGCCATCGCTGACTGCTCCCTGGCTCCTCGCCCCTCGGGGCGCCTAGACCTTCGACTTCTGGACGAGTTCCGAGGCCAGAGAGGCCGGAACTTCGGCGTAGTGACTGAACTCCATCGACGACGTCGCGCGACCCTGGGTCATCGACCGCAGGTCCGTGACGTAGCCGAACATCTGGGCGAGCGGGACGAACGCCCGGACGACCTGGGTGCTGCCGCGCGACTCCATCCCCTCGATCTGGCCGCGCCGGCTGTTCAGGTCGCCGATTACGTCGCCCATGAACTCCTCGGGCATCGTGACCTCGACCCGCATGATCGGCTCGAGGATCGCCGGATCCGCCTTCGAGAACGCGTCCTTGATCGCGAGCGAGCCCGCGATCTTGAACGCCATCTCCGACGAGTCGACCTCGTGGAACGAGCCGTCGTACAGCGTCACCTTGATGTCGACCACCGGGTAGCCGGCGTAGATGCCCGTCTGGAGGGCCTCCTGGATGCCCTGGTCGATCGGCTTGATGTACTCGCGCGGGATGACTCCGCCGACGATCTTGTCGACGAACTCGTAGCCGCCACCCTTCTCGACCGGCTCGATCCGGATGCTCGCGTCGCCGTACTGGCCCTTGCCGCCCGACTGGCGGACGTGGCGACCGCGGCCCTCGGCCGCGCGCCGGATCGTCTCGCGGTAGGAGACCTGGGGCTTGCCGATGTTCGCGGCCACCTTGAACTCGCGGATCATCCGATCGACGAGGACGTCGAGATGGAGCTCGCCCATGCCCGCGATCAGGGTCTCGGACGACTCCGGGTCGGTGTGGACGCGGAACGTCGGATCCTCTTCGGCGAGGCGCTGGAGGGCGATCGCCAGCTTGTCCTGGTCGGCCTTCGTCTTCGGCTCGATCTTCACCTCGATGACCGGCTCGGGGAAGGTCATCGACTCGAGGATGACCGGGTGCTCGGGATCGGTCAGGGTGTCGCCGGTGAAGGTGTCCTTGAGGCCGACGGCCGCGGCGATGTCGCCGGCGTAGACCTCGTCGATCTCCTCGCGGTGGTTGGCGTGGAGCTGGACGATCCGGCCGATCCGCTCGCGCTTGTCCTTCGTGGCGTTCGTGACGTAGCTGCCGGCCTTGAGCGTGCCGGAGTAGACCCGGAAGAAGACGAGCTTGCCGACGAAGGGATCCGCCGCGACCTTGAACGCGAGCGCGCTGAACGGCTCCTTGTCGTCGGGCGTGCGGATGATCTCGGCACCGGTTCGAACGTCCTGGCCGATCATCGGCGGGACGTCGAGCGGCGAGGGCAGGTAGTCGACGACCGCGTCGAGCATCTTCTGGATGCCCTTGTTGCGGAGCGCCGACCCGGTCAGGACCGGGATGATCTTCGTGGTGAGCGTGCCGAGCCGGAGGCCGCGCTTGATCTCGGCGACCGTCAGCTCCTCGCCCTCGAGGTACTTGTGGGTGAGCTCGTCGTCCATCTCGGCGACGGCCTCCACGAGGGTGTGGCGATGCTGCTCGGCCTCGGCCTTCAGGTCGTCCGGGATGTCGACGACGTCGATCTTGTTGCCGAGGTCGTCGCGGTAGTAGATCGCCTTCATCTCGACGAGGTCGATCACGCCCTGGAACTGGTCCTCGCGCCCGATGGGGATCTGGACTGGGACCGCATTCGCGCCGAGCCGGTCGCGGATCGAGTCCACGCCGCGCCAGAAGTCCGCGCCGGTTCGGTCCAGCTTGTTGATGAAGCAGAAGCGCGGCACGCCGTAGCGGTCGGCCTGCCGCCAGACCGTCTCGGACTGCGGCTCGACGCCCGCCACGCCGTCGAACACGACGACGGCACCATCGAGCACCCGGAGGCTCCGCTCGACCTCGACCGTGAAGTCCACGTGCCCGGGCGTATCGATGATGTTGATGCGATGGTCGCCCCAGAACGCCGTCGTCGCAGCCGCGGTGATCGTGATCCCGCGCTCCTGCTCCTGGGGCATCCAGTCCATCGTCGCGGCGCCTTCATGGACCTCGCCGATCTTGTAGATCTTCTTCGTGTAGAAGAGGATCCGCTCGGTCACGGTCGTCTTGCCGGCGTCGATATGGGCGATGATTCCGATGTTCCGCGTGCGTGCGAGCGGAACGAGACGTGCCACGGTCGGGGTTCCCTAGTGTTCCTGGATTACCACTTGAAATGGCTGAAGGCGCGGTTCGCCTCGGCCATCTTGTGGGTATCTTCGCGGCGCTTGACGGCCGCGCCCAGCCCGTTCATCGCGTCGACCAGCTCCTGGGCGAGCTTGTCGCTCATGCTCTTGCCGTTGCGCTTGCGGGCCGCCTGGACGAGCCAGCGGACGCCGAGCGAGAGGCGCCGATCGCCGCGGATCTCGACCGGGACCTGGTAGGTCGCGCCGCCGACGCGCCGAGGCTTGACCTCGATGATCGGGGTGGCATTCCGGAGCGCCGCCTCGAGGACCTCGAGGCCCGGGCGGTGGGCCTGGGCCTCGGCCCGCGCGAGCGCCTGGCGGAGGATCCGGTCGGACAGGTTGCGCTTGCCGTTGGCCATGAGCTTCGCCGTGAAGCGCGCCGTGGTCCGGTTGGCCGGCTCGGTGTGGTACTTGGTCATCCGCGGGATCGACTGACGGCGGGGCATTACTTCTTGGCTCCGGGTCCGCTCGCGGCCTTCGCGCCGTACTTGCTCCGACCCTGCTTGCGATCGCG
>DASSHA010000201.1:0-42123 GCA_035693145.1 Candidatus Limnocylindrales bacterium
GCCGGAGTCGTGAGCGTTCGGCTCGTCCTGGCCGGGAGGTCCTCGCGCGCGACCGCCTCGAAGATCGAGTCGGGAGCGTTCGCGAGCAGGACCTTGCCACCGGCCGACGCGTGCAGCGGCGCGGGGCTCCCGAGCTCGACGAACATCCGGACGGTCGCCCGGCTGGGGACCTGCGCGACGTATCGCCCGTGCTCGCCGTCGCGGACGGCGAGGTTCGTCGTCTCGCCCGACGCGCGCATCGTCTCGACCATGATCGGGCGGGCGAGGACGAGCAACAGCTGGAGCGACTGGACCCGGGTCGCGAGCTCGAGGACCTTGTAGCCCAGCAGGTAGTGCCCGCTCTCGCCGTCCTGGACGACGTAGCCCAGGCCGGCGAGCGTCCGCAGGAGTCGATGGCACGTGCTGAAGCCGAGACCCGCCCGCCGCGCGATCTCGGTCAGACCGAGGCCGGTCTGCTCGTGCGAAAGGACCTCGAGGAGCGCGTGCGCGCGCTCGACGGCGCGGACGGAGTCGCGGCTCGGGCCAGTGCCATTCGCCGCCGCGACCTCGTCGGGACCGTCGACCGTGTCCGCCAACGTCTCGACCACGGCCGCACTCTATCCGCCCGGGTCATCCAGGGGCAACGAATCGCGGACGGCGGCTGAGCTGAAGCGCGCACCCGCGATTGCCCGATCCGGCCCATTGACCCCCATCTCGTCTGACTGCGATGATTCATTCGACGTTCGTGAGCCGGCTGCCCAGGAGGAGCGTGACACGTGTCCCTGATTTCTCGTGTGCTCCTGCGACGCGTCCCCTTCGGGCTCGTGCCCCTGGCTGGACTGGTCGCTGCAATCGGGTTCCGTCCGCGACGGCGCCGGCCGCCCGCTCGCGAGCTGATGCGCATGGACGATCACGCCTTCGTGGCATTCATCCGGGGAACAGGCATCAGGACCGTTTCGACTGCTCACGCGGCTCAGGGGCCCGCCGATTGACCGCGACCCACGAGGCGACGCGCATTACGAGGCGAAGGTAGCGTCTCTTCGCGGCAGCGATCGAACCCGGGTCGAACTGGCTGAAGAGGCCGTCCTCAGCGACCGACATCGGATGCACGCTCGTCGTCGGCTCGAGGACGGGACGGAGTTCGACCTCACGTCGTACGACGAGTTCGGCGTCCTGCTCTCGTTTCACCGCAACGACGACGGCGCCCCGTGGTTCCTCGACTTCGTGCTCTACCCCGAGAAGTAGGATCACGAACGGCCGCGCCCGGTCCTCGCGGCGTCTTTGGCCGGCGGTCGCCCCTTGCCGCTTCCGGCGACGCGTGCATGGACATCTCCAGCACAAGCCTCTGCGATAAGCACCGACGAGGCGTCCGTCTGGGCCACCCGTGCGGCGTTTCATGCGCGTTGTGTGCATGAGAACGGCGGCACGGAGGTCGCGGGCGAGGTGGCCGCGCTGCTTCTGCCGCCCCTGCCGCACGAGATGACCATGCAGCCGTCACGAGAGCGCGCAAGGGTGGCTGCCGGCGTCCGGCCCGGGCTTCCGGCCTCGGCTTCCGGCCTCGGCTTCCGGCCTAGGCTTTCGGCCTAGGCTTCCGGCCCGAACCCCGGCGGCCGCCGCGACGCCTGGCGCCCTCGCCCCAGCCTCGACATTTCCGCACAGCGGAAGGCCTTTCTGCAGTTGTTGACGCCGCGAACCGGGCGCTCCTACCATCGGCCCACGCTCCGTGAGCGGCCGGTAGTCGGGCACACGAGGTTTCGCGATGGCAGCGACGAGACCCGGGGGCGAGCCGCTCACCCCGCTCCCGCTCACCCCGCCCGCGCCGCTCACCCCGCCGAAGCGCCTCGGCATCCTCACCCCGTCCTCGAACACCGTCCTCGAGCCGCTGTCGATCGCCCTCGCGGCGCCGATCGCCCAGGACGTGACCCTCCACTTCGCCCGCTTCCGGGTGACGCGGATCGCCGAGGACGGCGCGAGCGACGACCAGTTCGCCTCGGATCCCATGCTCGACGCCGCCGGCCTCCTGGCCGATGCGCGCGTGGACGGCATCCTCTGGTCCGGGACCTCCGGCGCGTGGCTCGGCCTCGACGTCGACCACCGCCTCGTCGACGCGATCCGCGAGGCGACCGGGATCGAGGCGACAACCTCGACGCTCGCGCTCCTCGACGCCTTCGCGGGTCTCGGCGTCCGCCGCTACGCGCTCGTCGTGCCGTATGTCGCCGCCGTCACCGAGGCGATCGTCGCGAACCTCGGGGCGCTCGGCTACGAGTGCGTCGCCAGGACAAACGAGGACCTCGTCGACAACTGGTCGTTCGCGACCGTCACGTCCGACACCCTGGCTGAACGGGTTCGAACGGTCGCCGCCGAACGCCCGGACGCGATCGTCATTCACTGCACGAACCTGCGCGGCGCGGAGGTGTCAGAACGCCTCGAGCAGGAGCTCGGCATCCCCGTCCTCGACAGCGTCGTCGTGGGCCTCTGGGGCGCACTCCGGCAGCTCGACGTCGCCGTGCCCCGGACCGGTTTCGGGCGGCTGTCGGCGGTCGAACGGGCGGAGGCGCCCGAACGAGCACGCGCGGGTGCGAATGCCTGACCTCGCGACCGTCGTCCGCGGAGTCGACGCCGTCCTGCCGCACGGCCGGGCGCGCGTCGACCTCGGGATCGCCCCCGATGGCCGGATCGGCGCGATCGCGGCGCCGGGGACGCTCGAGGCGCGCGAAACCATCGACGCGGCCGGCCTGATCGCGATCCCGGGCGGGCTCGACCTCCACGTCCACATCAACACGTTCTTCGGCGGCACGACGACCCGCGACGACTTCCTGGCCGGGACGTCCGCCGCGCTCTTCGGCGGCACCACGACGGTCGCGCAGTTCGCGATCCCGCGGCCCGGCGAGACGACCCGCGACGCGATCGACCGGACACGCGCGGAGGCGGACGGACGGGTCGTCTCGGACTACGTCGTCCACGGCAGCGCCGTCCGCGAAACGTTCGAGGCGTCGCTCGAGCAGGTCCCGACGCTCGCCGATGTCGGGGTTCGAACGGTCAAGGTCTTCAGCGCCTACACGGATGCGATCGGGCTGACGCTCGGTCAGATCCACCGGCTCCTCCGCGCGGCGGCCACGACGGGCACGATCGTCTTCGTCCACGCCGAGACGGATTCGCTCATCCGCGAGGGGATCGAGGACGCCGTCCGCGAGGTCGGGACCGGTCCGGTCGGCCACGCCCGGTCGCGGACGCCGCTCGCCGAGACGGATGCGATCCGGTCGATCGCCGACCTCGCCCGGGACACGGGCGCAACGGTCTATTTTGTCCACGTCTCGAGCGCGACGAGCGTCGCGACCCTCGCCGCGCGACGTGCCCGCGGGGAGCGGCTGCTCGCCGAGACGTGCCCCCACTACCTGTTCCTCGACGAATCGGTCTACGAGCGGGACTTCGCCGAACGCTGGATCTGCTCGCCGCCGATCCGCTCCGCGGAGCATCGCGAGGCGCTCTGGGAGGGCCTTCGCGACGGCGTCATCGACGCGGTCTCGAGCGACCACAACTGCTTCGACAGCGCGCAGAAGGAAGAGGCGCACGGCGACTTCCGCCAGGTCCCGAACGGCCTGCCGGGCATCGAGCATCGCCTGCCGCTGCTCGTGGGCGCCGCGATCGACGGGCGGCTCGGGTGGGACCGCGTCGTCTCGGTCACGTCCGAGGGCCCCGCGCGGATCCTGGGCCTCTGGCCGCGCAAGGGCGCGCTGGCGGTCGGTTCGGACGCCGACGTCGTGCTCCTCGACCCGCGCGCGCGGACGTCGCTCGCGACCGGCCACATGGCGACCGACTACTCGCCGTACGAGGAGCAGACGGCGTCCGGTCGGATCGTCCGCGTCCTGCGGCGCGGCGAGTCGGTCGTCGTCGACGGCGAGCTGCGGGCCGAACCGGGTTCGGGCGCGTGGCTCCCGCTCGGGTTCGCGGGAACCCCCGCGGCGGCCCGCGAGACCCTCGAGCCCGTTCGATGAGCGCCGAACCCGTCATCGAGCTCCGCGGCGTCCGGTTCACGCCGGACGGCGCGACGAAGCCGGTCCTCGACGGCGTCGACCTGACGATCAACCGCGGCGAGTGGGTCCTCGTCATGGGCCCCTCGGGCGGTGGCAAGACGACGCTCGCGCTGACGATGAACGGCAGCGTCCCGCACATCGTCACCGGTCAGTTCGAGGGCGAGGTCGTCGTCGCGGGCCGGTCGACTCGCGAAACGCCGGTCGCGGCGATGGCGACGACGGTGGGGATGGTCTTCCAGGACCCGGACGGTCAGATCGTCCACGAGACCGTCCGCGACGAGGTCCATTTCGGGCTCGAGAACCTCAAGGCCGAACCGGATCGGATCAGGCGCGCGGCGGCTGCGGCACTCGGCCAGGTCGGGATGCTCGAGCAGCTGGACGCCGAGGTCATGAGCCTCTCCGGCGGCCAGAAGCAGCGGGTCAGCCTGGCGTCCGTCCTCGCGCTCGACCCGGAGATCATCGTCCTCGACGAGCCGACCGCGAACCTCGACCCACAGGGCATGCGCGACGTCTTCGAGGTCATCGACCGGATCCACCGCGAGCGCGGCGTGACGATCGTCATGGTCGAGCACCACGTCGACGAGCTGGCCGACCTCGTCGACCGCCTCGTCGTGATCGACGACGGCAGGATCGTCCACGACGACGCGCCGGCCGTCGTGTTCACGGCGGTCGCACCGGTCGCCGAGCGGCGCGCGCTCTGGCTGCCGCAGGTCGCCGAGATCGTCCACGCCCTCGACGGCGCGAACCCCGGTGAGCTGCTGCCGATGACCGTCGATGCCTGCGTCGCCGATCTCGACCAACGCCTCGGCGGACGGGACGGAAGTCCTACGGCCATCTCCGCGACGGCGGCCGCCGCGACGCTGCCGCACGAGCGGTCGGCGGCCGGGCCGATCCTCGAGGTCCGCGACCTGGTCTACGGCTACGACCCGGCGCGCCCGGTCCTGCGCGGCGTCAGCCTCGCCCTGGAGCGCGGCGGGATCACGGCGATCTGCGGTCCGAACGGCTCGGGCAAGACGACGCTCGCGAAGTGCGTCACCCGGATCAACGCCCCGTCGCCGGGCGCGATCTTCCTCGACGGCCAGGACGTGACGAAGCTGTCGCGCTCGGACCTGAGCAGCGAGGTCGGCTACGTCTTCCAGAACCCGGACCACCAGTTCGTCGCCGACAACGTCTTCGACGAGCTCGCCTACAGCCTGCGCGTCCGCAAGCTCGACGAGGACGAGATCCGCACCCGCGTCGAGCGGATGATCGGGCTCATCGACCTCACCGGCCGCGAGACGGAATCGCCCTTCGGCCTGTCGGTCGGCGAGCGGCGGCGGCTGAGCGTCGCGACGATGCTCATCCTCGGCCAGAAGCTGCTCGTGCTCGACGAGCCAACGATCGGGCAGGATCTCGCGCGCTCCGAGGCGCTGTTCGGGATCCTCGATGGCCTCTGTCGCGAGCTGGGCTCGACGATGGTCTTCATCACCCATGACATGCGGCTCGTCGCCGACTGGTGTGCGCGGACGATCGTCATGGCCGGTGGCGTCGTCGAGTACGACGGCCCGACGAGCGGCGCGTTCGTCGACGCCGACCTGCTCAACCGGGCGCACCTCATCGCGCCGCCGGTCATCGACGTGTCACGGGGCCTCCGGGCGCTGGGCCATCCGATCTCGTACGACGCGATCACCGTCGACGAGCTGTGCGGGTTCGTCCGCCGCGAGCGCGCACCGATGACGGCCTGAGGGAGGCGACGGATGGCCAGGCAGATGTCGTTCGCATACCGCGACACCGGTTCGTGGCTCAACCGCCTCGACCCGGTGACGAAGTTCGTGGGCGTCGTCGCCTTCACGTTCATCGCCTTCGGGACGTACATCTACTGGGCCCAGATCGCGATCACCGTCGTCGTGTTCGCGCTGGCGATCTTCGGCGGCCGGATGTCGCTCGGCGAGATCTGGCGCGGGACGTGGTACTTCGCGATCGCGTCGGTCGGGTTCTTCGTCGTCCAGAGCTGGTCGCTGCCGGGCACACAGCCGTGGGTCGTGATCGCGGGCCACCAGTTCTACGCGGACACGGTCAACTTCGCGTTCTCGCTGGCCGTCCGGATCTACATCATCTTCGTGCTCAGCCTGATCTTCGTCCGGACGACGAACCCGCGCGACCTTGCCGTCGCAAGCGTCCAGGTGCTCCACGTCCCCTACCGGATCGCCTACTCGCTGTTCGTCGCCCTGCGGATCATCCCGCTCATCGAGGACCAGTTCGCGACGGTGCGCGCGGCTCAGGCCGTTCGTGGCGTCGGGATGGACCCGGGCATCCGCGGCCGGATCCGCAACAGCGTCCGCTACGCCCTGCCGGTCCTCGTCGGCGTCATGCGCGAGGCGAACGTCATGGTCCTGTCGATGGAGAGCCGGGCGTTCGGCGCCTACCCCACGCGGACGTTCGTCGACGACGTCCGGATGGGCCGGCGTGGCGTGGCGATGAGCGTCGGGCTCATCGCCCTCGTCATCGTCTGGTACGTCCTCATCGGCCTCGGCGTCATCAACGCCGGGTTCCTCCACAACTACCAGTAGGAGCGACATGCGGCTCGCGACATACAGCGCATCGGACGGCAGCGATCGTCTCGGCCTCGTCGTCGACGACGAGCGGCTCATCGACCTCGCCGCGGCCGCGCCCGAGGAGTCGGCGTTCGCGTCGATGCTCGCGTTCATCGACGGCGGGACCGCCGCCCGTGATCGCGCGACGCGCGAGCTGGAGCGCCTGGACCGCAACGGGTCCGAGCCGGCGCCGGCGCTCGTTCCGCTCGCCGACGTCCGGCTGCGCGCACCGATCCCCCATCCGCGCCGGAACGTCTTCTGCGTCGGGATGAACTACCGCTCGCACGTGGACGACAACGCCCGGGCCCTCGGCATGCGGGCCGACGTGGGCGACGTGCCGCTGTTCTTCTCGAAGCCGACGACGGCAGTCGTGGGCCCGGGCGACCCGATCCTGCTCGACGAGCGGCTGACGGCAAAGCTCGACTACGAGGTCGAGCTCGCGATCGTCGTCGGGCGCGGTGGGACGTGGATTCCCGAGTCCCAGGCGTTCGAGCACGTCTTCGGCTACACGATCGTCAACGACGTCAGCGCGCGCGACCTCCAGTGGCGGACGAGCCAGATGTTCATCGGCAAGGGCCTCGATTCGTACTGCCCGATCGGCCCGTGGATCGCCTTGGCCGAGCCGGCGGCGGGCAATGCCGACGCGCCGCCGTTCGAGCTCAGCTGCCTGGTGAATGGCGAGGTGCGCCAGCAGGACACGAGCGCGAACCTCATCTTCCCGGTGGCGCGGATCGTGGCCGAGCTGTCCAAGGGCCTGACGCTCGAGCCCGGGGACGTCATCGCGACCGGGACGCCGGGTGGCTGCGGCTACCAGCTCCAGCCGCCGCGCTTCCTCGCGGTCGGCGACGTCGTCGAGTGTCGCGCGGAAGGGATCGGCTCGCTCGTCAACCCGGTCGCTCCGTGGTCGCCCGAGGCCGTTTCACGCCGAGATGCCATGGAGGTTGCGCGATGAAGGTCTCGGTGCATCGGCTGGCGATGTCGAACCCGGCTGACACGTCCGGCCTTCGCGCGCTCATCGACTCCGGGGAGCTGGATCCGCGGACCATCGTCGCCACCATCGGCAAGACCGAGGGCAACGGCGGCGCGAACGACTTCACCCGGGCGCTTGCGACGATCAGCGTTGCGGGCGCGATCGGCCGGGCAACGGGCGAGACGCCGGAGGCCGTGGCGGAGCGTGTCGCGCTCGTCTGGTCGGGTGGCTGCGAGGGCGTCCTGTCGCCGCACGTGACGGTCATCGCCCGCGACGACGCCGTCCCGGCCGGCGACCACGGTGGCGGGCTGGCCGTCAGCGTCCAGCGGACGCGCGACTTCCGGCCCGAGGAGATCGGGACCCTGTCCGAGGTCGACGAGGTGGCGGAGGCGACGCGTCGAGCGCTCGACGACCTGTCGATCACCGAACCCGGCGACGTGCACTACGTCCAGGTGAAGGGGCCGCTCCTGACGCCCGCCGGGATCAAGGACGCGACGACGCGCGGAGCTCGGCTCGTGACGACGGACCCGAACGGCTCGAAGGCGTACGCACGCGGCGCGACCGCGCTCGGCGTGGCGATCGGCCTCCGCGAGGTGGAACGCGGAGCGGTGACCCAGGAGGCGATCGCCCACGACTTCGGGCTGTTCTCGCGGGTCGCCTCGACCTCGGCCGGGGGCGAGCTGACGGCCTGCGAGATCGTCCTGTTCGCCAACTCACCGGCCGCCGTGGACGGGCTCCGGATCGGGCACGCCGTGCTTCGCGACGTCGTCGATGCCGACGGCGTCGTCGCGGCGCTCGCATCCGCCGGGCTCGAGGTCGCCTGCCGCCCCGACGATCGCGAACGCGGCCGCATCGCCGCGGTCTTCGCCAAGGCCGAGGCGAGCCCGAACGGCGAGGTCCGCGGCCGCCGCACGACGATGCTGTCGGACGCGGACATCAACTACGAGCGTCACGCGCGGGCGGCGCTCGGTGCCGTGATTGCGAGCGTCACCGGCGATCCGGCCATCTTCGTTTCGGGCGGCACGGAGCACCAGTGTCCGCCGGGCGAGGCGCCGATCGCGGCGATCGTTCGGACGGGTTGACGGAGGGAGGTCGGCTATCGGGAATTCGGGCTCGCGGTCCGGCGTCATCCTTCGAGCGCCCTGATCGCCCACCGGCGACGTCGGTGAGCGTCCGTCGAGGAGGTTTGGTCGATGGAATCAGTCGTCATGTACGTCGTCCTGATCGGCATCGCGCTGCTCGCCCTGTGGTGGAGCTACCGGCGTAACCAGGTCGTCGGCGGTCTCGGGCTGCCGGTCGGCTTCACGCTGCTCGAGATCGTGATCATTGCCGTCGTCGGCGTCGTGAACGGGATCCTCGGGACCCCGAACGCGGTCGTCGGACGGTTTCTCCAGACGTTCAGCGGAACGTACGGCTTCCTGCTCTTCAGCATGATCGCCGGTGGCTTCTACGTCTCCGCCTGCCTCGCCGGCTACATCGTCCGCAAGCCGGGCGCCGCGATGCTGTCGGAGGTCTTCAACGGGATCGCGCAACTCCTGACCGGCAATCCGAACGGGATCGTCGCGCTCCTTGCCGGGCTGCTCCAGGGCGCCGGCGCGGAGGTCGCGTTCGCGTTCTACGGCTACCGGAAGTGGACGCTCGCGGTCGTCATGCTGTCCGGCGCCCTGTCGCCGATCCTCCAGCAGCTGCCCGAGGCGTACTACTTCGGTGTCGGCCCGCTCGGCATCGGCTACAACCTGCTCAGCCTCGTCATCCGGATGATCAGCGGCGCGGTCTACGCCGGCGTCATCGTCATCCCGCTCGCCCAGGCGCTGGCACGTGCCGGCGTCCTGCGGGGGACCCGGCTCGACCGGGCGATCCGGGAGAACCGGCCCTCGTGGGAGCCCGGCGCGAACGACCGCCCCGCTCCCCAGACGCAGCCGGCCTGACCCTCGTCACGCGGGGGACGGTCCCGACCGTCCCCCGCGCTCGCTGCCGCATCAGCAGCCAGCCGGAGGAGGCTCGTCGATCGTGACGACCGCGTCCCGTCGCCCCGTGGAGGTCATCGCACCCGTGCCGGACGAGCTCGGCTGGGTCGTGGCGTCGGACGCGCTTGCGTTCGTCGCCGATCTCGAGCGCCGGTTCCGAGCCGGCCGCACGGCCATCCTCGCGGCACGCGAAGTCCGAGCCGCGGGCTTCGCCGCGGGTGAGCTGCCCGACTTCCCGACCGCGACGGCGGCGGTGCGTGAGGCGGACTGGCGGATCGCGCCGACGCCGGCGGATCTCCAGGACCGCCGCGTGGAGATCACGGGGCCCGCCGAGCCGAAGATGATGATCAACGCGCTGAACTCGGGTGCCAGCGTGTTCATGGCCGATTTCGAGGACGCCCTCAGCCCCACGTGGTCGAACGTCCTCACCGGCCAGGCCGCGCTCCACGCTGCCGTCCGGAGGACGCTCGCGTTCGACGGCCCGGACGGCAAGGCCTACCGCCTTCACGACACGATCGCGACGCTCATGGTCCGGCCGCGCGGCTGGCACCTGGTGGAACGCCATGTCCTCGTCGACGGCGAGCCCGTGAGCGCGAGCCTGTTCGATGCGGGGCTCTACCTGTTCCACAACGCTCGTGAGCGCGTGGATCGCCGAACCGGCCCGTACTTCTACCTGCCGAAGCTCGAGGGACGAGCAGAGGCCGCTCTCTGGGACGACGTCTTCACGCACGCCGAGACGGTCCTCGGGCTGCCGCACGGCGCGACCCGGGCGACGGTCCTCATCGAGACGATCCTCGCGGCATTCGAGATGGACGAGATCCTCCACGCCCTGCGCGACCACGCCGCGGGGCTCAACGCGGGTCGCTGGGACTACATCTTCAGCCTGATCAAGAAGTTCGCCGGCCGCGCGGACATGGTCCTGCCCGACCGCGCGCAGGTCACGATGGCGGTCCCGTTCATGCGCGCCTACACCCAGCTGCTCGTCCGAACGTGCCATCGCCGTGGAGCGCACGCGATCGGCGGCATGGCGGCCTTCATCCCGAACCGGCGCGACCCCGAGGTCACAGAGGTCGCGCTCGCCAAGGTCACCGAGGACAAGGAGCGCGAGGCCCGCGACGGCTTCGACGGGACCTGGGTCGCCCATCCGGACCTCGTCCCCATCGCGCGCGACGTCTTCGATCGCGCGTTCTCGACCGACGACGCCGCAGCGGCCCGCGTGAACCAGCTCGATCGGTTGCGCGACGACGTGCGTGTCGGGGCGGCCGATCTGCTCGACGTGCGGATCGCCGGCGGCCGAACGACCGAGGCCGGCGTCCGGACGAACGTGAACGTCGCGCTCCAGTACCTCGATTCGTGGCTTCGCGGGATCGGCGCCGCGGCGATCTTCAACCTCATGGAGGACGTCGCGACCTGCGAGATCAGCCGAAGCCAGCTCTGGCAGTGGATCCGTCACGGAGTGGCGCTCGAGGACGGCCGGCCGATGACGGCCGACGTCTACCGCGCGATCCGTGACGAGGAGCTCGCGCGGCTCGGCGGCCCGGACACGGGGCGCCTCGCCGACGCGGCCGCGATCCTCGACGCCGTCGTGCTCGCGCCGGAGTTCGAGCCGTTCCTCACGCTCGTCGCCGGCGACCGCCTCGACTGAGGGCCTGGCTGAACGCCGGGCGATGCCCGCGGGACGGCGCAGCGCGCCGCGCCGTCAGCCGATCGCTGCGGCGATCGCCTCCCCGACCTCCACCGTCGTTGCCGTCCCGCCGAGATCCTTCGTCCGCGGGCCCTCGCGCGCCACCGCGCGCAGCGCATCCATGACGAGCCCGGCAGCCTCGCCCTCGCCGAGATGGTCGAGCATGAGGGCACCCGCCCAGACGGCCGCCATCGGGTTCGCGACGCCCTGCCCGGCTCGCCGCGGCGCCGAGCCGTGGACGGGCTCGAACATGCTCGGGTGCACCCGTTCCGGATTGAGATTCGCCGACGCCGGGAGCCCGAGCGACCCCTGGAGGGCGCCGCCGAGGTCGGTCAGGATGTCGCCGAAGAGGTTGCTGCCGACGACGACGTCGAGCGATTCGGGCGCGGTGACGAACCGGGCCGCGAGCGCGTCGACGTGGTACGGGGTCAGCTCGACGTCCGGGTACTCGCGGCCGACCTCGCCGACGATCTCGTCCCACATGACAGCCGAGTACTGGAGCGCGTTCGACTTCGTCGCGCTCGCCACCCGCCGGCTCCGCTCGCGCGCGCGCGCGAACGCATACCGGGCGATCCGCTCGACGCCGCGCCGCGTGAACAGCGACGTCTGGACCGCGCTCTCCTCGGGCTGCCCGACGTGGAACCGCCCACCGAGCCCCGAGTACTCGCCCTCGGTGTTCTCGCGGATGCACAGGATGTCGACGTCGTCGGGGCCCTTGTCGCGAAGCGGCCCCGGGATCCCCTCGAGGATCCGAACCGGCCGGAGGTTGACGTATTGGTCGAACCCCTGGCGGATCGGCAGCAGCAGGCCCCACAGCGAGACGTGGTCCGGGACGCCCGGGAAGCCGACGGCGCCGAGGTAGATCGCGTCGCTGTCGGCGAGCTGGGCGAGCCCATCGGCCGGCATCATCGAGCCGGTCGCGAGGTAGTGCTCGCAGGACCACGGGAATTCGCGGGTCTCGATGCTGAACCGTCCCGTCACCTCACCGGCGCGGCGAAGGACGCGCAATCCCTCGGGGATGACCTCGCGGCCGACCCCGTCACCAGGGATGACCGCGAGCGACAGGACCGTCACGCGCCGAGCGAGTCGACGGCTTCGAGCGTCGGAAACCGGCGGTAATAGCGACCGTGCCCGGCTTCGCCGACGAGCTTCCCGTCGCGGAACATGACGGTGCCGCGGACGGCGACGTCGGTCACCGCGCCGCGGAGGGTTCGACCCTCGTACACGCTGAAGTCCGAGCGGCTGAGATTCTCGTCCGCCCGGACCGTCCATTCGCGCTCGAGGTCGACGACGACGAAGTCCGCGTCCGAGCCCGGCTGGAGCGTGCCCTTGCGCGGGTAGAGGTTGAAGAGCCGAGCCGTGTTGAGGCTGCCCATCTCCGCCACCTGGCGGATGGTCATCCGGCCGGCGTTCACGCCCTCGGACAGGAAGACCGGCAGGATCATGCCCGTGCCACCGAACGCGGGCCGCGTCGTCCAGATCGAGCCCGGCTGCTTCTCGTCGAGCGTGTAGGCGATGTGATCCGACCCGAACGACGTCAGCACGCCCTCGCCGATCGCCCACCAGACGCGTGGCACGTCCTCGGACGTCCGGACGGGCGGCATGACCTTCGCGAGCGTGCCGGCGTCGCTCTCGGTCGTGAGCGCGACGTACTGCGGGCAGACCTCGGCGCCGTAATTCGTGCCCTTCGCGCGAACCTCGACGAGCGCCTCGATCGCCTCACGCGAGCCGATGTGCGGGAAGTAGACCGGGACGCCGAATCGACGCGACAGGTAACCGACCGTCCCGATCGCGATCGCCTCCGACGCGCCCGGCCGCGCGGCGCTCCAGGCGGGCAGGCCGTCGAGGCCCGCGTCGCGGACGCGCGCCGATTCGGTCATGACGATCTCGGCGTCCTCCGAATGGATGTTGATCCGGACCTTGAACGGCAGCGCCGCCGCCGTCCGGAAGACGTCCCAGAGGTGCCCGTCGCTGAAGTCGACGTCGGCCGTCGTCAGCTCGTCCGGGGCGCCGACGAGGAGGTCCATGAGGACGCCCTTGCCGAACGGGCCCTTGAGGTTCATGTAGAGCTTGAACGAGGTCACGCCGAAGTCGCGGACGTAACGGTCCATCTCGGCGACCTGGCCGGCGTTGAACAGCGTCAGGTGGTGGGCGAAGTCCTGGTAGTGCCGTCGTGCCCCGAGCTCGACCTGCGCCGGCAGGGTCTCGAGGTACGACTCGGGCCGCCGGAAGTAGCGGACGATCGTGGTGATCCCGCCGCTGAGGGCGAACGCCGATTCGGCCTGCAGCCGATCGCCGAGGGGCGGCAGGAGGCCCGAATGGACGTGCGGATCGATGAGCCCGGGCAGGACGTGCCGCCCCTGGGCGTCGAGGACGTCCGCCTCGCCGCTCGGCCCGCCGTCCTGGCGGATCGCCGCGACGCGACCGTCGCGGACGACGAGCGTCCCGGCGACGACGCCGGTCTCGGGCAGGACGATCCGGGCGTTGGTGACGTCGAGGTTGGCGTCCATCGCTAGGCCGCCGGCGCGACGGTCGCGCGCAACGGGGCGAGGACGTCGCCGATCGACGGCTCGTCCTCGAGGGCGAGGACGCGGGCGGCAACCTCGCGACCCACGACGGCCGGCACGCCGCCCCATTCGAGACAGCCCAGGAACTTGTCGACGAGCTCGTCGTCGCGCATGGGGTTCGCGGGGCTGCCCTTCCCGAATTCCGCCCGGGTTCGGAGGGTCCGGCCGTCATGGAGCGTGACCTCGATGAGCGAGGTCATCTCGCGGAAGCCGCCTTCGTCAGCGGCCGGATCGGCCTCGAACACGACGCGCTCGACGAGCGAGCGCACGTCGGGCCGGTTGACGACCTCGTCGGTGAACTCCGCCAGCCCGGCCCCGCGCTCGAGCAGAAGGATCGCCATGCAGAACTCCATGCTGAACTTCGCCTCGAGCTCGTTCGTCGGGCGGTGGTGGATGAGCGCGTTCGGCATGTGGCGGTTCGTGCCCACGCGGACCTGGACGACGTCGTCGGGTCGCAGGTCGTGCTCGACGACGAGGTCGAGGAATGCGCCCATGGCGGGATGCGTCAGCGAGCCCGACGGGTGCGGCTTGATCGAGATGCCGGGGTCCGCGAACGTCCACGGTCGACCGAGCCGGCCCTCGATGAGCGTCGGATCGAAGCCTCCCCCGGCGGCGCGGAAGTAACCCCGGCGGGCCTCGAGGATGTTCTGGGCCGCGCTGAAGCCGCCGGCGGCGAGTGACGCGGCGACGACGCCGTTGTCGGCCGCCCGGCCGGCATGGAGCGGCTTCGTCATCGTCCCGAAGTTCTCTCGCAGCCCGCCCGCCGACGAGGCCGCGATCCCGAGCGCGACCGCCGTCGTCTCGACGTCGAGTCCCAGGATCCGGGCCGCACCCGCGCCCGCGCCGATCGAGCCGGCCGTCGCCGTCGAGTGGAACCCGTCGTTGTAGTGACGCGGGTCGATCGCCTCGGCGACCTTCGTCTCGACTTCGACGCCCACGCCGTACGCGACGAGGACCTCGAGGCCGCTCCGCCGGTCGCGCTCCGCAAGCGCGAGGACGGCGGGCAGGACCGGCGCCGTCGGGTGGGTCAGCAGGCCGTAGACGCGGTCCGCGGAAACGGCGAGCTGCGTGTCGTCGTAGTCGTCGGCGTGGATCGCGAGGCCGTTGAGGAAGGCCGCGAAGCGGGCCGCGGTCGAACGCCCGGTGCCGAGGACCGAGGCCTCCGGGACGAGTCTGCCGTACGAGGCGACTTCCGCCCCGGCGATCTCGGCCGCACGCGAGCGGGAGCCGGCGACGGCAAGACCGAGCCCGTCGAGGATGGAGCGCTTGGCGAGCCGGGCGACGTCGACCGGGATCTCCGTAGCGTCGACGCAGGCGACGAAATCCGCGACCTCCGCGGTCAGTCCCACCCGGGTCACTCCTTCCCGTCCGTCGGCCGCTCTGCGGGTTCGATCGCGACCGGATGGTCGCCCGCCTGGACCTCGTCGAGCTGTCGGACGAGCGCCTGCCGGGCGTCGTCGATATGGCGACGCATGAGCCGCGCCGCCTCCTGTGAATCACGCGATTGGATGGCACCGAAGATCCCGGCGTGCCCGGCCGCCGAGACCGCAGCCCGCCCGGGCAGCCGGAGCGTGAGGTTGCGGAAATGCGTGACCTGGGCGTAGATCTGCTCGAGCAGCGCGAGCAGCCTCGGGCTGCGGGCGCCGACGTGGATCGCATGGTGGAAGCGGTCGGCCTGGACGACCGAGACGGGTTCTCGTGGCAGCGCGGCGGCACGCTCGGCGGCGCGCTGCTGGTCCTCGAGGATGCCGCCGAGCTCAGCGATCTCGGCGTCCGACATCCGCTCGGCCGCGAGTCCGGATGCCGTCCCCTCGAGAGCCGCCCGGATGCGGTAGATGTCCTCGATCTCGTCGGCCGGGATCGACGTCACGTAGATCCCGTAATGCGGCCGGACCTCGAGCAGCCCATCCTGCTGGAGGCGACGAACGGCCTCGCGGACGGGGTTCCGGCTGACGCCCAGCGCCTGCGCGACGGCGGCCTCGTAGATCCGCTCGCCTGGCAGATACTCGCCGTCGAGGAGTGCGCCCCGAAGCGACTGATACGTCCGCTCCTGGAGGGACAGCTGGTCGGTGAGCGGGGCGAGTCTCGAGATCATCGGGCGTATGATGTATACACTATCCGCGATGGTAGGACCGCGTCCGCGGCGGCGTCAACCAACCGATTGTCGGCGTCGCGTGTCGCCGCTGCACGTCACGGGCGGCTGAGCATGCGGCGCGTGACGATCCTCGCGACGGGCGGAACGATCTCGACGACGCGAGGCAACGACGGCCGCACCGCCCCGACGCTCTCCGGCCGCGAGGTCTCGGCGCTCACCGCCGTCCCCGGCGTGACCCTCGTCAGCCGCGACCTCGTCCGGCGACCCAGCTGGGCGCTCGAACCTGCGGAGCTGGCGGGAATCGCCCTCACCGCCCGCGACGAAGCGCGCGCCGGGTCCGCCGACGCGTCCGGTCCCGCGGGTGTCGTGGTCACCCACGGCACGACGACGCTCGAGTACACGGCGTTCCTCGCCGACCTCGTCCTCGACGTCGACACGCCCGTCGTCCTGACGGGAGCGATGCGGCGGGCGGACGACCCCGCCGCGGACGGGCCGGCGAACCTCAGGGATGCGGTCGCGGTCGCGGCATCGGAAGAGGCTCGCGGCCTCGGCGCCCTCGTCGTGTTCGCCGGCCACATCATCGCGGCTCGCCGGGCGTGGAAGGCCCACCGAACCGGGACCGACGCGTTCGTCGACCTCGGCGGCGACATCGGCCGCGTCGATCAGGCCGGCGTCCGGATCGAGCGCGCGCCCGGCCGTGGTCCATGCTTCAGCGGCCGGCTCGACGAGCGGGTCGCATTCGTCAAGGCGGTCCCGGGGATGGACGGGCGCATCGTCGAGACGGCGCTCGCGACCGGGGTCCACGGCCTCGTCGTCGAGGCGCTCCCGGGAGCCGGCGGCATCCCGCCGCGAATGCAGCCGAGCGTGGCCGCGGCCGCCGGCGCCATCCCGACGGTCGTCGCCTCGCGCGCCCCGTACGGCAGGCTTGCCGACGTGCCAGGCGGCGGGACGGGCGATCCGCTCCGCGAGCTCGATCTCCTGTCAGCGGGCTCGCTGACCGCCGAACAGGCGTGGCTGCTGCTCATGGCGGCGCTCGGTGACGCCGAGGACGACGAGGACGCCCGGGCGCGGTTCCGGGCCGCGGCGACAGGGATAACTGAAGCGGACAGCGAGGTGAAGGCATGAGCCAGGCATTCGAAGCCGCAGCGGCGCGCCCCGGGCGTCTCATCGTCGGCCGGCTCCACCCCGGCGCCGACCTGATCGAGGGCCTCGAGGCAGCATGCGACGCCCACGGCGTCCGCTTCGCCGCGGTCGTCTCCTGCTACGGGAGCCTGACGCGCGCGGGGTTCAAGTTCCTCCAGCTCCCCGACGGCGAGACGCGGCCGCGACTCGTTGCCCATCGCGTCGACGAACGCGTCGAGTTCATGGGCGGCCAGGGCCTCGTCTGCGAGACGCCCGAAGGCGGCCGCGAGACGCATCTGCACGGCTCGATCTCGGATGCGACCGGCGCCGTCAGCGGCGGCCATTTCGTGCCGGCCGAGAACGAGGTCTACAACAACATGGACTTCGTGCTCCAGGAGCTCATCGGGGTCCGGCTGGTCCGGGCGCACGATCCAGTCACCGACACGGTCGAGATGCGCGTCGAGGCGGACGACGGCGCGAGCGACGCGTCGGCGGCCGACGAGCGCGCGGCCTGAGGATCCATCGCGAAAGTCGGCCGGCGGGGTTGACACCGGTCCGTGTAACGTATACAGAATACAGCCCGTCACGCCACGAATCGTGGACGTGGGCGACGTCCGGGCTCGACGCCGTCGAGCCGGGCAGTGTGAGCGAGGAGGCTCTCATGCGCGGTTCCCGATCGCTGGCGGCGATCGCCGTAGTGGCCACGCTCGTGGTCGGCGCGTGTTCGAGCGCGCCCGGCGGCTCCCCCGGCACATCCGCCGGCAACAGTCCGGCCGCGAGCGGCGGCAAGAAGCTGACGATCGGCTTCGTCGTCCCGCTCATCTCCAACCCCTACTGGAAGCTCATGCAGGACTTCGCCACGGGCGCGGCCGGGACGCTGGGCGTCACGCTCCAGACCGCCCAGGCGGACAGCGACGAGAGCAAGCAGATCAACCTCGTCGAGGGGATGATCTCGGCCAAGGTCGACGGCATCGTCATCGGCGTGGTCAGCGACAAGGTCGGCGCGACCGTCCTCAAGGACGCCGAGGCGGCCGGGATCCCGGTCACGTTCATGCAGCGCCAGCCGGGCGTCGCCCCTGACGCCTACTCCGGCAAGTCGTACATCGGCTATGTCGGCACCGACGACATCGGCGGTGGCAAGACCGAGTCGCAGATCCTCTACGACTCCGGCGCTCGCAAGTGGGTCGCGATGACCGGCGCGCAGGGCAACTCGGTCGCCGAGGACCGGCTCAAGGCCGCCCAGGACTTCGTGGCCGCGCACTCCGACGTCACGCTGCTCCAGTCGCAGTTCGGCAACGAGGCACGCGACGCCGGCCAGAAGACGGCGGAGAACTTCCTGTCGGCCTACCCGGGCCCGGGCTTCGATGCGATCTACTCGTTCAATGACGAGGGCGCGCTGGGAGCCGTCCAGGCACTCAAGAACGCGAACGTCCTCGACAAGGTCAAGATCGGCGCGATCGACGGCACGACCGACGCGATCAATGCGGTCGCCTCGGGTGACCTCATCACCAGCGTCGGCGGCGGCTACGCCTGCGGCGCGTTCGCCCTCGTCGAGCTGTACGACTACCTGAACGGCCACGCGCCGAAGAACCGCAACGTGAACATCCCGCTGCTCGCGGTCACCAAGGACAACGTGAAGCAGTACCAGGACCAGGTCCTCAACGGCATGACGACGTACGACTTCAAGGCGGTCTCGACCACCTACACGCCGGCAGCCTCCACGGACGACTACAAGATCGTCCTCAAGTAGCCTCCTCCTCCTCATGACCGGGGCCCGTTCCCCCCACGGGCCCCGGTCGTCTTCAACTCGGAGCATGATCCCGGCGTGACCGCCGCGACCGCCGCCCCGCCGACCGCTCGGCCCGCCGGCCTGACGGTGATCGGTGCCCGGAAGGAGTACCCCGGGACCATCGCCGTCGATTTCGACCCGGACGACCGGCTCGCGTTCGCCCAGGGGGAGATCCACGGCCTCGTCGGCGAGAACGGCGCCGGCAAGTCGACCCTCGTCAGCATGATCGCTGGGGTCGTCCCGCTGACTGCTGGCGCAATGCAGCTCGGCGACGCACCGTACGCCCCGCGTGACGTCGTCGATGCGCGGCGCACCGGCGTCGCGATCGTCCTCCAGGAGCCCGGGCTCGTCGACACGATGAGCGTCGAGGAGAACCTCCTGCTTGGGCGCGAAACCGTCTACGCGCCCCGCCGCGTGTTCCGCCCGGCCGCCCGACGCAGGCTCGCCGAGAACGCGCTCGGCCTCCTTCGCCGCTCGATCCCGCTCCGCGCTTACGCCGGCGACCTCAGCCTCGAGGACCAGAAGTTCGTCGAGCTCGCTCGAGCGCTCCACCAGAAGCCGCGTGTCCTCGTCATCGACGAGATGACCGCGAATCTGTCCGAACGCGGGATCCCCGAGCTCTTCTCGATCCTTCGCGCGTTCGCGGACGACGGGGGCCTCGTCATCTACATCTCGCACTACCTCGAAGAGGTCTTCAACCTCTGCGACCGCGTGACCGTCATGAAGGACGGCCGCGTCGTGCGGACGGTCGCCCCCGCCGACACGAACGAGGACGAGCTGTCGGTGCTGATGGTCGGGCGGAGCATGAAGGCGACGATGTTCCGCGCAGACTCCGAAGCGCGGACGGGCGGCGAGGTCGTCCTCGAGGTCGAGGATCTCGCTGTGCCCGGGCGGTTCTCCGACGTCAGCTTCAGCCTCCATCGCGGCGAGGTCCTCGGCATCGCCGGGCTCATCGGCTGTGGCAGCGAGGCGCTCGCGCTCTGCCTGTTCGGCGATCTCCAGCCGGCACACGGCGAGATCCGGATCGAGGGCCGGCGGGTGAGCTTCGGCCAGCCGAAGGATGCGATCGCCGCGGCGATCGCGTTCGTGCCGAGCGATCGTGAACGCGAAGGCCTGATCCTCAACCTCAGCCTCGAACGGAACATCGGCCTGCCGGCGCTCCGCTGGCTCAATCGGCTCGGGCTGATGGGCCCGCGGGTGGAGACGCGCATCGCGCGCCGGCTCATCGGCGAGCTCGGCATCGTCAGCCGCGGCCCGGGCGACATCCCGTTCAACCTCAGCGGCGGGAACCGCCAGAAGGTCGTCCTCGCCAAGTGGCTGGTTCGCAAGAACCGCGTGCTCATCCTGCACAACCCGACCCGGGGCGTCGACGTCGGAGGCAAGGCGGAGATCTACCAGGTCATTCGCGGCCTCGCCGACGAGGGCGTCGGGATCCTCATCGTGAGCGACGAGCTGCCGGAGCTCATCGGCCTCTCGGACACGCTCCTCGTCATGCGCCAGGGTGCCGTGAACGCGCGCGTGTCCCGCGCCGAGCGACCATCCGAGGAAGCACTCATCGGGTACATGCTGTGACGACGAACTCGACGCCCCAGGAGAGCTCGCTCAACGACGCTCCACCCGCGGGGCAGTCGCGTCGATCGCTCGTTCGCCGCCCGGCCTCGGGAAGCATCATCCCGACCCGGCTCGTGCCGTACCTCGCGCTCATCGTCGTGGTCGTCTTCTTCTCGATCACGGGAGGCTCGCGCTTCCTCAGCATCGACAACGCGAGCTTCCTGTTTCAGCAGAGCGCGATCATCGCGATCCCCGCCTTCGGCGAGGCGCTCGTCATCATCGCCGGGAGCATCGACCTGTCGATCGGCTCGGCGGTGGCGCTGACCGGCACGGTGGGTGCCGTGGTCGCCCAGACGAACGGCCCGATCGCCGGCTTCGCCGCGGCCATCGTCGTCGGCCTCGGCGTGGGGTTGTTCAACGGCGTCGGCTTCTCGATCCTGCGCGTGCCGTCGTTCATGGTCACGCTCGGCATGCTGTCGATCGCGCGCGGACTGACGATCATCGTCTCGGGGTCACAGCCGATCAACGTCGATCCGTCGTTCGGGGTCATCGGCCGGATGCCCGGCATCCTCATCCTCTTCATCCTCTGCTTCGCCGGCTCGACGATCCTGCTCAACTACAGCACGTTCGGCCGCCAGGCCGTCGCGATCGGTGGGCAGGAGCGGGTGGCGCGGCTGTCGGGCGTTCCAATCCGTCGCCTGAAGGTCCTCCTGTTCGTCTTCGCCGGGCTCATGGCCGCGATCGGCGGCCTTGCCCTGACCGCCCGGGTCGGCGCAGCGACGCCGACCGCCGCGACGGGCCTCGAGCTCCAGGCAATCACGGCGGTCGTCCTCGGTGGAACCCCGCTGACGGGCGGGATCGGGAGCATGACCAACACCGTCGTCGGCGCGTTCATCATCTCGATCCTCCTCAACGGAATGGTCATCCTCGGCGTTCCGTCGGAAGCCCAGCTCGTCGTCCAGGGTCTCGTCCTGATCGGCGCCGTCTACCTCTCGCTCGAGCGGGTCAAGATCGGGATCATCAAGTAGGCGCGAGCGGTTCGGCCGAACGCGCCCCGCTCTCGGAGGCTGTCATGCTCGACCACCGCCGCTTCCTCGAGATCGCCATCGAGCAGGCGCGCCTCGCGGGCGACGAGGGATGCACGCCGGTCGGCGCCGTCGTCGTCGACGCCGACGGCGAGATCGTGAGCGTCGACCGCAACCGGACGGTGCCCCTTGGTGACCCGACCGCGCACGCCGAGGTCATGGCGGTCCGAACCGCGGGCGAACGGCTCATGCCCTGGGCAGGCGGCTCGTACACGCTCTACTCGTCCGGGGAGCCGTGCCTGATGTGCCTCGGGCTGGTCCTCCTGTCGCCGATCTCGACGCTCGTCTGGGCCGCCGGGCCGATCGTCGTCTCCGGCAGCGCGTTCGACGCCATCCGGCAGTCGGGCTTCAGCGCCGCGCGCGTTGCGCAGCTCGACGTCATCCGCGAGCCCGTCCCCGAGCTCCGCCTCGAGAGCCGCCGGATCCTGCACGACTTCTTCATGGCCCACGGTGATCCGGCACGCGCCGCGATCGTGCGTGACTGACCGTCGCCCTGCCTCAACCAGGAGCATTCGATGACCTCCACGACGCGGACCGTGATCGAGCATCTCGACCGACTGGCCACGATGGACGCCGACGGCCACGAGCTCTCGGACGCGTTCGTCGTCGTCGAGGACGGGATCGTGCGGGCCGTCGGGTCGGGCGATGCTCCCCTCGACGACGCGACGACGGTCGTCGACGGCCGCGGCCTCGTCGCGCTCCCCGGCCTGGTCAACACGCACCATCACTTCTTCCAGACCCTCACCCGAGGGCTGCCGGCCGCCCAGGACGTCGGGCTGCTGACGTGGGAATCGACGAACTACCCGTACTGGGCGCGGCTGGACGAGGAGGCCGTCTTCGCGACCGCCCAGGTCGCGCTCGCGGAGCTGCTGCTGTCGGGCTGCACGACGACGTCCGATCAGCTCTACGCCTTCCCCAAGCACTCGGGCGGCGCCGTCGCGATGCTCGGCGCCGAGATCGAGGCGGCGCGCGGACTCGGCATCCGGATCCACGCGACCCGGGGCGGCGTCGACGTCGGACCCGACGCCGGCGGCAGCCGCGCGATGGAGTTCATCGAAGCCACGGACGCGATCCTCGCCAGCATGGACGAGGCGATCAGCCGCTACCACGACGGATCGCCCGGCTCGATGGTCCGGATCGGCCTCGGGCCGAACGGCGTGACGGTCTGCACGGAGGACCTCATGCGTGGCTGCGTCGCCCTCGCCGAGGCACGCGACGTGACCCTCCATACGCACGTCGCCGAGATCCCGGACGAGGCCGCCTACACGCAGGCGCATTTCGGGATGCGCCCGATCGAGCGCCTCGCCGAGCTCGGCTGGATCGGCGACCGAACCTGGCTCGCGCACGCCGTATACCTCGACAGCGGCGACATCGAGAGGATCGCCGCGGCCGGCACGGCGGTCGCCCACTGTCCGACCTCGAACATGCGCCTCGCGTCCGGCGCGGCGCCCGTCCTCGAGATGCTGGACGCCGGCGTCATCGTCGGCCTGGGCGTCGACGGAAGCGCCTCGAACGACTCCGGCAACCTCCTCGCGGAAGCGCGCCAAGCGCTCCTCCTGTCACGTGTCCGCGAGCTCGGCGCGCTCATGACCACACGACAGGCGCTGGCAATGGCGACCAGCGGCGGGGCGCGCGCACTCCGGCGCGACGACGTCGGGGCGATCGAGCCGGGACGCCAGGCGGACATCGCGATGTTCCGCCTCCCCGAGATCGCGGGCGCGGGCTTCGAGAGCGACCCGATCGCGGCGCTCGTCCTGGGCGCCACTCCGCGCGCCCGGCACGTCCTCGTCGGCGGCCGGTTCGTCGTTCGTGACGAGCGGCTCGTCAATGGCGACGAGACGGAGATCGCCGCTCGCCATCGCGCGACGGTGGCACGGCTCGTCGGCGGCAACTCGAGCGAGCTCCCGGGGGCGATCGCTTCCGCCTGACACGTGAGTCGCCGGCGGAACGGAGCTCGGATCCGCGCCGCCGGCGGGTTCTGCAGGGTCAGTGGATGTGGGTCGTGACCGTCGAGGAGAAGTGGTTGCTCCGGAGGCCGAGGGCGTGGATCGCGCCTGACCGGTAGATCCCGACGTCTTCGCGGGCGATCCGGTTCGCGGCAACCGTGACACTGACCGGCACCGCAGCGCTACCGAGCATGATCCCGATCCGCGTCGTGCTGTCGACGAAGTCCGGGTCGACGCCGTTTCCGGAGATCCGGTTGCCGACGATCACGTTTCCGGACACGTTCTCGCCGGGCGTGTGGGCGTGGATCGCGATCCCCGCCTCGCCGTTGTTCCGGACGATGTTGCCGATCACCTGGTTGTCGTACGACGCCGCGCCCGGGAACGGAGCGAACATTCCAATGCCCGCGCCGCCGTTGCCGATCGAGACGTTGCCGATGATCGTGTTGTCGTAGACGCCGCCCTTCGTCGGATCGGCGACGGCGTCGGGATTGTGCGACGGCAGCGTGAAGCCACAATCGAGCTTGTTGTTGCGTGCCACGTTGTTCGCGATGACGTTGCCGTGGGTCGGTCCGGCCTCGTCTGTCAGGAGGAAGCCGCCGACGTTGTCGTGAACCTTGTTCCAGCTGGCGCGGGAGTTCGCGACGCTCAGGAAGTGGATCGCTTCGCCGCAGTCGCCCGGGACCTCGCCCTGCGCCGCGCACTCGGACGGCATCGGGTCGAACGTCGCCGTGGCGCCGAGATCGTTGTCGTGCACGTTGTTGTTGCGGATCGAAACGTTCCAGGTCGACGCGACGAGGATCCCCTCGGCCGGCGCGTGCTGGACGATGAAGCCCTCGACGGTGGAGCCGCTGGCCGCGGGTCCCGCGACCAGCACGGCCATCCCGATGATCCCCTGGCTGTTCAGGGGCGGCAGGCCGCCGAGCAGCCCCCGGCCGTCGATCGTCGCGCCCCACTCCCCGGTCAGCGTCAGCCGCTTCGTGACGAAGACCTGCTCGTGGTACGTGCCGGCCCTCACCACGACGGTCGAGCCCGCGGGCGCGACGCTCGTCGCATGGCTGATCGTCCGACACGGCGCCCAGTAGGTGCAGTGATTCGTGTTGCTGCCGCCCTTCGCGACATAGAGCGTCCGGTGGCCCGACGAGGCGGCGGCGCTGCCGACCGCGAAGAGCGAGATGAGCATCGCCGCCGCGACGGCGAGGACGACCGCGCGGATCGCGCCCCGCCGACCGCTCGCGATCATCGCCACCAGTGCGGTTAGGCCGGCCCGCCGATCAACGGACCTCTCGTGTGCGGAACCCATCGGACATCCTCCTGCAGGCGCAGGCGGCCGGGCTCGCCAGTGGCTCCACGCGGCTCAGGCGACCAGAATTCGGACCGCGCTTCCTTGCCTCTGCCTGTGGTTCGGACCGGCGAATCTAGTCGAGATCGGCGCCGAACACGGCCGACGGCCCGGCCTGCGGTCCGCTCGTCTCAGGGAGCGGGACTGCGGCGAGGTCGATCGCCGACCCGCCCATGGCCGAGGCAAGACACGCCCACCCGATAGACTCTCGAGGCGCGCGCCCGTAGCTCAGTGGATCAGAGCATCTGACTTCGGATCAGAGGGTCGGGGGTTCGAATCCCTCCGGGCGCGCCATAAGCCAGGTTCGAGCCAGATGCGGCAGCGCCGCTCGCGCTTCAGGAACGGTGGCCCAGCTGCCCTGACTCAGTGGACTGGCCACGGTCGAGCTCGGCGACCTGCGCCCGGATCTGGTCCACCAGTCGGCGCTCGAAGCCGAGCAGCTCCATGTACTCGCTGCTGCGTGGCGTCGCGTCGGCTCGGCGGCGCTCGATTCGCCGAAGCTCCTCGATCAGCTCGCCGAGGGACTGTTGCGTCACGTCCCACATGGGGCCACGATACTATATCTAAACTATGAAGTCTCGAATGGGGCGGGACATGGCTCTGAGAGTTGGACGCCTGGGCCTAGCGGGGGAACGGACCCGGACCGCTGCCGGCAAGTGCGACGGCGGCGGATGCGAGGGTTGCGGCGAGGGCGAGAGCAACGGCCATGACGCGGCGGACGACAGACGTGGAGACGGGCATCGGAGGTGACTCCTTCCTCCCGCCCCACTCGAGCTTCGATCGGCACACGGGGATCGCGCGCGTGCACACGTTACGGGGGATCCGATGGGAAAGTCAAGTAATACTATCCTTTTGCCCGAGGCGCGCCTCGAAGGCCTGCGCAACCGCCTCGGGACCGAGGTCCGAGCCCGACGGCGGGCGGCTGGCCTGACGCAGAGCGAGCTGGCGGACCCGCTGACCAAGGCGTACGTGGCGCTGCTCGAGGCTGGTCGGGTGCTGCCGTCGTTGCCGGCGTTCATCGCCCTCGCCGAACGTCTGGGAGTGGCTCCCGACGAGCTCCTCAGGGAGGTCAACGGCCATTGACCTCGCCGGTATAGTGCCGGCATGCAGACGACAGCCCCCCGTCGGAGCCTCGCCAACGAGGACCGTGGTCTCGCGCGGCACATCGGCATGCGGCTTCGCGAGGCTCGCCTCCGCGCCGGCCTGACCCAGCGCGAGGTCGCCGAGGGCCGGTACACCAAGGCATACGTGAGCGCGCTCGAGAACGGCCTGATCAAGCCCTCGGTCGCTGCGCTCAACTTCCTCGCGGCGCGACTGGGCACGAGCGCCTCGGCCCTGCTCGCCGATCCCGACGTCGGGCTCCAACGCATCGAGGCGGACGTCCGGCTCGCCGCCGGCGAGTGGCAGCAGGCTGCGGACGTGTATCGCACGCTCCTCGACCGAGCCGCCGACGAACGCAACCGCGCCGAGCTCCAGCTCGGGCTCGCCGAGGCCCTCGGGCGGCAGGGAAAGGCGCGCGAATCGCTCGCCCTCGCCGTGGAAGCCGCCTCACGGTTCGAGCGGCTCGGCCACCGACGCGAGCAGGCAGTCGCGCGCTACTGGGTCGCGTCGGCGCACCACCAGGCCGGGAACGCCGAAGAGGCGCTCCAGATCCTCGGCGATCTGCTCGGCGAAGTCCGCGGCGGCCTGGACGTCGCGCCCGACTTCGAGGTCCGAATCCTCGTCGCCATGGCGATGGCGGAGACGCACAACGGGCGCGCCGAACGGGCCCTCGCGCACCTCACCGAGGCGAAGGCGCAGGCGGGCTCGCTCGACGACCGCCGGCGCGCGACGTTCCTCTTCTCGCTGGCCCTCGGCTATCGCCGGAGTGGCGACCTCGAGGCTGCGACGCGAGCCGGGCTCGAGAGCCTCGGGCTGTTCCGCGCGGCGGAGGCCGCGACGGAGGCCGCTTCGATCTCCAACGAGCTCGCGCTCATCTACCTGTCGCTCGGGAACACCGAACGCGCCCGCGAGTTCGCCGCCACGGCTCGGGCGGCGTTCGAGGGGACGGGCGACCGCCGCTGGTTCGCACACGTCCTCGAGACCGAGGCGCGGATCGAGCTGGCCACCGGAAACCCGTCCGAGGCACGCAGTCGGGCCGTCGAGGCGATCGAGGCCGCAAACGGCACGGACAACCGTCGAGCGCTCCTCGAGGCCCACCTGACGGCCGCGCGGGCCTCGCGCGATCTCGGCGACTCCCCGAGCGCCCACGATCACTTCCGAGCCGCAGCCGATCTCGCCCGCGCCGACGGTGACGCGTCGCGGCGTGATGTCTTCTCGGAATGGGGAGACCTCCTCGCAGCCGAAGGCGACGTGAAGGGCGCGTACGAGCTCGCTCGGGAGGCCCTCAAGGGCGCGACCGGCTAGGCGTATGCTCCGCGCCCCGGAGTCGACAGGGAGGTCGAAGTCGTGGACGCGAAGCAGCGCACGCTCGCCCAGGTTCCGCTCTTCGCGGGCCTCAAGGGACGCGAGATCGAGGAGCTCGGCCGCCTCGCGGACGAGATCGACATTCCCGCGGGCACCGAGCTGACGCGCCAGGGCCGGACCGGCGACGAGTTCTTCGTTCTGCTCGAGGGGTCGGTCCGGGTGGAACGCGAGGACGCGGCGATCGCGACGCTGGGACCCGGCGACTTCCTCGGCGAGATCGCCCTCATCGACGGCGGCCCCCGCTCCGCGACGGCCGTGGCGGAAGGCCCGGTCCGGGCGCTCGTGCTCGGGCATCGCGAGTTCGACACGTTGATGGACGACTTCCCGGGCGTTGCCCGCGCAGTCCTCCTTGCGTTCGCGCAGCGCGTCCGGCGCCTAGGGCCGAATGAGCTGACGTAGTTCCGAGGCCGGCCTACGCAGCCGACGGCGAGCCCGCGTCGTCGCCGGCGCCGACCCCGAGCGCTTCGCGCAGCTGGAGCTGGCGAAGGATGTCGGCGCGGGTGATGAGGCCCACGAGTCGTCCGTCCCGGACCACGGGCAACTGCTCCCAGTCGCCGCGTCCGAGCGCCTCGAGCGCGTCGGCGAGCGGCTCGTCGGGCCGCGCGGTGACGAGCGACGCAACCGGCGTCATGACGTCCGCAACGGGCGTCCGATCGCGAACGTCGGGCGGGACACGCGTCACGTCGCCGAGCGTGACGATCCCACGCAGGGCGCCGTCGTCCGCAGCCACGGCCATCGCCCGTCGATTGCCGGGCAACAGGTAGCGCTCGATGAGGTCCGCGACCGACGTCGATGGAGGGACCCGGCCACGGTCGAGCCCCGCGACGTCCCGGACCCGAACCCGCCGCAGCACCTGCTCCATGACGACCTGCTCGAGACTCGCCTGGCCGGCACCCTGGAGGAACCAGCCGATGGCTGCGATCCAGATCCCGCCGAAGACGTCGCCACCGAACACGCGGAAGATTCCCCACAGCATGAGGGCCCAGGCGACGACCTGGCCGACGGTGACCGCGATCCTCGTGCCGCGCCGGATCGAGCCGGTCACCGTCCAGGCGATCGCCCGGAGAACCCGGCCGCCGTCGAGCGGAAACCCGGGCACGAGGTTGAACAGGCCGAGGAGCAGGTTGACGGTCGCGAGGTAGCCGGCGACCGCCGCGGCCTCGCGAGATCCGGCGACGACCGTCCCGACGAGGTAGGCGAGCGCGGCGACGACGACGCTGGTCAGCGGCCCGACGATCGCGACCAGGAACTCGGTCGACGGGCGCTTCGCCTCGCCGGACAGGTTCGAGACGCCGCCGAAGATGAACAGCGTGATCGAGTGGACTTCGAGCCCCTGGGCGCGAGCGACGAACGAGTGGGCGAGCTCGTGGACGAGCACCGAGGCGAACAGGAGGAGCGACGCGATCGCGCCGAGGATCCAGGCCGTCGTCGATTCGATGCCGGGGATCGCCGCGGGCAGGTAGCCGACTGCGAGCGACCAGGTGACGAGCCCGAAGACGACGAGCCAGCTGAGGTGGATCCCGATGTCGATCCCGGCGATGGTGAAGATGCGCACGCTGCCGCCGAGCATCCCGGCCGGTCGTTCGCGCTGCGAGCGCTCCGGGCTCGGCGCGCCAGACGCCGGCGGTCTCGCTGTCATCGGGACAGACCATCGCATGGGTCAGGGCGCGACGGTGTCGCGGGCCGGGCCGTGTCGTTGCAGCGTGGTTGCGCGGCCGAGCCCCGGAGAATCAGCGCAGCGCGATCCCGACGATCGCGCCGAGGCCGATGACGAGGGCCGGGTGGACGCGTCCGCGTACGCCTGCCGCCAGTCCGACGAGGACGAGCGCCACCTGCCAGATCGCGGGCGCCGAGCGAGTTGCCGACGGGAGCAGCAGATCGAGGCTCGTCGCAATCACGAGGCCGGCGCCACCGAGTGCGAGGCCCCGGATGAGGCCTGCCATCCAGCGCGACTCGAGCCGCCGGCGGAGGAAGGACTCGGCCGGAATGATCACGAGGGGTGGCAGCGTGCCGGCGATGAGCGCGAGGATCGCGCCGAGCCAGCCCATCGCGAAGTAGCCGATGCTGACGATGTAGAGCCCGCCCGGACCGGTGCTCAGGCGACCGATCGTCAGTGCCTCGACGATCTGCTGGTCGCTCACGACCCCTGACGGGACGAGACCGTCGCGGATGAGCGGCAGCGCCGTCTGCCCGCCGACCGAGAGGAACGACGAGCGCAGCAGGACGAGGAAGAACGAGGCCGGGTCCACGTCAGCCGTTCATTCGCGGTCGACCGTGTCGGCGTCGGAGGTCGGCGCGTCGTAGCGGAGGAGCAGGGCGCCGACGACGAGGCTGCCGACGATGACCGGGATCGGCGCCTCGGGCTCGAGCAGGCCGACCACGACCGCGATCGCCACGAGGCAGACGTCGATGAGGCCTCTGCGGCCGGGCCGGACGGCGGTTCGGGCGAGGTTGCTGTTGACACCGATCGTCATCCCGATCGTCACGGAGCCCATGCCGAGGAGTGCCGCCTGCGCGAGCGGCTGATCCCGGATGAGCCCGTAACCGCCCGTCATGAGGGCCGTGATGACCCCGGCCGGGATGAGAAGGCCGCCGACCGAGATCGCGGCGCCGCGAAGGCCGTCCGTCCGCCGCCCCAGCAGCGCCGCGAGCGCCACGATCGTCATCCCGGGCGTGAGCTTCGAGATCGTCCAGTCCTGGACGAACGCGGCCGTCGTCAACCAGCGGCCGCGGTCGACGAGCCGCTGACGCATGAGGTAGAGCGTGCTCGACCCGCCGCCCACCGACTGCGAGCCGATCGCCACCCACACGCGCAGCTGCTCACGGATCGACGGGGCCGGCGGGGACATCGGGCCGAATCATTGCATCCCGACACGATCCCGGGTCGGGGGTTGCAATCGCGCCGCGCATGCGCAAGACTTCCACCGTGCGCTGCTTCGGATGCAACTTCGAGACGAAGAAACTGCTCGGGCGGCCCTGCCGGGAGGCACGGGCGCCGGAGCTCTGACGGGCGCGCGAACAGTCGACGACCGAACGGAGCCAATGGCGCGGAGGCTCCGACGAAGGCCGCGGACACCCAGGTGGTGGACCGCGGTCGTTTTGTGTTCGGACGGGGCCTTCCGCGAGACGTGGAAGGACGAACGAACCGATGCACACCCTCATCCTCGGCAACGGCCACCTCGGCGAAGCGATCGCGAGCGCCGTGGCGGACGCCGGCTGGGCCCCGCCCGCGGTACTCGGCCGGCCCTCCGGAGGTCGCCATTCGGCTGGTGACCTGATCGGCGCCGACGTCGTCTTCGACGCCAGCCGACCGGACGCCGTCGCGACGAACGTCGAGACGGCGCTCGACGCCGGCTGCCGTAGCTTCGTCGTCGCGACGACGGGCTGGACCCCGGACGAGCCGCTCCTGGAGCGGATGCTCGTCGCGGCGGACGCCGCCGCTGTCGTCGCGCCGAACCTCAGCCTCGCGATGGCCGTCTTCATGCGGCTGGTCGAGCGCTCGGCCGCGCTCTTCGCGCCCCTCGAGATCTTCGAACCGTTCGTCCTCGAATGGCATCGCCGCAACAAGCTCGACCGGCCATCGGGCACGGCACGGGAGCTCGTCCGCCGGATCGATGCCGGCCGCGGGACGGCGGACGCGGGTGGGAGCGCGACGCGACCTATCGAGGTCGCGTCCGTGCGCGCAGGTGCCTCGCCGGGGATGCACGCGGTTGGATGGGACGCCGCGGGCGAGACGCTCGAGATCCGGCACACCGCCCGGGACCGGTCGGCGTACGCGGCCGGCGCCGTCGCGGCGGCCCGCTGGCTCACCGCCGAGCGACGCGAGCCGGGGATCCATCCGTTCGATGCCGTCGTCGACGGCCTCCTCGAGCGGGTGCCGATGGGCGTCTGAACGACCCGAATGACCACGGACCGAACGACCGAACGACCGAAGGAGCACGAGATGGGCAGGTTCGAACGCACCGGGCGCACGAGGCGTCCGGCACTCCGCGGAGCACTGACGGCCCTCGTCACGCCGTTCGACGACGACGGCGACCTCGACGAGGCGGCACTCCGCGAGCTCGTCCGCTGGCAGGCGCTCGCCGGAATCGACGGGCTCGTGCCATGCGGAACGACGGGCGAGGCACCGACGCTGAGCGTGGCGGAGCGGGAGCGGGTCATCGCGCTGACCGTGGAGACTGTCGCCGAGCGGCCCTCGCGGAGTCGCGTCTCGATCGTCGCCGGAACGGGCACGAACGACACCGCCGCGACGGTCGCGATGACGAGGCGCGCAGCCGAGCTCGGTGCCGATGCCGCGCTCGTCGTCGCGCCGTACTACAACCGCCCGGACGGACGCATGCTCGAGGCGCATTTCCGTGCCGTCGCGGACGCCGGCGACCTGCCGATCGTCGTCTACAACGTGCCCTCACGGACGGGCGCGAACGTCCCGGCGGACGTCTTCCTCCGTCTCGCGGAGCACCCGCGGGTCATCGCCATCAAGGAGGCGTCAGGGAACCTCGAGCAGATCGCGACGATCTGCCGCGATCGACCGCGCGACGTCGCGGTCCTGTCCGGGGACGACGCCTGGACGTTGCCGCTCCTCGCGCTCGGCGGCGACGGCGTCGTGAGCGTGGTCTCGAACGAGATCCCCGGCGAGATGGTGTCGCTCTGCGCCGCCGCGCTCGCCGGCGACTGGGAGGGCGCGCGGCGCATCCACGAACGCTGGCTGCCGCTCATGCTCGCGAACTTCCGCGGCGGGCCGAACCCGGTTCCTGCCAAGGCCGCCCTCGCCTGCATGGGTGTCCTCGCGACCGACACCGTCCGCCAGCCGCTCCTGCCGCTCGCGGAGCCGGATCGCGAACGACTCCGGGCACTCCTCCGCGACCTCGGGCTGGTCGAGGGTGGGGGCCGGGTTGCGGGACCAGGGGCGACCGGCGTCGACGCCGCCGCGGCCGCGACGCTCGCCCGATGACGGACACGATCCTCGCTGACCTCGATGCCGGGCGGGTGCGCGCCGCGTGGCCCGATTCCGCCGCGCCGGACGGCTGGCGTGTCGACACCGACGTCAAGACCGCGATCCTCGGTCGCTTCGCCGATCGCTCCACCGTCGACTATCGAGCCGGCGGAGCGCTCGGCTTCCGCGACCGGGTGGGCCTGCCGCCGAAGGCGCTGCTCGACGGCGCGGAGGCCCGGGCGGCCGCCGCGGCGGGCCGCGCCTGGCGAATCGTGCCCGGCGGGACGAGCGTTCGGGCAGGCGTCTGGCTCGGGCTCGGCGTCGTCGTCATGCCGCCGTCGTTCGTCAACGTCGGGGCGTGGATCGGCGACGAGGCGATGATCGATTCGGAGGTCCTCGTCGGGTCGTGCGCGCAGATCGGGGCGCGCGTCCATCTCGCTGCCGGCGTCGTCGTCGGAGGCGTGCTCGAGCCGGCCGGCGACCGGCCCGTGATCGTCGAGGACGAGGCATTCGTGGGCGCCGGCTCGTGCCTTCTCGAAGGCGTCCTCGTGGGTCGCGGCGCAGTCATCGGCGCCGGCGTGACGCTGACCGGGACGAGCCGCGTCTACGACCTGGTCCGCGAACGCGTCCTCGACGGGACGCGCGAGCGGCCGCTCGCGATCCCGCCGGGCTCGGTCGTCGTGCCGGGGGCTCGCCCGGCGGGTGGTGGGTTTGCGGGCGAGCACGGCCTCGCCGTCGCGACGGCGCTCATCGTGAAGGATCGTGACCCGGGGACGGACACTCGGGTCGCCCTCGAGGCGGCGCTCCGGTGAGCGTCCTGTTCGGGCTCGATCCGACGGCACTCGTGGAACGGTTCGGCAGCCCGCTCTACATCTACGACCTCGATATCGTCGCGCGGCGGACGGCGGCGCTCCGGGACGTGCTGCCGGCGCCGTTCGAGCTCGCCTACGCGGTGAAGGCGAACCCCTCGCTGGCCGTCGTCGCCCACCTCGCCTCGCTCGGGCTCGGCGCGGACGTCGCCTCAGGGGGCGAGCTCGCGCTCGTCGCTCGCGCCGGGTTCGCGGCCGACCGGATCGTCTTCACCGGTCCGGGCAAGCGCGACGACGAGCTCGCGGCTGCGGTCGAGACCGGCATCCGTGCGATCACGGTCGAGTCGGCGGGCGAGCTCGAGCGGCTCGAGGCGATCGCCCGCGCCCGCGGCGTGCGGCCACCGATCCTCCTTCGCGCGACGGTCGCCCCGACCGGTGCGGAGCGGACGCGGATCGTCGGCGACGAGGGTCTCGGCAAGTTCGGGATCGCCGCGGCCGATCTGCCGGCCGTCGCGGAACGCGCGGCGCGCTCCGCGCACGTCCGCTTGCTCGGCCTCCACGCCTTCGGGGCCTCGAACGTCGTCGACGTCGACGAGATCGCCGACCACGTGGCGGCGACCGTCGCCTCGGCAGCCGCGCTGGCGCGAGCGACCGGAGCGCCCCTTCGACTCGTCGACGCGGGCGGCGGGCTCGGCATCCCGTACGCGGACGACGACCCCTCGCTCGACCTCGCGGCGCTCGGTGCGCGCCTGACCGCGCTCGCGGCGGGCTGGGCGACCGACCCGGTGACGCGCGCCGTTCGCGTCCTGTTCGAACCCGGCCGCCACCTGGTCGGGCCGGCCGGTGCATACGTCGCGCGGGTCGTCGACCGCAAGCCCGTGGCGGGCGGTTCGGTCGTCGTGCTCGACGGCGGGATCAATCACTTCGTCCGCCCGGCGCTCACCGGCCAGGCCCACCGGATCGTCGCGCTCGGTTCGGGCCGCGCCGACGGTCCGGCGCCGGATCCGGGCGGTAGAACCGCGGTCGTCGGCCCACTCTGTTCGGGCCTCGACGTCCTCGCCCGGGAGACGGCGCTGCCGGCCGTCGTCGGCGACCTCGTCGCGATCATCGACGCGGGCGCCTACGGCTACACCGAATCGATGCCCTTCTTCCTCTCGCATCCGATCCCGGCCGAGGTCGTCGTTCGTGATGGCGTGGCGGCGCTCGCCCGGCCGCGGATCGAGCCGTCGGACTGGCTGGACCGCCAGCTCCTGCCGTCCTTCGACGAGCGCGCGGACGTCAGCGACGGTGGCGCGCTCGCAGGACGTCGATGACGAGCGCCGGCTCGAGCCGGCGCTCGGCGAGCAGCACGAGGAGGTGGTAGAGAAGGTCCGCGGCCTCTCCAGCGAGCGCGTCGCTCGTTCGGTCGGTCATGCCGGGCTCGGCGCCGTCCCCGGCCGCGACGGCGTCGTCCTTCGCGGCAATGAGGACCTCGGTCGCCTCCTCGACGACCTTGCGCCCCGCGGCGTCGACTCCCCCACCGACGAGCCGGGCCGTGTACGAGCCCTGCGGGGCGGTCGTCGCCCGCTCGACGATCGTGAACCACAAGGTCTCGAGCCAGCCGAAGCCCTGGCCGGTCGGCACGGGGCCCGCGGCGATGGTGGGTCCGGCATCGAAGCACGAGCGCTCGCCAGTGTGGCAGGTCGGCCCGGCCGGCTCGGCCATCACCAGCAGGGCGTCGGCGTCGCAGTCGACGGCGACGGACCGGAGGCGAAGGACGTTCCCGGAGGTCTCGCCCTTTCGCCAGAGGCGATCCCGCGACCGGGAGTGGAAGTGGACCTCGCCGGTCGTGAGCGTCGTGTCGAGCGCCTCGCGATCCATCCACCCGAGCATGAGGACGCGGCCGTCGCTGACGTCCTGGACGATCGCCGGGGCGAGCCCGTCGGTCCCGAACCGCAGGCCGGGCAGCCGGACCTCGGCGGCCGTCACGCTGCGCTCACGCGGCGCCCTCGACGGGGAGCCGGATCGGCAGCCCGGCGGCAGCGAGCGCCCGCTTGACCTCGCCGATCGTGTGGCTGCCGCGGTGGAACATCGACGCCGCGAGGACCGCGTCCGCTCCGCCGTCCCGGATCGCCGCGACCATGTGCTCGGGTCCCGCCGCGCCGCCCGACGCGATGACGGGCACGCCGACTCGCCGACTGATGGCGGCCAGCAGCTCGACGTCGTAGCCCGAGCGGGTCCCGTCGCGGTCGATCGACGTCACGAGCAGCTCGCCCGCTCCGAGCTCGACCGCCTGCTCGGCCCATTTCACCGCCTGGAGCGATGTCGGCGTGCGGCCGCCACGGACGACGACCTGCCAGCCGACCCCGTGCTCCGGCAAGCGCCGTGCGTCGATCGCGACGACGACGGCCTGGCGTCCGAACCGGGCGGCACACCGCGCGACGAGCGTCGGCTCAGCGACGGCGGCCGTGTTCAGCGCGACCTTGTCGGCGCCGGCGCGCAGCACCGCCCGCATCTCGTCGACGGCCCGGACGCCGCCGCCGACCGTGAGCGGCACGAAGACGCGGCTCGCCGTCCGCTCGACGAGCCCGAGGAGCGTCGAACGCGCCTCAGGCGCGGCCGAGATGTCGAGCAGGACGAGCTCGTCCGCGCCGGCCGCGGCGTAGCGCGCCGCGAGGTCCGCCGGATCGCCCTCGTCGGTCAGGTCGACGAAGCGCGTCCCCTTCACCACGCGGCCGCCGGCGACGTCGAGACAGGCGATGACGCGGCGCCGGAGCATCAGGCGGATGCCTCTGCCGCGCCGGGACCCGACACGCCCATCGCCCGCGCCGCGAGCGCGACGGCGTTGGCGAGGAGGCGGAGCCCGTTGTCCGCGCTGCGCTCGGGATGGAACTGGACGCCCCACGTGTTGCCGCGCCCGACGGCGCTCACGAACGTCGCTCCGTGGGTCGTCTCCGCGAGGACGAGCTCCGTCGCCTCGGCCCGCGGCCCTCCGGCGTACGAGTGGACGAAGTAGAAGTCGGCGTCGGCCGCGAGCCCGTCGAACAGCGGATGCGCCCGCCGACGGACGACCTGGTTCCAGCCGACGTGGGGGAGGGTCGGCGCATCCCGTAGCTGCTGCGTTCGGCCGGACAGGACCCCGAAGGTCGCCGCGCCGTCCTCGTCCGAACCCTCGAAGAGGAGCTGGAGCCCGAGGCAGATGCCGAGATACGGCCGGTCGGCCGCGAGCCACGCCCGAACGGGACCGACGAGGCCGCGTCGGCGGAGGCGTGCCATCGCCGGGGCCGCCGAGCCGACGCCGGGCATGACGAGCAGGTCGACGTCGACGAGTTCCGCCGGACGGGCCACGAGCACCGGCTCGGCACCCACCCACCGGAGCGCGTGCTCGACGCTGCGGACGTTGCCCGCACCGTGGTCGACGATGCCTGCCCGAACCCTCACGTCGGTTCCTTCGTCGACGCCCGGCCGACACGCCGGGGATCCTGCTCGCAGGCCTCGCGGAGGGCCCGCCCGAGGGCCTTGAACGCGGCCTCCGCGAGGTGGTGGTCGTCGCGGCCGCGTCCGCTGACGTGGATCGTGAAGGCGGCCGTCCGCGCGAACGCCTCGAGCGCGTGCTCGATGAGCGCGAGCGGCATCGCCCCGGCACGCTCGAAGCGGAACGGCAGGTCGACGACCGCGTACGGTCGCCCGCCGACGTCGACGGCCGCCGTCGCCAGCGCATCGTCCATCGGCACGCTCGCGTCCCCGAACCGCCGGATCCCCGCCCGATCGCCCAGGGCCTCGCCGAACGCGGTGCCGAGGACGAGGGCGACGTCCTCGACGGTGTGGTGCTCGTCGACGTCGAGGTCGCCGCTCGCCCGGATCCGGACGTCGAACAGCCCGTGGTGACCGAGCGACGACAGCAGGTGATCGTAGAACCCGATCCCGGTCGCGATCTCCGTCCGGCCGGTCCCGTCGAGCTCGACGTCGACGCTGACGTCGGTCTCGCGCGTCTTCCGCCTCGACTCGCTTTGGCGAGTCACCGCTCCTCTCCCGCGCCGGCCTCGAACGCGCGTGCGGCGTCGAGCAGGAGGTCGTCGTCGGCGGCGGTTCGGACGGTCAGCCGGAGAAACGCCGCGAGCGGGTGCCGGGCGCCGAACGTCCGCGGCACGAGGCCCCGCGACAGGAGCGCTTCAGCGGCCGCGGCGGCGCGCTCCGGACTGCCGAGGCGGACGAGGACGAAGTTCGTGACCGACGGCACGGCCGTCCAGCCGAGCGCGTCGAGTGCGTCCGCCAGGCGCGTCCGCTCCGCGGACACGGCGGCGACGTTCGCCTGCATCCCCACGCCGTCGGCGAGGGCCGCGGCCGCGACCCCGATCGAGGGGACGCTCACGGAGCCCGGCGGTCGGTAGGGCGCGAGCTCGGCGATCAGCTCGGGCGTCGCGATCCCGAACCCGACGCGCAGGCCCGCGAGCGCGTACGCCTTCGAGAGCGTCCGGACAACGACGAGACGCGGATACGCGGTCCGGAGGGCGAGGTGGCTTCGCCCGACGAACTCGGCGTACGCCTCGTCGAGCACGATCGTCGGCGCGCGCCGGGCCTCACCCGCGGCATCGCCGATCAGGGCCTCGAGCAGCGTCGGGATGACGCCGTCGGGCTCTCGACGGCCGGTCGGGTTGTTCGGGTCGCAGAGCCAGACGACGTCGGCCGTTCGCGCGGCCGCGCGGACCGCGGAGACGTCGATCGCATACCCCTCGGACGGACCGCGTCGTGGGACCGACACCACGTCGGCGCCGCGCTGCTCCGTCAGGATTCGGTACATCGGATACGTCGGGCCGGGGACGACCGCACGTCGACCCGGCGACAGGAAGGCCTTGGCGCAGAGGTCGAGGATCTCGTCAGCGCCGGCGCCGACGATGACCTCGTCGCGCCCGCAGCCGTAGGCGGCTCCCGCCGCGGTGACGAGCCGCCGGTAGTCCGACGGCGGGTATTCGCTCAACGGGACGTCGAACCGGGCGGTCGCGAGCACGCGCGCCGCCAGCGCCGGGGGCGCGGGCGAGGTGTTGAGGTCGAACCGGCGGACGTCCTCGATCCGGACGCCGTAGCGCGCGGCGACCTCCTCGCTCGTCGCCTCCCAGGCGTAGCCGGCCGGCGCGGTCGGCGAGCTGAACGTCGCCGGCGTGACGGCCCGAGCAGGCGCGGCGGACCCCGCAGAACGCGGCGTGACGGCCGGGCTCATGGTTCGAACCGCGCCGCGACGGCACGACCGTGGAGGTCGAGGCCCTCGACCGCGGCGAGCGTTTCGATCGTCGGGCGCAGCGTCGCGAGCCCCGCGCGGGTGATCCGCTGGACCTGGGTGAACCGCCCGAAGGCCTCGACCGAGAGTGCCTCGCACGAGCGCGCGAGGCCGCCGGTCGGCAGCACGTGGTTCGCGCCGGTCGCGTAGTCGCCCGCCGATTCGGGAGCCCATCGTCCGACGAAGACCGAGCCTGCGTTCCTGGCCGCCTCGACGACCCGCTCGAGCTCGTCGTCCGCGACATGGATCGAGAGGTGCTCCGGTGCGTATGCGTTGACGACGTCGATCGCCGCGTCGAGGTCGGCGACGAGGACGATCGCGCCGTGCGCACGAAGCGCCTCCCGCACGACGGCGGCACGGGGTGCCGTGGCGAGAATCGCTTCGACGAGCGCGGGCGTGTCGGCGGCGAGCCGTTCGTCGGTGGTGACGAGGATCGCCGGCGAGTCCGGCCCGTGCTCCGCCTGCGTGACGAGGTCGGCCGCGACGAGACGGGATTCCGCGGCCGCGTCGGCGATCACGCAGCCCTCGGACGGTCCGGCCGGGACGTCGATCGCGACCTCGCCGACGAGCGCGAGCTTGGCCGCGGTGACCCAGGCGTTGCCGGGTCCGACGATCCGCTCGACGGGACCGAAGCCGACCGACGGCAGGCCGAACGCGAGCGCGCCGATTGCCTGGGCGCCGCCGGCGACGAGGAGCGTCTCGACGCCGAGGATGCCCGCCGCGCCAAGCAGGACCCGGTCGAGGCGGCCGAGAGCGTCGGCTGGAGAGGCAACGACGATCGAGTCGACGCCGGCGACGAGCGCGGGGACGACCGTCATGACGAGCGACGACGGATACGCCGCACCGCCGCCCGGGACGTAGCAGCCGACGCGCTCGAGCGGCCGCCAGCGCCGTTCGACCTCGACCCCCGGCACCGTTTCGATGCGCGTCGTTTCCGGTCGCTGGACCTCCGCGACACGTCGGACGTTCGTGATCGCCGCCTCGAGCGCGACGCGGACATCGGGCTCCAGCGCGTCCGCCGCGCGCTCCAGGTTCTCGCTCCCGAGCGTCAGCCTGCCGTCAGCGGACCCGCCCCCGAACCGCTCGTTCGCCGCTCGGACGGCCGACTCGCCGCCAGCGCGGACCGAGTCCACGATCGCCCTCGCGCCGTCGAGCACCCGCCGATCGGGCACCACGCCACGCCGGGCGAGACGATCGAGCTCGCCGACGGCGGCGGGATCGCCGGCCCGAAGGTCGATTCGACGGAGGGCGATCGAGCCTTCCGGCATCTGCGTCGGCGCGGCCGTTGGCACGGTCACGGGACGAGCTTCTCGACCGGCAGGACGAGGATCCCGGACGCGCCGGCGGCCTTGAGGCGTGGCAGGAGGCTCCAGACGTCGTCGGCGCCGACGACCGAATGGATCGCGATCATCCCGGCGTGCGCGAGCGGGATGACGGACGGGCTCTCGAGGCCAGGGAGGAGCGATTCGAGCTCGGCGAGTCGCTCGACCGGGGCGTTCATCATGAGGTACTTCCGATCGCGCGCGGCGATGACTGCCCCGAGCATCGCGTCGAGCGCGTCGAGCTGAAGGGCGATCGGCCCGCCGTTCTCGCGGACCGCCGGGTTCGCGACGAGGACCGCCTCGGACTGGAGGACGTCACCGATCGGGCGGAGGCCGTTCATGGCGAGGGTCGAACCGGTCGACACGAGGTCGACGATGGCGTCGGCTAGCCCGAGGCGTGGCGCGACCTCGACGGCGCCGGAGATCGGGACGACGTCGGCCTCGATCCGCGCCTGCCGGAAGAACCGGGCCGTCGCGTTCGGATGCGCCGTCGCGACCCGGAGCCCGGCGAGGTCCTCGATCGCCTGCGCCGGCGCATCTGTCGGGACGGCGGCGGCCAGGCGGCAGCGGCCGTAGCCCAGGGTGCGCAGGCGCGGCAGCTCCGCGCCCGTCTCGGCGAGCAGGTCGAGCCCGGTGATGCCGAGCTCGGCGACGCCGTCGCCGACGAACTCGACGACGTCCGCGGTCCGGACGAAGAGGATGTCGAGGTCGAAGTTGCGGACGCGGCTGACGAGGCTCCGCTCATGGCCCTCGAAGACGAGACCCGCGTCGCGGAGGAGGGCAAGGGTCGGCTCGACGAGGCGGCCCTTGTTCGGCACGGCGAGCCGCAGGCGGCGGCTCACGTCTCGCGTGCCGTGGGATAGGGCGTGCCGCCCTCCGCGCGGATCCGGTCGAGCAGGAGCCGGTAGCCGCCCTGGCCGTGGTTCAGCCACGAGGCGATCCTCGTGATCGTGGCGGTCGACGCGCCGGTCCGCTGCGAGATCTCGGCGTAGTGCATTCCCGAGTCGAGCATGCGGACGACGGCCCATCGCTGGGCCAGGTCGTGCAGCTCGCCGATCGTGCACAGGTCGCGGAAGAACCGCCGCGCTTCGGGCGTGCCGTCGAGGCGGAGGATCGCGTCGAACAGCGCCTGGGTCGCGGGCGTCTCCCAGCCACCGTCGGGCGCGACGCCGGCGACATCGGTCTGGGTCCCGATCGGCCCCGTCATCGCCTCCTCCGTTCGGTCGCTGCGTGTTAACGTGCTAGCAGAGTAACACGCTAATAGGTATGACCGCACCGTGTCAACGTTCGAGCTGCTTGCCGCCGTCGATCTGCTCGCGGCGCGAGTCGTTCGCCTTCGTCGCGGCGCCTTCGACAGCGCGACGACCTACGACGGCGACCCCGCCGAGGTCGCGCTTCGGCTCGTCGGCGCCGGCGCCCGGTGGCTGCACGTCGTCGACCTCGACGGGGCGCGCGCCGGATCGCCACGACAGTCGGCGGTCGTCGCCGCCGTCGTCCGGGCCGTTCAGGACGTTCCGACGCCACCGCGCGTCGAGGCCGCGGGTGGCATCCGGACGAGCCGGGACGCCGAGGAGCTGATCGCCGTAGGTGTCGACCGGATCGTCCTCGGGACAGCGGCGATCGAGCATCCGGATCTCGTGGCCGAGCTCGTCCGAACGGTCGGCGCCGACCGGGTCGCGGTGGCGGTCGACGTCCGCGGCAGCGTCGCCGTCGGCGATGCATGGATCGCGGGGGCGCCCGCGTCACCGGCGGATGAGATGGTCGCGCGGCTCCGCGACGTCGGGGTCGAGCTCTTCGAGGTCACCGCAATCGAGCGGGATGGGTCGCTCGAGGGCCCGGATCTCGCCCTCTTGCACCGGATCGCGGCGGCGACGAGCGCGCGCGTCATCGCGAGCGGCGGGATCCGTTCGATCGCCGATCTGGCCGCGGTCCGCGAGACCGGCTGCGCGGGCGCGATCGTCGGGCGTGCCGCGTACGAGGGAGGACTCGATCTCGCCATCGCCGCGGATGCCCTCGCTGCGGCCCGGTAGCACCGCCCGCCGTCAGCGGGTCAGCGTGACCTTGTGGAGGTTCACCGGTCGCTCGGGATCGACGCCGCGAGCGAGCGCGAGGTGATACGCGAACAGCTGCGCAGGAACGATCGAGGAGATCGGAGCGAGCCATTCGGGGATGCCGGTCGGCAGAACGATCGCATCGGCGCCGATGCCGCGCACATCACCGTCGTCCGACGCGACGAGGAGTCGCGCCCCGCGCTCGGACAGCGTGGCGAGCAGCGCGCCGACCCCGGCGAGCGCAGGCCCCGTCGTCGCGACCGCGAGGACCGACGTCCCCGGCCCCACGAGCGTGATCGGGCCGTGCTCGAAGTCGGCCGCCGAATACGGATCGGCGAAGACACGGGCGACCTCCTTGAGCTTGAGCGCCCACTCCCGCGCCGTCGGGTACTCGAAGCCGCGGCCGAGGACGATGCACTCCGACATCGACGCGAGCCGGTGCGCCGATCGCTCGACAGCCGGTTCGGCCGCAAGCGCAGCGTCGATCGCGGCCGGGACGGGAGCCAGCACCTCGGCCGCCGACGTGTCACGCACCCGATCGAGGGCGAGCGACAGGAGCGCCACCGCGACCAGCTCGGCGACGTACG
>DASSHA010000202.1:0-5493 GCA_035693145.1 Candidatus Limnocylindrales bacterium
CCGGCCTCCGCGAGGACGAGCTCGGTTCGATCGTCGAGGCGGCCTACGGCCGGCTCGGCGGCCAGCACGGCATCTGCTTCATCGCCGCAGCGCCGATGACCGGAGGGGGCCGCTTCGTGCCCTCCCAGCACTGGTCGCGCCGGGAGCTCCAGGCCGGCGACGCGATCATGATCGAGCTCAGCGCGGGCGTCGGCGGCTACACCGGACAGGTCCTCCGGACGATCACCGTCGCCGCCGACCCGCCCGACGAGTACGCGCGGCTCCACGACGTCGCGACCGAGGCGTTCGAATCGATCGTCGCCGCCATCCGCCCGGGAGTCCGGGCAGCCGAGCTCCAGGAGGTTGCGGGGCTCATCGACCGCGCGGGGCTGAGCGTCTGCGACGACGTCGTCCACGGCTATGGCGGCGGCTACCTGCCGCCGGTCCTCCGAACGCCGGCGACGGCGCACGGCCGAGCGCCCGACATCGAGCTCCGGCCGGGGATGATGCTCGTCGTCCAGCCGAACGTCATCACGCCCGACGGCCGCCTCGGCGTGCAGACCGGCGAGCTCGTCGTCGTCACCGCGGACGGCGCGGAATCGCTCCATCGGGCGCCCCGCGGCCTCCTGCGCGCCGACGGCGCCGACTGAGTGGCGGGCCTGACGACACCGTCCTCGCTCGCCGAAGCGCTGGAGGATCTCGCGGCGGTTCCACCGTCGCGGCCCATCGCGGGCGGCGTCGGCTTCCTCCTCCGCCGACAGCTCGGCGAGACCCTCCCGGAGCGGTTCGTGGCGGTCGGATGCCTGCCCGAGCTCCGGGCGATCGAACGACTCGAGAACGCGCTCGCGATCGGCGCTGCGGTCTCGCTCGCCGAGCTCGCCGCCTCACCGATCGTTCGAACCGACGCGCCGCTTCTCGCCGCCGCGGCGGCGGCCGCGGCGAACCCCGGGATCCGGACGACGGCGACGCTCGGAGGCAATCTCCTCGACCGGCCCGGCGGCTCCGACCTCATGGCGGCCCTGCTCGCCCTCGGCGCTCGCGCAGCGTGGGCACGTCCGGGCGGCGTGACGGAGGACAGTGTCCCGCTCGACGGGCCCGTCGGCGACGGCCTCCTGCTTCGCGTTCGGACGACCGTTCCCACGGCAGCAGCGTGGGGGTTCGAGCGCCTCCGGACGCGTGGCGCCGGCGACCGGCCGACGGCGACCGTCTGCGTGACGCTCGCCGATGCGCGGGCTGAGAACGCGATCGGTCGAGCATGGGCGACATCGGTCGCGCCGCGGCCCGTGGAGCTGTCCGAGACGCTCGCCGCCGCGATTGCCGCGGCCTCCGACGAGGAGATCGTGGCCGCGACGGATGTCGACCTCCGCGACGTGGTCGTCGTCGACGACCTGCGGGCGACCGCCGAGTACCGTCGACGCGTCCTGCCGGTCCTCGTGCGACGGGCCGTCGCGCAGGCGCGCCGGCGGTCGTGATCGGGCGCGAGCCGAGCGTGGCCAATCCGGGCTCCGCCGAGGTCGCCGACCTGGCGGCCGAAGCGCGCGATCGCGTCGCCGGCCGCATTCGGTACGCGATCGACACCGCGCTGCCGTCGATGGCCTGGGCGGCGCTCGTTCGGAGCCCGGTGCCGGCCGGCCGGCTCCGCGGCGTCGACGTGCGCTCGGCGAGCGCAGCGGACGGCGTCGTCGCGATCGTCAGTGGCGAGGACCTCGCCCGGGAGGGTCTCGCGGCGGCGCGCTTCGGCGGCCTCTCCGACCAGCCGATCCTGGCGATCGATCGCGTCTCCTACGTCGGCGAGCCGGTGGCGGTCGTCGTCGCCGAAAGCCGCTCCGCGGCAACCGCCGCGGCCGCGCAGGTCCGCGTGAACGTCGACCCGTCGGCCCCGGTGCTCGAACCGGACGCCGCACTCCGAGCGAACGCTCCCGTCGTGCGCGAGGGCCGCGCCGACAACGTCCTGAGCCGCTGGACGCGACGGAACGGCGATCTCGCCGCCGCGCGGTCACGGGCCGTGCGGACATTTCGCGACCGCTTCTCCAACCCCGCAGCGCAGCAGGCCTCGCTCGAGCCACACGTCTGCCTCGCGTCCTGGGACGACGGCCGGCTTCGTGTCTGGTCGACGAGCCAGAACCCGAGCCGCGTCGCCGCCGAGCTCGCGACGCTGTTCGGGCTCGAGCCGAGCGCGGTCGAGGTCCGCGTCCCACCCCTCGGCGGGGCCTACGGCGGGAAGAACCAGGCGAAGCTCGAGCCGCTCGTCGCGTTCGCGTCGCGGGTGAGCGGCCGCCCGGTCAAGCTCGTCAATCGGCGTGCCGACGAGTTCGTGACGGTGACGAAGCATCCGGCGGTCGTGACGATCGAGAGCGGGGTCGACGAGGACGGCCGGTTCACCCATCGATCGGCGGAGATCCTCTGGAGTGCCGGCGCATACGCCCTCTCGAGCGTGCCGGTCGCCCGCGCCGGTGGCCTCGCGGTCCTCGGCCCGTACCGGATCCCGGCCGCGGCCGTCGAGTCGGTCATGGTCTACACGAACCACCCGCCCGGCGGTTCGTTCCGCGGCCTCGGTGTCAGCCAGGCCGCCTGGGCCGGGGAGCAGCAGGTCGATCGGATCGCACGGACGCTGGGCATCGACCCGGTCAGCTTCCGGCGCGCGAACCTGCTCGCCTCCGGCGAGCGGCTGTGGACCGGCGAGCGGGTCGCCGACGCGCACTGGCTCGAATGCCTCGACGCGGCGGTCGAGCAGCTCGACGGGGCGCGCCGACGGGACGCCGTGGCACCTCCGGCGCGCCGGGACGGGACGCTCCGCCAGGCGACCGGGGTGGCGGTCGCGATGAAGCACACGATCACGCCGGCTCGCTCGGAGGCGATCCTCGCGCTGCGCGCAGACGGGCGCGTCGAGGTCCGAACGAGCGCCGTCGACATGGGCCAGGGCGTCGAGGTCGTCGTCGCCCGGGTCGCCGCCGACGCGCTCGAGCTGCCGCTCGAGCGGATGATCGTCGTCCGGCCGGACACGTCCCGGACTCCGTTCGACATGACGACCAGCTCGAGCCGGGCGACGTTTGCCGTGGGCAACGCGGTGGAGGCGGCCGCCGCCGACCTCGTCGATCGCCTCGCGGAGGCGGTGTCGGTGTCGCTCGGGGTTCCTCCCGACCGGCTCGACCGTGACGGCGATCGGTTCGTCGACCGCGACAGCCGGCGCGGCATCGGGCTCGCGGCCGTCGCCGCGGCGGCGCCCGGCGGCGAGATCCTCGGCCGCGGAACGTTCGTCAACGAGCCGGAGCGCGACGTCGACACCGGCGAGCCCGTCAGCTCGAGCCACTGGCACCAGGGGGCGGTCGCCGTGGACGTCGCGGTCGACGTCGGAACCGGCGTCGTCCGGGTCGAGCGCGCCGCCGGCGCGGCCTGGGCGGGCAGGGTCGTGAATCCGCCCGGCGCACGGCTCCAGAACGAGGGTAACGTCATCTTCGGGCTCGGACCGTCCCTCTTCGAATCGCTCGAGTTCCCCGACGGCGCCCCCGACGTGACGGATCTCCTCGACTACCGGTTGCCGACGATCGCGGACGTGCCGGTCGAGCTCGCGACGCGCGCGCTCGAGGCGCCGCCGACGGCGGACGTGCCGGTGGAGCGGCACGGCCTCGGTGAGAGCCTGATCCCGGCCGTCGCTCCGGCGATCGGCAACGCGGTCGCGGCGGCGATCGGGGGCCGCATCCGGGACCTGCCGATCTCGCCGGAGCGCGTGCTCGCCGCGCTCGACGCGGGCGACGGGGGCGACGCGGGCGGCGGGGGCGACGCGGGCGGCGGCGGTGAGGCCGGCGCCGCCGGTGACACGGGCGGCGGCCGGTGAGCGACGCGATTCGCCTGCGCGTGAACGGCGCATCCGTCAGCGTCGAGGTCGATCCGCTCAGACCGCTCCAGGAGATCGTCCACGACGAGCTCGACCTCTCGAGCGTCCGGGCAGCGTGCGGCGTCGGCACCTGCGGCGCATGCACCGTCCTGCTCGACGGCGAGCCGGCACGCAGCTGCCTCGTGCCGGTCGGGCTTGCCGTCGGCCGCGACATCCGGACGAGCGAGGGGCTCCGCGACGACGATCCGGTCCGCGTCGCGTTCGTTTCCGAGCACGCCTACCAGTGCGGGTACTGCATCCCGGGGTTCGTCCTCGCCACCTCGTCGCTGCTCGAGCGAACCCCTGCGCCCGAGCCCGTCGAGATCGACGCCGCGCTCGTTGGGAACGTCTGCCGCTGCGGGAGCTACGCCGCGATCCGTCGGGCGGTCGGACTCGCCGCCCGACTGCGGGACGAGCGACTAGAGGCCGGCGACGCCGAGCCGTCGGCGCGCACGCGCCGGCCGAATCCCGGCGACGCCGGCGAGCCCGAGTAGGAGCGGGCCCAGCGCGAGCAGCACGAGCGCGCTCGACCAGCCCGGCAGGTCGCGCTCGCCGAGCCACGGCAGCTCCCAGCCGGCCTGGACGAGCGCCGTCGAGACGGCCGCGCCGGTCGCCGAGCCGAGAAAGAACGCGAGGTTGTAGATCCCGAGCGCAATCGACCGGTCGTCGCCGTCGAACCGCCTGGCGACGTCGCCGACGAGCGGCGCGTTCAGGAAGGCGAAGCCGATCCCCGCGACGACGAGGCCCACCGCCAGGGCGAGCGGCGGGAGGGCCGGGCCACCGATGCCCAGCGAAAGGACGCCGGCCGCGATCACGAGATGGGCGATGCCGGTCGTCGCTCGCCGCCCGATCCGCGCCACGAGCAGGCCGTTCCGGGGCGAGAGGAGGCCGATCGCGATCGCCATCGGAACGAGCACGGCGCCGAGCGAGACGCCGTCGATCCCCGCGACCCGGGCGGCCGCCACCGGCACGACGACGACGGCCCCGAGGAATGCCGCCTGGCCGGTGAAGCCGAGGACCATGAGGCCGAGGAGCGCACGGTCGTGGAGGATGGCGAGCGGCACGACCGGCGCAGCGGCCGTCGCGAGGCGCCGGTGGAGGATGATGCCGACGCCGATGGCGAGGACGGCGGCCACGACGACGGCCGGCTGTGGGCCGAGGACCGGGAACCGATTGACGGCGAAGACGAGCGCGAGGACGGCGACCGCGAGCAGCGCGATGCCCGGCGCGTCGAGTCGGGCCGCACGGCGACCTCGGTCTGGATCGAAACGCCAGACGGCGATCGCCGCCGGCGCGACGAGCATCCCGAGGGCCATCGCGCCACGCCATCCGAACAGGTCGAGCAGGATGCCGCCGAACAGGGGGCCGCTCGCGAAGCCCACCCCGACGGCTGCCACGTTGATGCCCAAGGCCCGAGCCCGGGCCGGACCGCTCATGCGCCGGGAGATGAGAGCCATGGTGAGCGTCGGGATCGCGCCCGCCCCGATGCCCTGGGCGACCCGCGCCACGATGAGGATCGGGAGGCTGGGCGCGAGCGTGGCTGCCGCGGCCCCGCTCGCGACGAGGACGACGCCCGCGGACAGGCAGGGGACGAGCCCGAACCGCCGGGCGAGGCTGCCGTAGACCGCGGTCATGATCGC
>DASSHA010000203.1:0-2858 GCA_035693145.1 Candidatus Limnocylindrales bacterium
CGCCCCGGGGTCGGGCGGATTCGCAGCCGCCCCCGCGGGCAGCGCAAGAGCCAATCCCGCGAACAGCACCGCGACTCCCTTGCCTGCGAAACGTCGTTGCGACACCTGATCCTCCCTGCTGAACGATTGCTCGCTCTCCGCTGCGGGAGTCTATGCAGTGGGCAGGATTCCTGCGCCGTTGCCTATTCTCGTCGCCGATGAGCAGTCAGCCGGTCGGCGCGCACGTCAACGGTCACGATCCGCTCGGCGAGGCGAGCGATGTCGGAGCCGACTGCATCCAGATGTTCCTCTCGAATCCGCAGGGATGGGAGAAGCCGCCCGAGCGTGACGACGCGGCGGAGCTGCGCGAGTCGCCGATCGGCATCTACGTCCACGCGCCGTATCTGATCAACGTCTGCTCACCGAAGCCGAACGTTCGCCACGGGTCGCGGAAGATCCTCACCCAGACCTGCGAGGCGGCCGCCGCCGTGGACGCGCTCGCCGTGATCGTCCACCCCGGCCATGCCGAGGACGGCCTCGATGCCGGCGTCGGGCGAATGGCGAAGACGCTCGAGCAGCTCCGCTCGGACGTACCCGTCTACCTCGAGAACACGGCCGGAGGCGACCATGCCGTCGCGAGGCGCTTCGACGCGCTGGCGCGGCTCTGGGAGCAGGTCGAAGACGCGAGCACGGGCGTCGACGTCGGCTTCTGCTTTGACACCTGCCACGCCCATGCCGCCGGCGAGGACCTCGCCGACGCCGTCGAGCGGGCGATCGCGATCACCGGCGGCATCGATCTACTGCACGTCAACGACTCGCGCGACCCGGCCGGAACCGGGGCGGACCGCCACGCCAACATCGGCGCCGGGACGATCGACCTCGACGTCCTCCGCCACATGATCCGGGCCGCCGGGGCGCCGTCGGTCGTCGAGACGCCGCGCGATGTCGAGGCGCTGCGCGCCGACGTTCAGTTCGTCCGCGACGCCCTTGCGGGCTGACGGCTAGGGAGCCGGGAAGAGGGTCCGGGTCACGAACGCGTCATAGGGCTGGACGACCGCGCGGATCGGCCTGCCGTTCCGGACCGCCTTCCGGAGCTTCGGCGTCGAATCGATCACGCTCTCACGACGGTCGAGTCCGCCGGGCGGAGGCAGCCAGCCGAAGTTGAACCGGTCCTTCGCCAGTCTCCTGCCCGACTTCGTCTCGAGTACGACCGTGCCCGCGCAGCGGCTGTTGAAGTCGTCGCGGCGTCTGATGCCCACCGTCGCACCTCCGCCGAGGTAGAGCGCGTTGGCTCGCACGTCGCAGGCGATCGAAGCCTTCTTCGTGCAGTGCTTGCCGGGCGAGCTCGCCGGCAGCGGCGGGCGCGAGACGTCGAGGTTGCACATGACCTTTTCGAGGCGCATCGGCTGGGCGGACATGATCCCGTCCACGCCGAGGTCGCCGAACAGGTACTTCATCGTCGGCTCGTCGTCGATCGTCCAGACGTGGACGCCGTAACCGTCGCCGTGGGCACGGTCGACGAACTCCGGCGTGACGACCGGGATGCCGCTGAACGTCATCGGAACCTGGAAGACCTTCGAGCCCTCCGGCGGCGGCACGTTGCCGAGCACGTAGCCGGCGACGCCGCCGGTGGCCGGGGCGAGGTCGATCTTCGGGGCCAGCTCGTGGAAGTGCGCGAGGGCCGCATCGTTGAAGGAGGCGACGACGATCCCGCGCGTCCGGCCGAGCTTGTTGAGGTAATCGGCGAGGACCTCGGCGTTGTGCAGGTAGGAGGCGACGTCGTCGTCTGAGCGCCCCTTGATCTCGATGTTGATCGGCACGTCGGGGTACTTCTTCATCACCTCGGGCAGGCTCGCGGTTCGGAAGTCGGCGCGCTTGTAGCCGGGCGGCGGCGCCACGTCGCCGGTGCGGACGCCGCGGTAGGGGTAATCGGAGACCGGGCGGGCGGAGTGGTCGGTGCCCTTGCCGGGCACCAGCCAGTAGCCGGCGTCGAGCTTCTGGATCTGCGCCAGGGTCATGTCGTAAACGCTGCCGGTTCCGCTCGTCGTCCGGTCGACGGTCGAGTCGTGGATGACGACGATCTTGTCGTCCGCGGTCACGTGGATGTCGGTCTCCAGCATGTCGGCCCCGAGCCGCATCGCCCGGTCGTAGGCGTACATCGTGTTCGAGGGTGCCTCGTCCTCACCGCCCTGATGGGCGATGTTGAGGCCCCGGAGCTCGGTCCAGTCGGTCGGCCCGGCCGTGGCGAGCGACGGCGCCGTGAGGGCGACGAGCGCGACCGCGAGGAACAGCAGCAGTGGCAGGGGGCTGGAGAGCCGGCGCGGCCGGCCCCCCTGCGTCGAATCGGTTCGATCCATGGCGCCGGAGTCTATGGGCGAGGCCTGCGGTTGCGCGCCGGTCGGTTGCGGGCGGTTTCTCAGGCGCCGCGACCGGCGACCCGCTCGCGCTCGTAGTCGAGCTCCGTGCGGATGCCCTGCGCCTCCATCGCCGACCGTGCCTCTTCGATCGACTCGCTGTCGGCGATCAGCTCCGCAAGCGGGGCCGCCGCACCGATCGCCGCCCGCGCGCCGAAGACGAAACCGAGGGCGCCGACGGGGCCGAGCTCGACGGTTCTCCTGCCGCCGCGGATCGAAGTGGGGCCGTTCGCTCCGAGCGCGCAGCGCGCCGCGAGCAGGCTGGCCTCGGTCGGGACGGCGGCGGCGAGCGCGACCGCCTCGCGGGCCTCCTCGGGCCCGGGTGAGACGGTCCCGAGCCAGTTGCCCTCGCGGCCGAGCACGGCGACCCTCGCGAGGACCTCGTCGGCGGTCAGCTCGCCGTCGCAGCCGCTGCCGTAGGCGCAGCCGACGACCTCGAGCCGCTCCGGCAGGTGCCGCGCAGCA
>DASSHA010000204.1:0-20134 GCA_035693145.1 Candidatus Limnocylindrales bacterium
TCCGGCGTCGTCGCCGGTGTCCGTCGAGGGCTCCGTCTGCGGGCGCGCCGGAGCGTCGGTCACAGGTCCTCACCCAGGGTGTAGCGAACGAACCGGCGGACCCGGATGTTCTCACCGATCGTCGCGATCTTCTCGGTGACCAGCTCCCGTACCGACCGCTCCTCGTCGCGGAATGGCTGGTCGAGCAGGCAGACTTCTCGGAACCACTTCTTCAGCTGGCCATCGACGATCTGGGCGCGAATTGCCTCCGGCTTGCGCTGGACGGACTCGTCCGCCTGGAGCTCGGAGCGCTTCGCCTCGAGCTCGGCGGGTGGAATGTCCGCCTCGTCGACGTAGCGCGGGGCGAGCCCCGCGACCTGCACGGCGAGATCACGGACGAGCCGCTGGAAGTCGTCGGTGCGCGCCACGAAATCGGTTTCGCAGTTGACCTCGATGAGGACGCCGACGCGGCCACCGGTGTGGATGTAGCTGCCGATGAGGCCCTCGCGCGCCTCACGGCTCGACTTCTTCGCGGCCGAGGCGATCCCACGCTCACGCAGGAAGGCCACGGCCTTGTCGACGTCACCGCCGGTCTCCTCGAGCGCGCGCTTGCAATCCATGAAGCCCGCGCCGGTCAGCTCGCGCAGCTGCTTGACCGATTCCGCCGAGATCGCCATCCGGATGCTGCTCCTGTCGTCGTCGATGCCGGCGGAGGCCCGCCTGCAGGTTCTGCGGGAAAGTCAGCCCGGTTCGGCGGACGTGCCGGGCGCGGGCTCGGGCGCCGCGCCTCCGGGCGCCTCCGCAACCGGCTCGGCTCGCTGGTCCGCAGCGGCCCCGTCCGCGGCGACCGGTCCTGCGGCCCGGGCTTCGGGCAGCAGCTCCTCGTCGTCGAGGTCGGGCTCGAAGCTGACGACCCCTCCACCGGCAAGCGCGGCGACGAGCTCGTCCGACGCGTTCTCGTCGAACGCGGGCTCGGCTGCGGCAGCGACCTCCGGCTCGGGCTCGGGCTCTGCCGCGGCGCGTGCCGCGCGCTCGCGAGCGCCCTCGATGCAGGCGTCGGCGACGAGCTGGCAGAGGAGCCGGATCGAGCGGATCGCGTCGTCGTTGGCGGGGATGATGTAGTCGAGCTCGTCGGGATCGACGTTCGTGTCGCCCGTCCCGACGACCGGGATCTCGAGCTTGTTCGCCTCCGTGACCGCGATCCGCTCGCGGTGCGGGTCGACGATGAACAGCGCCCCCGGCAGACGACGCATTCGGCGGATGCCGCCGAGCGTCGCCTCGAGCCGGTCGAGCTCCTCGGTCAGCTGCGCCGCTTCCTTCTTTGCGATCCGGTCGAACTCGCCGGACTGCTGGCGCGCCTCGAGCTGCTCGAGGAGCCCGATCCGCTTGCGGATCGTGATGAAGTTCGTCAGCATCCCGCCGAGCCAGCGCTTCGTGACATAGGGCTGGTTCGCGCGGGCGGCCTCCTGCGAGACCGGCTCCTGGGCCTGCTTCTTCGTGCCGACGAAGAGGACGCTGTCGCCGCGGGCGACGGTCTCGCGGACGAAGTCGAGGGCGACGTCCAGCCGCTGGACCGTCTGCGCAAGGTCGATGATGTGGATCCCGTTGCGCTCCGCAAAGATGAAGGGGCGCATCTTCGGGTTCCAGCGACGGGTCTGGTGGCCGAAATGGACGCCGGCCTCCAGCAGCTGCCGCATCGAGATGGGGGGCATGGATCCTCCTGGTCGGTTAGTTCCGCCGCGGATCCGGTCGCCGGGGGCCGCCGCCGGCAGCGAAGCCGGGCAGGAGGCACCGTCCCGACGGGACGATCCGCGTGTGAGCTCCGCCGGGAAGTCCCCGACGGGCGGGCATGTGCCGCCGTCCTGGCGGCGCGCGGCAGGATAGCACGCCACGGCCGCGGTCCCCGACACCCGCCTGAGAGTGCCTCCCGACACTCCCCGGTCGTCAGGCTGTCACGTTGCGGACGTGCCGCATCCGCCGCCCGTCGGGCCCGGGCTCCACGGCGACGACGTCGATCGCCGGCGGCAGGGCAGGCAGCCGGCGGCCGTCGGGAAGCGCGCCGATCGCAAGCAGGCCTCCGACCGCCGCTCGGAGGCGTCCGAGCTTCCGACCGTCGACCGTCTCCTCGGCGAGTCCGTAGTCGCGCCGGCGCCGCGATCGGACCTCCACGGCGACGAGTCGCGCCGGCGGGCCTGGATCGACCGCGATGATGTCGAGCTCGAGCCGGCCGACCCTCACGTTCCGGGCAAGCACCCTCCAGCCGGCCGCGGTCAGCGCGCGCGCGACGGCATCCTCGGCATCGAGGCCTGCGGCACGCGAGGTCGGGCGTGGTGGCTGGTGGATCGTGCGACGGTATCCGTCCGCACTCTCCGGCAACGCATCGCGCTAGCCTCCGCAGCGTGAGTGGGCAGCGAAGGACCCGGTTGCCGACGGTCGTCGTGGCATACGCGGCGGTCGTCGGGTTCAACTACGCGATGCAGGTCCCGTACGCCATCGACCTGTACGGCCTTCGATTCAGCCGTCCGGGCGCGCTCCTCCTCGGTGCCACGCTGGCGTGGTTCGTCGCCGCGCTCTGGCTCTACGCGACGGGCCGTCGTGGCGGACGGCCCATCCTCGTCGCCTTTGTGTTCGTACAGGTGGTCTTCTACACGCACGATGTGCTCATGACGCTCGCCGGGCACGGCCTCGGGTACCAGCTCACGCACGCGCGCGACTCGATCGTCTGGCTCGCCTTCGTGGCCGGCGCCGCAAATCTCGTCGCCGCGACCGCGGTCGTCGTCTGGCTCGCGGCCCGCCGCAACGAACCCGGGACGCGCGGAGTCAGCCGAAGGCGAGGCTGAGGTCGGCGATGCCGGTGTTCTCAGCGACGTGACCCGTGTCGGCCGCCGGTCGCTCCCCCACGAACAGCTCGTCGAGCGTCCCCTGGTCGCCGGCGACGAGGGCGAGGAGGGCGGGGAAGCTGCGCCGATGGAACGGCGTCAGGCCGTGCTCGCGGATCGCGGCACGATGGTCGCGCGTCGCGTAGCCCGAATTGTGCTCCCAGCCGTACCCCGGGTAGCGGACGGCGAGCTTCGCCATCATCCGGTCGCGCACGACCTTCGCCACGACCGACGCACAGGCGATCGAGTAGCAGCGCGCGTCGCCGTCGACGATCGCCGTGTACGGACCGACGTGGCGCTCGAACTCGGCGATCCGCAGGCCGTCGACGAGGACATGGTCGTGCTCGCCGATGCGCGCGATCGCGCGGCGCATCGCGAGGTGCGTCGCGTGGTAGATGTTGATCCGATCGATCTCGGCGACGGACGCGGCGCCAACGCCGACCGCTACGGCACGGCGGCGAATGATCGGCGCGAGCCGCTCGCGCTGAAGCGCGGACAGCGTCTTGGAATCCCGGACCCCGGGGATCGGCCGGCAGAACGGCTTCATGACCACGGCCGCGGCGACGACGGCACCGCAGGTGGGCGCGACGCCGACCTCGTCGACACCGACGATCCGTTCGAGCCCGTCGCGCCAGAAGCGTCGCTCGGGACGGGTCGTCGGCGTGATCGGCATCGAATCAGCGAGCGGAGAGGCGCGGTCGCGGGGTCACGACGGAGAGTCTAGACCGCGCCGCCAGGGCTCAGCTGGTCTGGCGACGCTCCCGAAGCGTGGCGGCCTTGCCGACCCGCTTGCGCAGGAAGTACAGGCGCGCACGCCGCACCTGGCCGTGTCGGACGACCTCGATCCGATCGATTCGCGGGCTGTGGAGCTTGAACGTGCGCTCGACGCCGACACCCGAGGCGACGCGCCGAACGGTGATCGACCGCGTGATCCCGGCACCCGTCAGGCGCAGGACCGTCCCCTCGAAGACCTGGATCCGTTCGCGGTTGCCCTCGACGACCTTCGCCGCGACCTTGACGGTGTCACCGGGCACGATCTCGGGACGGTCCGTCCGGAGCTGGTCGGCAACGATCTCGTCGAGCACGTTCACGGTGGGCTTCCTTCGTCGTCGTTGGGCGCGGCGGAGCAGGCTCGCGCCGTCGAATGGTCCGTCCGGGAAGGCCGGGAACCCGGCCGGCGGCGGAGTATAGCACGGGGATTCGAGCGGTCAGCCGACCGGGCCGTCGGCGTCGGCGCGGAGCTCGGCCAGCCGGGCCGCCTCCTCGTTGCTGAGCCCCGCGCCGTCGAGGAGATCCGGCCGGCGCTCCAGGGTTCGCCGCAGCGCCGCCCGCCTCCGCCAGCGCGCGACCTCGCCGTGGTGCCCGCTGACGAGCACCTCGGGGACGGTTTCGTCGCGGAACGTCGGCGGCCGCGTGTACTGCGGGTATTCGAGCAGGCCGTCGGCGAACGACTCCTCGACCGTCGACGCGGCGTCGATCGCCCCTGGCAGGAGGCGGAGCATCGCATCGATGACGACGAGCGCGGGCAGCTCACCCCCGGTCAGGACGTAGTCGCCGATCGACAGCTCGAGATCGACGAGGTGCCGAACGCGCTCGTCGACGCCCTCGTAGCGGGGGCAGACGAGGACGACGTGCGATCGCCGCGCGAGGTCGCGGGCGAGGCCTTGGCGGAACACCTCGCCGCCGGGGTCGAGCAGGATGATCGTCGAGTCGGCCCGACGGAGCTCGTCGAGCGCCGACGCGATCGGCTCGGGCCGGAGCACCATGCCCGCTCCCCCGCCGTACGGCGCGTCGTCGACGCTTCGATGGCGACCGAGGCCCCAGCGCCGGAGGTCATGGGCGCGGACGATCGCGAGGCCGTCGGCGAGGATCCGCGCGGGAATGCTTTCCGCAAGCGGCGCTTCGATCATCCGCGGGAAAAGGGTGACGACGTCGATCTCGAGCGTCATGGAGGCGGCTCCGGCTCGCCATTCGCCGTCGAGGCCGAATTCGCGCGTGCCGCACGTACCGTGCGCCGGCCACGCGGTCGGGCGCGCCGGCCGGCGGGTGGCAGGTCGAGTGCAACCGGGTCGACGACGATGCGTCCCTGGCGCGGCGCAAATTCGAGGATGAAGTCGCGGACGGCCGGGAGCTCGAAGTCCCCGCGCGTCCCGCCCTCGACCGCGTAGACGTCGGCGGCCCCGGCGCGGTAGACGTCGCCGATCGTGCCCAATGCCTCACCTGACGGCGACAGGACGGGGACGCCGACGACCTCGTCCCACCAGACCCCTGCGGCGTCGTCGTCGCCCTCGCCGTCCGCTCGGAAGACCGGCCGTGAGCCGAGCTCGGCCTCGAGGTACGACCCGCGGAGCCGTTCCGCGGCCGATCGGTCCTGGATCTCGCGGAACCGTAGCCGCCAGCCGGGACCGTCGGGGACGAGCTCGCCCGTCGTCACCGTGAGGGGCTCGGCCGAGCTCTCGCGGAAGAGCACGCTGCCCGGCGCGAAGCGGTCCTCGGGATGGTCGGTCAGGACTTCGACGCGCACCATGCCGTGAAGGCCGTGAACGCTCCGAACGAGCGCGACGACCCGGCGTTGCAGAGCGCCGCCGGACGGAGGCCGCTCGGTGGAGGCCATCCGTCCGAGGGCTAGACGATCTCGAGCGAGACGGGCTCCCCGTCGCGCGCTGCGGTCACCTTGAGGAGCGTCCGGAGCGCCTTCGCGACGCTCCCGTTGCGACCGATGACCTTGCCCATGTCATCGTCGGCGACGTGAAGCTCGATCACCCGCTCGCCATCCTCGTCGACGACGTCGACCCGGACCGAACCCGGATCGTCGACGAGCGACTTGGCGACGTATTCGACGAGGTCTCTGGCTGCCATCTCGCTCCGCTCCTAGCTGTTCGTCGTGGCACGGGCACGCCCGCGACCGCCCGTCGTGGCCGCCCCCGCCGCCGGCACCGGAGCCGCTTCGGTGACGCCAGCCAGCCGCAGGAGCCGGGCGACGGTGTCGGACGGCTGAGCGCCCTTCGCGAGCCAGGCCCGCGCCTTCTCGGCGTCGATCGAAATCTCGGCCGGCTCGGCCCGCGGGTTGTAGTGGCCGAGCGTGTCGAGGGCGCGCCCATCGCGGGCGTTGCGGGCGTCGGCGACGACGACACGGTACGTCGGCTGCTTGGTGGCGCCGACGCGAGTGAGACGGATTCTGACGGCCATGGGCGGGTCGGGTTCCTCCTTGCGTGCTCCGGGCGGTCGCCCGGCGCTACTTCGTGATGAGCGAAATCGTTCCGGTGTCCACGTCGGACCCGGCAGCCTGTCCGTAGACGAGCACGTCGAGCGGTTCGAGGTAGGGCTTGACGTCGTGCTCGTAGCGTGTTCGATCGTCGCCGGCCGGCATCGATCGTTCGATGAGCCCGCGCACCGCGGCGATGTCGAGCCAGCCGACGGTCGTCGTGTCGGACCCGACGCGCGCGAGCGAGCCGCTGAAGCGGCTGCTCGAGCCGAGGGACGCGTCGGCGGTCGTGTCGAGTGCCGCGCGGACGAACGCCGGCGAACCGGCGACCACGAGGTCGTCGCGTGCCGCGAACGCGACCTCGACGTCGCCCTCGAGGCCGGGCGCCCCGAGCGGCTCGCCGAGCCGCGCCAGATCCGAGGCCTTGACGATCGCGATCGTCGTCCCGCCATGGTCCTCGTCGCGGCTCGAGATCCCGAGGGTCGCTCCGCCGAGCGCGATGAAATTGCGGAGCTGGCGCACGAACGCGTCGGCCTTCGCGTGGTCCTTCGGCGCGACGAGCACGCCGCCCGTCATGCTGTCACCGTCGGGCACGGCGACGAAGGCGGCCTCGCCGATCCAGCCGAGGGCGGCGTCCTCGCCGCCGAACGCCGCGAGGCCCTGGTCGACGGCCGTCAGCGCCCTCGCCATCGCCGGCGTGGCACGCGACGTCTCGATGGCTGACTTGAGGATCGTCCCGACGTCGTGGGCGTCGAGCACGGCCAGCGCGGACGACGGGACGTGGGCGGGCAGCACGCTCGGCCCACGCGGGATGTTCGGGTACGCGGCGATGTGCGGGACGACGGAACGCGTCGTCAGCGCGTCGCCGTTCGTCGCGCGGACGTCCGTCGCGACCCACTCGGGCGCCAGGTCGAGGATCTGCGTCACGGCCGCGCCGGCGCCGACACCCCCGATCGAGGCGGACCAGCGCAGGTAGGCGCGCATGTTCGCCCACATCGCCCCGAGGTGGTCGCCGTCGAGCCGCGATGTCGCCGACGCGAAGCTGCTGTTCGCCGCGAGGCCAGATGTCCCTCCGGTGTCGATGGCGGCCTTGACCGATGCCAGGTCGCCGGCCAGGAGGACGTGGTCCAGCACCGCGACCGCGCCGGAACCGCCGGCGTCGGCGGTGGACGTCGATCGAATCGCGACGCCGTGGTACGAGACGGTCGTCGGCGGGGTCGGGGCGTCGGAGGCGACCTTCGCGACCCATGCGTCAGCCGCGGCGTCGTCCTTGATCGCGGCCAGCAGGAGGGCCCGGAACGCCGGCGGCGAGTTGCTCGAGGACGTGATCTGGGGCAGCGGACCGACCGACCCCGCGATCTCGCCACCGAACCAGGGGCGGATCTCCGTGGCGTAGTCGTGGCGGCCGTCGGTCGCACCGCTAATGGCGCGGTCGAACGCCTCGGCGATCTTGTCGTCGAGGATCGACTGATCCTTGAAGCCCGGAAAGTGCGCCAGGAAGTTCCCCAGCTGCTGGCGCTGGTCGCCGGGCAGATCGATCCGGCCCTCCACGTACACGACGCTGTCCGACGGAACCCAGCCGGCGAGGCTCGACGTTCCGGCCTGACCGGCGAGGAACCAGGCGCCCGCGGCGGTCGTGGCCGCGACGAGCGCGACGACGATGAGCGCGACGACCCAGCGGAGGCCGAACCGGCCGCCGCGCGGCGCGACCGTTCGGGCGACCGGCCCCGCGTACGCCGCCGGCGCGAGGTCCTCGATCGTCGGCGTTGGTTCGTTCATCTCACGCCCTCCTGGCCGCGACCCAGCATCCCCCGCATCGCGGCTCCTCGGCGGCCCCCGCCACTGAACTGCTTCATCAGCTTCTGCATCTCGCCGAACTGCTTGACGAGCCGGTTGACGTCCGTCAGCGACGTTCCGGAGCCGCTGGCGATGCGTCGACGACGGCTGCCGTTGAGGACCGCCGGGTCGCGCCGCTCGCGCGGCGTCATCGCCCGGATGATCGCCTCGATCCGCCGCAGGTCGCCCTTGTCGGCGGCATCCTGCGCCTGCTTCGCGATGTTGCCCATCCCCGGGATCATCGACACGAGCTGGCCGATCGGTCCCATTCGCTGGACCTGCTGGAGCTGGTCGAGCATGTCCTCGAGCGTGAAGCTCGCCTTGCGGAACTTCTCCTCGAGCCTGGCTGCCTGCTGCTCGTCGACGACCTCCTGGGCGCGCTCGATGAGCGTGATGACGTCGCCCATGCCGAGGATCCGCCCGGCGAGCCGATCCGGATGGAACGCTTCGAGCCCGTCAAGCTTCTCGCCCGTTCCCAGGAACTTCACCGGCAGGCCGGTCACCGCGCCGATCGAGAGCGCAGCGCCGCCGCGCGCGTCGCCGTCGATCTTGGTGAGCACGAGGCCCGTCAGCGGGACCGTCGCGGCGAACGCCTCGGCGACGGCGACGGCCTCCTGGCCCGTCATGGCATCGACGACGAGGAGTGCCTCGGTCGGCGCGACCGCCCGAGCGACGTCGGCGATCTCCGCCATGAGCGCCTCGTCGACCGTCTGGCGGCCGGCGGTGTCGACGATGACGGTGTCGCGAACCTGCCGCCGCGCCGCTTCGACGCCGCCCTGCACGATGTCGACGACCGACGTGCCGGCCGGTGCGCGGTGGACGGGCACGTTGAGCTGCCGCCCGAGGACCTCGAGCTGGTCGGCCGCCGCGGGCCGGTACGGGTCTGCGGCCACGAGGATCGGCCGACGGCCCTGGCGGACGACGTGTCGGGCGAGCTTCGCCGCGCTCGTCGTCTTGCCGGCGCCGTTGAGGCCGGCGAGCAGGACGACCGCGGGCGAGCCGGTCAGGTGCAACGTTCGATCCCCGCGCGAGAGCAGCGCGACGAGCTCGTCATGGACGATCTTGACGACCTGCTGGCCGGCCGTCAGGCTGCCGAGGACCTCGACGCCGACCGCCTGCTCGCGCACGCGCGCGACGAACTCCTTGACGACCCTGAAGTTGACGTCGGCCTCGAGGAGCGCGAGCCGGACCTCGCGCATCGCGACGTCGACGTCGGCCTCGGACACCCGGCCGCGACCGGTCAGCGTGTCAAGGGTGCGGCGGAGACGTTCACTGAGGCTGTCGAACATGCCGGGACGAAGGCTCCAGGTGGAAGGCCGTCGGAAACGCGTTCCCAACGGTCGGTGCGCGGGTTCTGGCGACACCGGAGGCCTCGGGCCGATGGGCGTCGCAGGGCTTCGCCTTCGGACCTCGGCTCGCGAATGCTAACCCAGTCCGGAGGTTGCCCGCTCTGCGCTACCCGAACAGGGCGGCGACGAAGGCGTCGGGGTCGAACGGGAGAATGTCCGAGGGCCGCTCCCCCACTCCGACGAAGCGGACCGGGACGCCGAGCTGGTCCTCGATCGCGAACACGATCCCGCCCTTCGCCGTCGAGTCGAGCTTCGTGAGGACGATCCCGCTGAGGCCGACCGCATCGTGGAACGCCTTCGCCTGGGCGAGCCCGTTCTGGCCAGTCGTCGCGTCGAGGACGAACAGCGTCTCGGGCTCGGTCCCCGGCAGCCGCTTCGCGACCGTGCGACGAATCTTCGCCAGCTCGTCCATGAGGTTCACCTTCGTGTGGAGCCGCCCGGCGGTGTCGGCGAGGACCACGTCCGCACCACGCGCGACGCCGGCATCGAGCGCGTCGTACACGGTCGCGCTGGGATCGGCGCCCGGATGGTGGGCGACGACGTCCGCACCGACTCGGCGGCCCCAGGCCTGGAGCTGCTCGATCGCCGCCGCTCGAAAGGTGTCGGACGCGGCGAGCACCACTCGCCGGCCGGCGGACCGTTCGAGCCAGGCGAGCTTGCCGATCGTCGTCGTCTTGCCGGTCCCGTTCACGCCCACGACGATGACGACGGCCGGTCCATCCGCGGACCGTCCCGCGTCGAGACTCCAGTCCGGGTCTCGCGCCACGAGGCGACGGGCCAGCTCGGCCTGCACGGCGTGCTGCGAGCCCTCGGGATCGCGCGCCGCCCGGGCCGCCTCGACGACGTCGATCGCGAGGGCGGGTCCGACGTCACCGGCAATGAGCGTCTCCTCGACGTCATCCCACGCCGGGCCCTCCTCGCCCGCGGCGCCGAGGATGCCGCGCAGGCGGGACATGAAGCCGCCGCGCGTCCGGCGCAGGCCGTCGTCGAGCGACGGCGCGACGTCGCCAGGGGCGTCCGGCTCGACGGCGTCGGCATTGCGGGCGGCATCGGGCGGTTGGGCCTCGGCCTCTTCGGCCGGCTGACGCGGCGCTTCTTCGGCCGGTTGGGCTTCCGGCGGCTCGTCCTCCGGCCGGCGGCGAAAGAACCGCACCTAGCCGGCGACCGCAACCGCCGCGCGCCGGCGTCCGGCGATCGCCTGGGCCTCGTCGAGTCGGAGGCTGATCACGCGGCTGACGGAATCGTCGCCGACCGTCACGCCGTGGAGCGAGTCGGCCGATTCGATCGTCCCGCGGTTGTGGGTGATGACGACGAACTGGATCCGGTCGGCGAGGCTCCGAAGAGCGTCCGTGAACCGCCCGACGTTCGCTTCGTCGAGCGCGGCGTCGACCTCGTCGAGGACGCAGAACGGGACCGGCCGAACCTCGAGCATCGCGAACAGCAGGGCGACCGCCGTCAGCGCGCGCTCGCCGCCGGACAGCATCGCCAGGGTCTGCGGCTTCTTGCCGGGGGGCCGCGCGACGATCTCGATCCCGGTCGCCGAGAGCGCATCGGGCTCCGTCAGCGACAGCCGCGCGAAGCCACCCCCGAACAGCTGCCGGAACCGTGCGTCGAAGGCCGTCTCGAGCGCGCGGAACGTCGCCTGGAACTGGGCGGCGATCAGAACGTTGAGCTCGTCGATCAGCCGGCGCGTGCCGGAGATCGCGTCGCGCAGGTCGCGCGCCTGGCCGTCGAGCGACTCGAGCCTGTCCCGGATCTCGGCGTACTCCTCGGCGGCGGACGGGTTGCCCGAACCGAGCTCGTGGTAGCGGCGGCGTAGCGCGGCGAGTCGCGCCGGGCCCGGTGGCTCGGACGGCGGCGGCTCAGCCGCCCAACGAGCGGTCGCCTCCGCCAGCGCGTCGCGAAACCGCTCGTCGGTTGATTCGTCGGAGGCGTCCGGCCCTGAGTCCGTGGCCGCGAGCGCGCGCAGGGCGAGCGGTCCGAGAGACCCGAGCTCGACGGCCGCGCCCTCTCGGATCGCGTCGAGTCCGAGGCGCGCCTCGAGATCCGCCACCTCGGCGGAACGCTGTCGCTCGTCGGCGCTCCGAAGGACCTCACGCGCTCCGTGGACAGCCCGCTCGGCCGCGCGCAGCCGATCGCGATCCGCGGCGTCGGCGACGCGCAGGGCTTCGAGCGCCGAGCGGGACTCGGCCGCGCGTCGCTCTCCGGCCGCAACCTCGAGCCGGACGGATGCCAGCTCCTCTCGGGCGCGACGTTCGCGTGTCGCGAGCTCCAGCAGCGACCTGCCGGCGGCAGCGGCGCGTTCGTCGGCGAACGATCCGGCCGCCTGGGCGCGGACGTGGGCCTCCTCGGCCGAGCGACGCGTCGTTTCGTGGGCCGTGACCGCGGCGAGCAGCCGGTCGCGGGTTGCGCGGAGCTCGTCGGCGCGCGCCCGCCACGCCGCGCGCGCGGAGCCACGGGCCGCAGACGCCGACGCCTCGTCAGGCTCGCGGCCGGCAGGCGTGGCCGGCATTTCCAGGCCCGATTGGTCGCCGAGGGCCTCGAGCGCGGCCTTCGCCCGGGCCGCCTCGTCCGCGAGGCGCTCCGCCTGCGCCGTCTGCCAGGCGGTCTCCCGGACGGCAGCCTCGGTGTCGCGAGAGAGCGCCCGCTCCCGATCCTCGGCCGCGCGTCGGGCTTCGCGCGCGTCACGCTCGGCGGCGACGGACGCGGCATGCTCCGCCGTGGCGGCGGTCGCCTCCGCGCGCGCCGCGGTCGCCGCGGCCTCGACCTCTCCGAGTCGGAGCCGCAGCTGCTCGATCTCGGCGTGGAGCCTGTCCGCCTCCGCGCGCCGCTCGAGGGCGGCGTCGACGGCCCCGAGCGCCACGGTCTCGCGCGTGAGCAGGAGCGTCCCGTCACGCGTCACGGCAACCCAGCCCGGCGGCAGAAGTGGCTGGACGTCGAGCGCCGCTTCGGCATCCGGGAGCCAGACCGCGCGGGCCAGGAGCGTCGCCGCCGCGTGGCCGGGATCGCGTCGGACTGCCGAGATGAGCAGTCCACCGCCCGCCGCGCTCGCCCGCTCCACCATCGGCGCAGCGCCCGGCGCCGTGGTCGCGCTCTCGCCGGTCCGCTCGAGGGCCTCCGCGACGACGAGGTGGCCGCGCTCGCCCGAAAGCGAGACGACGGCGTCGCGTCGGACGACGTAGGCCCGGCCGAGCTCGCCGAGCACGCGCTCGACCGCCGACCGCAGGGCGGGTTCGACGACGAGTTCCTCGTCCACGCGACGGCCGCCGTGTCGGCGCGCGGCGCGGGCGATGCCGCGAGCCTCCTCCTCGTGGATCCGCGCGGTCAGGCTCCGATGACGCGCCTCCGTCCGGGCGAGCTCCTCGCTCATGCTGGCGGCGGCCTCGACCGCGGCGCGCCGCGCCGCGTCGGCGGCCTCCGCGGCGGTGCTGGCCGTCTCGCGCCTCGCGCTCGCCGCCTCCTCCGCGGCGGCCGCTGCCGCGACCTCGAGCTCCACGGCCGACAGGTCCGTCGCAAGCGTTTCCCGGCGCTCTTCGCTCTGCCGCGCGCGGGCACCCTCGGCGCGGGCGCGCTCCTCTGCGTCGGCAAGCCGCTGCCGAGCGGCGTGGTGCTCCGCGGCACGGGTCGCTGCCGCCCGGCGCAGGGCGGCCTGCTGCTCCCCGTCGGCGCGGTCCGCGGCCTCGACCGCCGCAAGCTCGGCGAGCGCGTCGGACAGCGCGCGCTCGGCAGCGGCGAGAGCCGTTTCGGCAGGGAGGTCGCGAGCGGGAACGGGGACGGCGATCGCGCGGCGCTGCGCGAGCGCGTCGGCCGTGGCGGCGGCCTGCTCGGCGGCCAGCCGCTCGCGATCGCGTCCGAGCGCGTCGATCTCCGAGCCGAGCCGGGCGTCGCGCAGCCGGACGGTCTCGAGCGCGGTGCGCGCCTCATCGTGTTCGAGCTGCCGGTCGGCGATCTCGGCGGAGCGCCGCCCGAGCTCCGCGGCGAGCGTCGTGGCCGCGTCCTCGGCGACGCCGAGCGCCTCGACCGCGGCGGCACAGTCGGCTGCCGCGACGGCGCGCGCCTCGGCCGACGCCCGTCCCCGGGCCGCCGCCTCGTGCCAGCGCGCGTGCAGCGCGAGGATGAGCGCGGCGGCGAGGTCATCCCCGGCCGACGCGCGGGTCGCCTGTTGCTCGACCTGGATGGCGAGCCGCCGGACCTGCGGCCGGAGCTCGGCCGCGATGTCCTCGACGCGGCCGAGGTTCGACTCCGACTCGACCAGCTGCTCCTCGGCCCGTCGCCGCCTTCGTTCGTGCCGCCGGACCCCGGCGACCTCCTCGAAGAGCGGCCGGCGCTCCTCGGGCCGCAGGGCGAGCGCCTGGTCGACCATCCCCTGGCCGATGAACAGGAACGCGTTGTCCGCGAGGTGCGCGGCGTCGAGGAGGTCGACGAGATCGCGCAGCCTGACCCGCTGGCGGTTGAGCAGGTAGTCGTTCTCACCCGAACGGTAGAGCCGCCGACCGAGCTCGACCTCGCCGTACTCGACGGGCAGGAGGCCGTCGGCGTTGTCGATGACGAGCGCCACGTCCGCCATGCCCTGCGCGGCGCGGCGTTCCGACCCGGCCCAGATGACGTCCTCCGACTTGCGGATCCGAAGCGATCGGCCCTGCTCGCCGAGGGTCCAGCGGAGCGCGTCGGCGAGGTTGCTCTTGCCCGAGCCGTTGGGCCCGACGACGGCGCTGATCCCCGGGCCGAACTCGATCTCCGTTCGCTCGGCGAACGACTTGAATCCGTGCAGTCGGAGCCCGAGCAGTCGCGCCGGAGCGCTCATCGCGCGCTCACCCTCCGCCGCCGGCGCCGCCTGCGGACGGGCCGCGCAGCCGCTCGATCGCCTCAGCGGCGGCTGCCGTCTCGGCAACCCGGCGCGACGGCCCTTCGCCGACACCGAGCGTGCGGTCGTCGACGACGACCTCGACGCGGAACGTCTTCTCGTGGTCGGGTCCGCTCACGTCGATCACCCTGTACGTCGGTCGGCGACCGGTCCGGCGCTGGGTGTGCTCCTGGAGCCGGCTCTTCGGGCTCTTGAGCGCAACGACCGACGGGTCCGCGGCGAGCTCGGGTGCCGCGAGCTCGACCAGCCAGTCGCGAGTGAGGGCGTAGCCCTGGTCGAGGTAGAGCGCACCGCAGACCGCCTCGAGGGCCGACGCGAGGAGCGACGGACGACGCCGGCCGCCTCGCTGTGCTTCGCCGGATCCGAGCAGCAGCTCCGGACCGAGCTCGATCCGGTTCGCCAGCCGCGCGAGGCCGGTCGTGCTCACGATCATCGCCCTGCGCGCGGACAGGACGCCCTCGTCGTCTGCCGGGTGGCGGGTGAACAACGCTTCGGACATCACGAGATTGACGACGGCGTCGCCGAGGAACTCGAGCCGCTCGTTGTGCCCCGCGACGGCGCCGGGATGCTCGTGCAGGTAGCTGCTGTGGACGAGCGCGCGGTCGAACAGTGCCTGGTCGGCGATGGGCAGCCCGATCCGGCTTGCGAAATTCGACACGCTGGGCCGCGCCGCCGGCCCGCCTCGCGGGGAGAGGCTAGGAGGCGTGCTCGTCGATGTAGTCGGCCGCGTCCTGGACCGTCCGGATCTTCTCGGCGTCCTCGTCCGAGATCTCCGTCCCGAACTCCTCCTCGAGGCTCATGATGAGCTCAACGAGGTCGAGCGAATCGGCATTGAGGTCGTCGACGAACGATGCTTCCGGGGTGACCTCGCTCTCGTCCACCCCGAGCTGCTCGACGACGATCTTCTTCAGCCGATCGTAGGTCGTGGACACTGACTCCCTCCTCGCGAATGCCGAATGGCTAGGCTGCACCGGGATGGTCGGGCGTCTCGGCGGTCGGGCTGGCCGAACCCCCTGGGTTGGTCGCTCCGCCCGCCTCCGCTGCGATTCGGCCGAGGACGCCGTTCACGAGGCGCCGCATCGGGTCACCACTGTAGATCCGGGCCAGCTCGACCCATTCGGCAATCGCCACCCGGGTCGGCGTCGCGGAGTGTAACACCTCGCCGATCGCGCCACGGAGGAGCGCGCGGTCCATTCGAGCGAGCTGGACGACCGGATACTGCGGTGCGAGGCGTTCGATCCTGGCGTCGATTCGGTCGCGTTCCGCGACGACCGAGGCGACGATCTGGCGGGCAACGGCGGCCGCGCTCGCGTCGAGCTCGACCTCGCCAAGGTGGCGCTCGAGGATCGCCGCGGCGGTCCGCTGACCGAACTCCGCTTCGAACAGCGCGGCGAGCGCGAGGCGCCGAGCCGTTCGGCGCGCCCGGGCGCGGTCCCCGCCGTCAGGTTTCGCGTGGCCTCGGGCGCTGGTTCGACCGGTCATCGCCGGACGCTCCGAGCGAGCGCCACGAGCGCTGCTCGTCGCGCCGTCACGACGTCGCCGGAACGCCGGCGCCCTCGACGCGGGTCCGCGAGCTGCCGAGGCGCTCGCCGATCAGCCGCGGGACCTCGGCCCGGGCCGCGTCGGCCGCGACCCCCACCGCGAAGGTGACCATCCGGCGTCGCGCACGGCCGTGGGTGATGATCACCGACCCGCGCACCCCGAGAAGCGGCGAGCCGCCGACCCGCTCGTAGTCGAACACCCGTCGGATTCGGTCGAGGCCGGGCTTCAGAAGCGCGTACGCGAGCGGACCACGCGGCGGTCGCCGCAGCTCGGCCCTGAGGAGGTCGAAGATGAAGCCCGACAGGCCCTCGAAGAACTTGATCGTGACATTGCCCACGACGGCGTCGCAGACGACGACGTCGGCCATGTGCGTGACGAGGTCCTTGCCTTCGACGTTGCCGACGAAGTTCAGCTCGCTCTGGTCGAGCAGCTCGGTCGCCCGCTGGATCCGGGCGTCCCCCTTGCCCTTCTCCTCGCCGATCGACAGCAGCGCGACCCGCGGCCGGGCGACGCCGAGGACGCGCTCCGCGAAGATCGCGCCCATGTGCGCGTACTGCTGGAGGTTCTCGGCCGTCGAATCCGGGTTCGCCCCGATGTCCAGGAACACGAACGGCCCGCTTTCGGTAACCATCTGGACCGCGAGCGCCGGTCGATCGACGCCCGGCAGGCGCCCCAGGCGCAGCACGGCGGCTGCCATCCCGGCACCGGTGTGGCCGGCCGTCACGACGGCGTCCGCCGTTCCGGCCCGGACGAGATCGCAGGCGACGAGGATCGAGGCGTCCTTCTTCTCGCGGAGCGCCCGGGCCGGGTGCTCGTCCATGCCGACGACGTCGGCAGCCTCGACGATCGACACGTTCGAAGGCAGCGGGTCGCCGGCGATTCGGAGAATGACGTCGGGCCGACCGACGAGGAGGAGATGATCGCCGGGATGCGAGCTGGCGTGGGCCACCGCGCCGGGCACGACCTCCTCGGGGCCGTGGTCGCCGCCCATCGCGTCGACGGCGACGGTCACCGGCCGGCGATCGCGGGCAACGCTCATGCAGCATCCTCAGCGGCGTCTTCCCCCTCACGGATCGAGGACGGAGCGCGCCCCGCCGGACGCAGCGGTCCCGAGGTTACGCGGACTCCTCGGTCTTCGCCTTGAGCTCCACGGCCAGCCGACCCTTGTAGTACCCGCAGTTCGGGCAGGCGTGGTGCGGGAGCTTCGGTTCGTGGCAGTGCGGACAGGTCTCGAGGCGCGGCACGCTCAGCGCGAGATGGCTCCGCCGCTCGCCCTGCCGCGCGTGCGACACCTTTCTCTTCGGGACACCCATGCCGGTCGTTCGCTCCTTTCGAGCGGGGTCGTCGATGCGGCCCGAACCGGACCGTCATGCTCGTCTGGGAAGGGACGCCGGCGTCGCCCGCGCCGAGCGGGGAGTTTAGTCGGTCTCGTCGCCGGCGTCGACCGCGAAGCCGCGCAGCGCCTCGAGCCGCGGGTCGATCTCGGCCGGCTCGTGATCGTGGTCGCCGTCGTCGAGTGGTCGGCCGCAGGTCGAGCACAGGCCTGGGCAGTCCTCCCGACAGACGGGTGCGATCGGCTGGGCGAGCCAGATCGCCTCGCGCACGAGCGGCAGCAGCTCGAGCTCGTGGTGCTGGTTGAGCCGAACGACGTCCGGCTCCGAGGTCGTGTCGACCGGCAGGCCGCTCGAGAGCTCGATCGAGGGGAGGACCTCCTCCTCGATCGTCAGGTCGAGCGGGACGCGAACGTCGCGCAGGCAGCGGCTGCACTCGGTCGCGAGCACGGTCCGCAGGCGGGCGGAGGCGAGGAGGCCGCGGTTCGTCCGGGCGAGCCGGAGGGTGCCCGCCACGGGCTCCGCCAACGCCGCCTCGTCCTCGCGGATCGCCGCCTCGTCCTGGCGACCGGTCGCGTCCGGCGGCTGCTCCTCGCCGACGTCGACCCAGGCCGGGCCGACCTCGTACTCGCGGGTCGCTCCCGGAGCCTCCGCAAGGAGGCTGGCGACCGGGTACGTGAGGGTGTCGCCGGCCTGGCGTGACGGCGTCGCCGCACCCGCGGACAGCGGTTTGCGCGGTGAGACGGCTCGAGCCCGGCCGCCCCGCGGAGCGGTCATCGGGGAGTCACAGGCGAGCGGGCTGCGAGGTCCCCTCGGCCTCGTCGACGGCCAACGAGCCGTTTCGCTCATGACCGGCGAGCTCCGCGGCAGCCGAACGTTCGTCGGCGGCGCGCAGCTCGGCGCGACGCTCGTCGAGCATGGCGATGCCCTTCTTCACGCTCGCGAGGGTCTTCACGAGGTCGGCCTCGAGGCCCACCAGCACGCTGACGGCGTACTCGTCCGCCCCGGCGCGGATCTCGTCCGCGTCGCGTTCCGACCGCTCGATGATCCGCCGGCTCTGCTCATCGGCGGCCTGCGTGAGGCCACGCTCGTCGATGAGGAACGCCGCCTGCTCCTGGGCACGGCCGATGATCCGTTCGGCCTCCTCGCGAGCCTTGTCGATGATCCGCTCACCTTCCGAGTTGATCCGCTTCGCTGCGCGGACCTCTTCGGGCACGGCGACGCGCAGCTCGTCGATCAGCCCGAGCGCCGCGTTCTGGTCCACGACGACGTTGTTCGTCAGCGGCAGCTTCTTGCCGTTCGCGAGGAGCGACTCGAGGCGCTCGACGAGGAAGATGATGTCGATCGGAGGGTCCCTCCCGGGTGTGGCGACCGCGGCTGCCGGGCGTCGGCGCGATTATCGCATGGGGTCGGCGGCGCGGATGGCGTCGACGAGCGAGTCGACGGCGGCCGGTGGAACGAGCGCAGAGACGTCGCCGCCGAACGAGGCGATCTCCCGAGCCAGGCTGGAGCTGACGTAGCCGTGCTCGAGGGCGGTCATGAAGAAGACGGCATCGACCTCGGGGGCGAGCACGCGGTTCGTGTGGGCGAGCTGCATCTCGAGCTCGAAGTCGGAGATCGCGCGCAGCCCGCGCACGACCCAGCGTGCATCGCGTGCTCGGCAGAAGTCGACCGTCAGGCCGTCGAACGCCTCGACCTCGACGCGCGAGCGGAGATCGGGCGACAGGGCGTCGTCGAGTGCGGCGGCGATGATCCCGACGCGCTCGTCCGCCGAGAGGAGCGGCGTCTTGCGCGGGTTCGCGAGGACGGCGACGACGAGGCGGTCGAAGACGGGCGCGGCGCGAGCGATGACGTCGAGGTGGCCGTAGGTGACGGGATCGAACGAGCCCGGATAGACGGCGACGTTCACGCGTCCTCCTCGCTCGAGTCAGGTTCGGGCGGTCGATCGGGGTCGGTCCGGCGATAGAAGGCCAGCGCCGTCTCGCCGAACCGGCGGTTGCGCTCGGATGCTAACAGCCCGATCCGGGCGGGCAGCGACGTTCGCGAGGAGTGCTTGGCGACGACGCGCGCACCGGGCGAGAGCACGCGCCCGAGCGGATCGCCGAGCGCGCGGAGGGCGGCGAGCAGCAGCTCCGGCTCGGCGTACGGCGGGTCGACGAACGCGATCGTCGCCGGCGAGCCGGGGACGCGTGGATCCGCGAGGTATGCGCCGACCTCCCGGCGGGCGACCCCTGCGCGTTCGCCGGCGAGCCGCGTCGCCCGGAGGTTCGCCTCGATCGTCCGCGCCGCCCCCGCATCGCGCTCCACGAAGACGGCCTCCGCCGCGCCGCGCGAGAGCGCCTCGATGCCGGCCGCGCCACTGCCGGCGAACAGGTCGAGGAAGCGGGCGCCCGGCAGGTCGGGCTCGAGGATCGCGAACATGGTCTGCTTGACCCGGTCGCCGAGCGGCCGGGTGACCCCGCCGGGCGTCGCGAGGCGGATGCTGCGTGCCGAGCCCGCGATCACCCGCCCGGCGTCAGCCACGCGATCGCGCGTGCGTGGGGCCCATCAGACGCCGGCCGCGACCTCGCCGGTCCACACGCCGCGCAGCCATCCGGCCCGGAGCTCGTGCTCGAGCGCCGCCTCGCCCGGACGGAGGCGGCCGGCCGCATCGAGGAGGGACTCCGCACGAACACGGGCCCGCGCCGCGAGCTCGCGGTGCTCGGGATTCGCGAGCGTCGCGACCCGCAGCGACGGCAGCCCGCTCTGGTCGAACCCGAGGACGTTGCCCTCACGCCGGATCTCCCAGTCCTGCTCCGCCAGCGCGAACCCGTCCGTCGTTCGGGCGAGGGCGAGGAGGCGCGCCTGCTCGGTCGTCTCGGGCGCCCGGTCGCCCGCGACCAGGTCGTTCCAGGCCCTCGTCGTCGGCGCGGCGGCCGACACGAGCGCGGCGTACGACTGGGCGTCGCCGCGCCCGACGCGCCCCCGCAGCTGGTGGAGCTGGGCGAGGCCGAACCGCTCGGCTGCCTCGACGACCATGACGGTCGCCCGGGGCACATCGACGCCGACCTCGAGGACCGTCGTGCCGACGAGGACGTCGAGGTCGCCGTCGCGGAGGCGGCCGACTTCGGCATCACGCTCGGTCGCCTTCATCCGGCCGTGGACGAGCC
>DASSHA010000205.1:0-2657 GCA_035693145.1 Candidatus Limnocylindrales bacterium
TCGCTCGACCTGCCCGACGCCGACTGGACGCTCGTCCGCCTGAGCGGGACCTGGGCCCGCGAGCGGCACGTCGTGTCCGAACGGCTGACGCCGGGCCGTCACGGCGTCGCGAGCACGCGCGGCCACTCGAGCCACGAGCACAACCCGTTCCTGCTGCTCCGCCGCGAGTCGACGACCGAGGAGCACGGGGAGGCGATTGCGCTCAGCCTCGTCTACTCGGGCAACTTCCTCGCCGAGGCGGAGGTCGACCAGTTCGGCACGACGCGGGTCCGCGCCGGGATCAACCCGGAGACGTTCGCCTGGCTGCTGGAGCCCGGCGCCGCCTTCCAGTCGCCCGAGGCGATCCTCGCCTGGTCCGGCTCGGGACTTGCCGATCTGAGCGACGGGCTGCACGACCTCTTCAGGGAGCGCCTCGCCCGCGGCACGTGGCGCGACCGGCCGCGGCCCATCCTCGTCAACAACTGGGAGGCGACGTACTTCGACTTCGACGAGGCGAAGCTGCTCCAGATCGCGGCCGACGCGCATGAGCTCGGGATCGAGCTGTTCGTGCTGGACGACGGCTGGTTCGGCCGGCGCGACGACGACACGAGCTCGCTCGGCGACTGGTTCGTCGATCGCCGCAAGCTGCCCAACGGGATCGACGGGCTCGCCCGGAAGGTCGAGGCCCTCGGCATGCGGTTCGGCTTGTGGATCGAACCCGAGATGGTCAGCCGGCGCAGCGAGCTGTTCCAGGCCCATCCGGAGTGGGCGATCGGCGTGCCGGGCCGCGAGCGGACCGAGGGCCGCAACCAGTACGTCCTCGACATGGGCCGTCCCGAGGTCGTCGACCACCTCGCGGGGGTCCTGTCCGATCTGCTGGGCGGCGCCGCGATCTCCTACGTGAAATGGGACATGAACCGCTCGATCACCGAGCCGTTCGGCCTCGACCTTCCGCCGGACCGCCAGGGCGAGTTCTTCCACCGCCACATCCTCGGCGTCTACGAGCTCTACCGGCGGCTGACCGAGGCCTTTCCGGACGTGCTCTTCGAGTCATGCGCCGGCGGCGGCGGCCGGTTCGACCCCGGGCTCCTCGCCTATGCGCCGCAGGCCTGGACGAGCGACGACACGGACGCGGTCGAACGGCTCGCGATCCAGTGGGGCACCTCGCTCGCCTATCCGCTCTCGTCGATGGGCGCGCACGTCTCGGCGGTTCCGAACCACCAGGTCGGCCGGGTCACGCCGCTCGCGACGCGCGCGGCCGTCGCGTTCTTCGGCGTGTTCGGCTACGAGCTCGACGTGACCCGCTTCTCCGAGGCGGAGCGACGGGAGGTCGCCGACCAGGTCGCGTTCTACAAGGCGCATCGGGAGCTGTTCCAGTTCGGGCGGTTCCGGCGGCTCGTGAGCCCGTTCTCGGGCGACGGCAACGTGACGGCCTGGATGGTGGCCTCTGACGACCGGCGCGAGGCGATCGTCGGCACGTACGTCGTCCTCAATCGGCCGTCCCCGGGTCCGCTCCGGATCCGGCTCGCGGGCCTCAATCCGGGGATTCGATACCGGCTGGCAGCTTGGCCGAGCGAACCGGGCTCGCCGGCCGAAGCGGATCGCGTGCGCGGCGGCGACGAGCTGATGGCCGTCGGGATCGAGCTCGATCGGCGGCGAGAGGCGGTCGCCCGTCGCGGCGACTTCTGGGCACATCTCGTCGTGCTCACGGCCGAGTAGCGGCCGGACCGGTTCGCGGCAGACCTGCGAGACTCCTCGGCGATGACCGCCATGACGTCGATGCCGCTCGAGCCGAGCCAGCCGACGATCCGGGCGGAGGGCCTCGGCCGGCGGTTCGGCCAGACGTGGGCCGTCCGTGGCATGACGTTCGAGGTGGCGCCGGGCGAGGTGCTCGGCATCCTGGGACCCAACGGTGCCGGCAAGACGACGACGGTCCGGATGCTGACCGCGCTCATCGGGCCGAGCGAGGGCGGGGCGCGCGTGGACGGGTACGACGTACGGCACGATGCCGAGGCCGTCAGGGCGCGGGTCGGCGTCCTGACCGAGACGCCTGGGCTGTACGAGAAGCTGTCCGCGCGCGCCAACCTCGAGTTCTTCGGACGGCTCCATCGTCTGCCGGCCGACGTGCGAGCCGAACGGATCGAGCGGTTGCTCACCCTGTTCGACCTGTGGGACCGGCGCGACGACAGTGCCGGCACCTTCAGCAAGGGCATGAAGCAGAAGCTCGCGATCGCTCGCGCGCTGCTCCACGAGCCGGCGGTCCTGTTCCTCGACGAGCCGACCGCCGCCCTCGACCCGGAGGCGGCGTTCATCGTCCGCGACGCGATCTCGCGGCTTCGTGCCGCCGGTCGGACGATCGTCCTCGCGACCCACAACCTCGACGAGGCCGACCGGCTGTGCGATCGGATCGCCTTCGTCCGGGGCGGCCTCCTGCGGATCGATTCGCCGGCCCGCCTGCGCGGCGCAGTCGGCGGGCGCGGCGTCGACGTCCGGTTCGACCGGGCGCCGACGGAGTCCGTCATCGCCGCGGCTCGGTCCGTGCCGGCCGTTCGTGACGTCGCGCCGCGCGATTCGCGGCTTTCGGTCGCGCTCGACGACCCCGACCGTGACACCCCCGACCTCGTTCGGGCGCTCGTCGCTGCCGGTGCAGGCGTCGTCGAGGTGCGCGAGCGCGCGGC